>JBCBZM010000010.1:0-39802 GCA_039815345.1 Planctomycetota bacterium | reverse complement strand
CTCGGGCTGGCGGATGTCAACAGGCGATCGGAGGTGACGGAGTGAGGTTTGCCCCCTGGGGAGGGGACTCGGCCGGTTGTGGCCTCCGGTCCCGACGATACTTGTTCACACACACGCCAAGGCGTTTAGCGGGAATGGCGCCTTTGCGGGGTTGGCTGGGTGGCGGGCGGCTTTGAAGGCGGCTATTCTTGTCGCCGCTGCGGGCGTAGCTCAATTGGATAGAGCACCTGACTACGGATCAGGAGGTTGGGGGTTCGAATCCTCCCGCCCGTGTTGCTTGTTTCGGCCTTTCTCGGTGTGCAACACACGGTGTTCCTAGGGACTCCTCGATGAGCTGCCTTTCCGGATGTCTGTCCGGCATGTGTTGTTAGAGAGGATCGCGGTATGAGATGGGGCCTCGGCCTCGGGACCGGGTCTTCGGACAAGGTTCTTGGAGCGGGGCTTCCCCGATTTGAGCGTGCGTGGGCCATGGTGGGCCAACGCAGCGGGAGATGTGTGACGGGGCTTGCGCAACGGCGATTGGTTGCTGCCGTGCTGCCTCCGCGACCTTTGGCCCGCGAGTTCAGAACGATGGAGCTTGATTGACCACGGAGTTGAGAGCTGTCTTTGCCATTCGCTGGTAAGTCAGTGCTAGCCGTGGTATAGCATTGAGAGCATCGTGCGCGGGCGTCCGCGTGCGCTGTTGGTTGAAACGAATCTTGGGGCGTGTGCCCCGTGACCCACTGTTGGCGCGGGTCAGACAAACTTGGCCTGCAAGGCCGGATGAGATGGCGCCCGATGCAGGGGCCGCGCTGAGAAAGGAACGACGTAGATGTATCGCAAAGCGATGACCTGGATCGCGGCGGCCTGTGTGACCCTCTCGGGTACCACGGCACTCGCGCAGAACGACCGCAAGGCCGCCGAAGACGACCTGACCCGTTACTGGTACAGCCAGACGACGCCTCAGGCCCGCCCTGCACCCGCCGCCCAGCCCGCCGCTCAGCCGGCGGCCGCTCCGGCCCCCCGCCGCACGGGCTACTCGTCCGTCGGCGCGTTCACGATCCATAATAACGAAGGCCGCGTGCATTCGGCGTACCCGACCGGCGAAGCGTCCGGCGGCGCGCTGCACGTCGAGAAGCTCCTCCCGGCTGAGATCGCGGTCGGCGAGCAGTTCAAGTACGTGATCGTGGCGACGAGCCTGATCGATGGCGAGATCCACAACGTCAACATCTGCGATCAGCTCAGCAACAACTTCCAGGTCGTCTCCTCGACCCCGAACGCCGGCTCGACCGCGGGCAACCGCTACTGCTGGGACTTGGGCAACTTCGGCCCGCGTGAGCGCAAGGTGATCGAGATCACCGCGACCGCTTCCGGCGGCGACGCTCTGAACAGCTGCGCCGAGGTCGACTTCGACCTCCCGCTCTGCGCCGAGGCCCGCATCGTGCAGCCCGCGCTGACGCTCGAAATGAACGCCCCGCAGCAGATCTGCAAGTGCGACCCGCTGCCGATCTCCTACGTGGTCTGCAACCCCGGCACGGGCGTCGCCCGCGACGTGGTCGTCTCCCAGCAGCTCCCGCAGGGCCTGACGGTCAACGGTTCCAACACCGTCTCCTTCAACATCCCCCAGCTCAACCCCGGCGAGTGCCGTGAGTTCCAGGTGACAGCTCAGGCCAGCGGCCCGGGCACGTTCCGCCACAACGCCACGGCCCGCTCCGGCGGCGGCCTGACGGCCGACGCTTCGGCCGGCTCGACCCAGATCGGCGAAGCCCGTCTGGCCCTCTCCTGCGACAGCCCGAACCGCCGCTTCATCGGCCGTTCGTTCACCCACGAGTTCACGGTCAGCAACCCGGGCAGCTGCCCGGCTGAGAACGTCGTCCTCACGGCGGCGCTCAACGGCGGCCAGGCTCTGTCCGCTTCCGACGGCGGCCAGCTCGGCGGCTCGCAGGTGACCTGGAACCTCGGCACCATCCCCGCCAACGGTTCCCGCACCGTCTCCATCAACCTGAACCCCTCGCAGCCCACCACCATCACAACCCGCGCCAACGTGAACGGCGCCTGTGTTGACCCGGCCACGACCGAGTGCTCGACCCTGATCGAAGGCATCCCGGCCGTGCTGCTCGAGGTGGTCGACGAGAACGACCCCGTCCAGGTGGGCGAGGACGAGATCTACACCATCACCGTGACCAACCAGGGCTCGGCGACGGACACCAACATCCTCATCGTCTGCGAGATCGAAAGCGCCGTCACGTTCGTGTCGGCCGCCGGCGCCACGCCGGGCTCGTTCAGCAACGGTCGCATCACCTTCCAGCCCCTGGCTTCGCTCCCGCCCAAGGCTCGCGCCTCGTGGCAGGTCCGGGTCAAGGGCGCCTCGTCGGCCGACAGCCGCTTCCGCGTCCGGATGGACACGGATCAGCTGACCCGTCCCTCGGAGGAAACCGAAGCGACGAACATCTACGAGTGATCTGAGACCACTCGCCTAGATAGCATCGCGTCCCTTTGGGGACGCCTTCAGTGATGATTCACACCGGCTCGGGTTCGCCCGGGCCGGTGTTGTTTTTGAAGGTCGGGTCTGTTGCACAGCGGGCCCGTGGCTCGACAGCCGTAGGCCTCCGGTTGAACGCGGTGCGGGGCTCGAGGCGTTGGATTAGAGAGCGAAGCATCGAGGGCCTATCCTGCGGTCGAGATGCCGCCCGAACGTCGCCAAACTCGCCAGCGTGTCGCGATCCGCAAGGTGATTACGGACGCCGACGGGCCACTCAGCCCGAACGAGGTCCACGAGCGGGCCTCGGCCGAGGTGGAGCATCTCGGTTTGGCGACGGTCTACCGGGCGTTGAACGCGATGGTGGAAGCCGGGGACATCAAGGCGGTCGAACTGCCCGGGCAGACGCCTCGGTACGAGTCGGCCGACCTCGGACACCACCACCACTTCCACTGCGAGCGGTGCGGGCGGGTCTTTGATTTCGACGGGTGCCCGGGGGATCTGGTGTCGCTGGCGCCGGAGGGGTTCGTGGTCTCGTCGCACGACATCGTGCTGTACGGGATGTGCGCTTCGTGCGCGATGCAAAGCTAGGGTCGCACGCAGCGAGCGCAGGAGCCGCCGTACGCAATGCACTGATCTACCGAGCCATTCAGCCGTAGGGTGCGCACGGTCCGGTGCGCGCGGGCAAGAAGGCAAGCCTTGATCCCGGCTCTCTCCAAATGCGGCGAGGCGGGAAGAGGCCTGTTCGTGCGCGCGGTTTACTCTTTAAGACCTTGGGTGGCGATGCCTTCGACGAACGTGCGTTGGGTCAGCACGAACAGGATGAGCACCGGGAGCAGGATGAGCGTGCTGGCGGCCATCAGCAGGTTCCAGGGGACGTTGCCCGCCTGGCTTTGATAGAGCTGAAGCCCGAGGGCGAGCGTGAACTGGTCTCGGTGCTGAAGAAAGATCAGCGGGCCGAGGAAGTCGTTCCAGACGAAGATGAACTGGAAGAGCGCGACCACGGCCAGGGCCGGCTTGGACAGCGGCAAAATGATGCGAAGGAAAACGCCGACGTGCGAACAGCCGTCGATCCGTGCGGCTTCGTCGAGCTCTTTCGGGATGGTGAGGTAGAACTGGCGGAGTAGGAAGATCTGAAAGGCGCCGCCGAACCAGGCGGGCGCCCACAGAGGCTTGAAGGTGCCGATCCACCCGAACTCTCGGAAGATGACGTAGAGCGGCGCCATGAGGACCGGGAACGGGATCATCATCGTCGCGAGGACGAGAGCGAACATGACACCCCTGCCTCGCCATTTTACTCGGGCGAAGCCGTAGGCGATGACGGCGGATGAGATGACCATACCGGTGACGTTAAGAAAGGCGACGATGAGCGTGTTTCGGAGATAGAGTGGGAAGTCGATGACCGGGTCGTTCAGCACGCCTCGGGCGACGATCTCGCCGCCTTCGGCGGTACGTCCGACGTAGTTGTCGATCGCGTTCTTGGGCAGGTCGGTGACGGGGTCGGGCAGCCACCGAGGCGGGGTCGTGAGCGTCTGGGCCTCGGGCTTGAGGCTGGTGGAGACCATCCACAAGAGAGGGAGCGCAAAGACGAGGCTGATGCCGATGAGCGCGGCATAGAGCGCGGTCTTGGCGATGGGGTTTTTGGCTTCGACAGTCGCCACGGTGTGCAGTCTTCCGATTGGCCGAGCCGGCTCAGGCGCGGTAGTGGACGGCTCTCTTGCTGATGATGAACGTGAGACCGGTGAGAGCGAGGATGATCACGAGTTGGACCCAGGCCATGGCCGAGGCGGCGCCCATGTTGAGGAATCGGAAGGCTTGGTCGTAGAGGTACATGGTGTAGAAGTAGCCGGCCCGCTCGACGCCGTCGCCGAGCATGATGTAGGGGACGGCGAAGACCTGCCACGCGGCGATGATCGCCATGATCACGTTGAAGAGGATGACCGGCGAGATCATCGGGACGGTGACGTTGAGGAACTTGCGCACTACGCCCATGCCGTCGAGATCGGCGGCCTCATAAAGACTCGTGGGGACGTCTTGGAGCGCCGCGAGGTAGATGACCACGGCCTGGCCGACCGACCAGAGGCTCATAATGATGAGCGCGGGCATGACCCACGCGGCGTCACCGAGCCAGTTGGGGCCGGTGATGCCGATGAAACCGAGGGCGGTGTTGATAAGCCCGAGTTCGCCGTTGAACAGCCACATCCAGACCATGGCGGCGGCCACGAGCGGAACGAGCGTGGGCAGAAAGACGGCGGCCCGGAAGAACGTGAGGCCTTTGACGTTGGTATTGAGCAGCGCCGCGATGACGAGGGCGAGGATGGTGCCGACGGGGATGGAGATCGCGGCGTAGAGAATTGTATTCCGCATCACCTTCCAGAACACGGGGTCGGAAGCGAGCCGTTCGTAGTTGGCCGTGCCGACGAAGATGGGCGGCTCGAGCACGGTGTAGTCGCTGAGCGAGTAGTAGAAGCTGAGGCCGATCGGCAGGGCCATGAAGAGCAGGAACCCGATGATCCAGGGGCTCACAAAGAGCACGCCGGTCGCCCATTCGGGAAACCGACGGCCGGGGACTTTCGCTTGCTTGACGGCGGCCGAGGAACTCATGCGTTCGCCTTATCGCGTCGGGCGCGCTTGGTGGCCGCCCGGTCGAGCATGCCCTGCGCGCGGCGTTCGATCTCGGTGAGGATGTCCTTGGCTGGGATCTCGGCCCGCCAGAACTTGGCGATCTCGGCGTTGAACTCCTGTTCGTACTGAGGCCAGATGCGCGTGAGTGGTTTGGGGAACGCCCGTTCGCTCTGGGCGATGCGGTTGTGGATCTCGATGTACTTGTTGGTATGGCCTTCGGCGAACGAGGGCGGGGAATAGCGCAGCGGGGAGGGTTTGGCGTGCAGACGCGCCAGTCGCTCGACATTCTCGCGGCGCTGGGTGAAGCGGAGGAACTCGTAGGCCTCGCGCGGGTGCCGCGCCGCCGACGGGATGCAAAGCGTGTCGGATTCGATCAGACCGACGGGCTGCGTGGGGTCGTAGATCTCGGCGGCGACGGGGAAGGGCGCGGCGGCGTAGTCGAAATCGGGCTTGAAGCGTTGAATCACATTGGCGAGGAAGGAGCCGTGCAGCGTCATCGCGACCTGATCGCTGAGCAGCGCCTGCTGCACAGAGTTGTACCCGCCGAAGCCGGACTGGAACGACACGAGCGTATCGGTGCCGTACTTCTTGGGGTAGCTCTGCAGCCACTCGTAGCCGCGGACATTCTCGGGCGCGGCGGCGGTCGCGGTGTTGGTCTCCGGGTCGTAGAGCTTGCCGCCGAAGTGGTAGCCCCAGAGCCAGTTCCACCAGCCGGGCTCTCGGTGGAGGAACCCGGCGCGGTCGAGCCGCGGGCTTTCGCTGCTGCTGCCGGGCTTGTAGGTGGTCAGCCGATCCGCGGCTTCGTCGAGTTCGGCGATGTTCTTGGGCGGGTTGTCGGGGTCAAGGCCGACGTCGCGGAACGCCGCGCGGTTGTAATAGAGGCCCATGGTGGAGCAGGTGTTGACCATGCCGGCCATGAGGCCGTTGTGGAAGTTCAGGCGCCAGACCTGCGGGGCGTAGTACTCGGGGGCCAGAACGGAATCGTCGGGCTCGAGGCCGTACTCGTCGGCGAAGGCCCTCGAGACCTCGTCGGCGTGCTGTCGGTCGAGGACGGCCAGGTCCGCGAGGGCGCCGGCTTCGACGAACTGGGGCAGGCTGAAGTTCCAGAGGCCGATCAGATCGGGCGGAGCGCCACCGGCCATGGAGACGAGGGCCTTCTGATCGATCGCGGACATGGAGAAGTAACGGACATAAATGCGGGACTGGAGGGCGTTGAACCGGTCGACGACGGCCTGCATGGCGTCGCCTTCCTGGCCGGTCCACTTCTCCCAGTAGTCGATCACGACGCGGCCCGCGGGGGCTTCCTGAGCCTGTCTGGGGCCGAAGAGCGCGAAACCGAGGCCGGTCGCAGCGAGGGCCCCCACCGCCGTGCGCCTGGTGATAGTCGCGACGGAGCCGCGGCGTCCGGCGCCGCCACGGGAGGTGACGAGGCGAGTGGATGCTGGCGTGGGTGGAGCGTCCCCGGGAATCATCCCGGCATGCTACACGCTCCAACGCTTTGAGTGGATACGACAAACGGGCCCCAGATGGGACCCGCTCAAAGTGCGTGGTGACGGGGTCTGGATCAGGCCCAGACGAGCATTTCCTTGGCGTGGCGCTCGAGTTGGGGCTGAAGGGCGTCGGGCATGGGCGCAAACTTGAGGCCGAGCCGGGTGCGGAGCAGGCCCTTGCTGACGCGAACGACCTCGGCATACACCGGAACGTGCGCCAGGCGGTGCGAGAGCACGACTTTCTGGCCGACGTGCGGCCAGGATGCCTTGAGCTTCAGGAGCATCCCCCCGCGGCTCACGTCGATGCTTCGGCCCGTGCCAGCGGGCGTGAGTGTGCCGGTCGGCTCGACGAGCCAGAGGCGGACCTCGGCGCCGTTCTCGATTCGCTGGTGCTTGCGGCGTCCCTCGCCTTGGTCGATGTCGGCCGAATCTGGCACCGGCGGCGCCGGGCTTTCCAGAACCGCGACATCGTCGTCCGAGAGTGTCCGCGTGGCGTCGCCACCGGCGCTGAACTCTTCCAAAATGGCCCGTCTACTCACGGCGCGTTCCTCCCATCGGTCGGCCTCACGGCAAGGGGATCGAGCGTTTCATGGCTCGGGCTGCACGGTGAGTCGTGCGCCGCGTGGATTGGGACTTACCCAGATGGGGTGACCGGACAGGTCGTGGTACGGGGGCGTGACTTTGCGGCGCCGATAACCAGCCTGGGGGGCCGAAAACCGGCGCGATCAACCGCGGAGGTCAGACCGCACCCCGTCGCTCTCTGAGCAGCAGAACGATGAACACCGGGCCGCCGACCACGGCGGTGATCACGCCCAACGGGACTCGGCCAGTCGGCGTGGCAATCAGACGGACGCCGATGTCGGCTGCCAACACCAGTGCGGCGCCGGCCAGCGGAGCGCTCCAGACAAGCAGGCGGTGCCCCGGTCCCCCGAGCAGTCGAGCGGCGTGCGGCGCCACGAGCCCGACGAAACCCAGGGGGCCAGCGATGAGCACCGCCAAGGTCGCGAGCACGCCCGATGCGAGCAGCAGCATCGCACGGAGCGGCGCGAGCGGAACCCCAACGCTCGCGGCCTCGTCATCACTCAGCGATGCGGCGTCGAGCCAGGGCGACCAGCGGGAAGCGACGAGCATGGCGGCGAGGCACAACGCCGCGGAGAACGCGAGACGACCGGTTCCGAGGTTGTCATCGATCGCGCCAACGAGCCACCGTGCGGCACTGACACCTCGGTCGGGGAGCAGGTGATGGACGAACTGAATCCCGGCGCCGCAGATGATGGAGACGATGACACCGACCAAGATCAGCGTTGCGGGGTCGAGCCCTCCGCGGCGCCGGCTGACGACGTAGGTCACCGCGAGCGCCCCGGCAGCCCCCACGAAGGCCGCGAAACCCGCGCCCGCGGGCGGCTCAAGGCGGCCTGTGGCGTGGTAGCCAATCAGCATGGCCAACGAGACCCCGAACCCGGCGCCGGTGCTGAGACCCAGCAAGTCAGGAGAGGCAAGCGGGTTGCGAAGCAGCGTCTGGAGGAGCACGCCCGCAAGCGCCAGCGCGGCGCCGACGATGGCCGCGGCGGCGGCTCGAATGCCGCGGAGTTCCCAGATGATGGCGTCAGCAGGCCAAGCGAAGCCGTCGGGACCGATCAGCAGCCGGAGAGCCGCGAGCACGGCGGCGACGACCGCCCAGAACGCGAGGGCCAGAAGCGGGCCCCGTCGATTTCGGCGAAAGCCGTGCCGGGTCGAGATAGCCGACGCGTCGTTGGACACGGGCCGAGCGTAGCTGAGGTAACCGCCCGCGTGTGGGAGGGTGTGTGGGCAGCACAGAGGGCGGGCGCTACGATGCCGACCTCTTGCTGACCTGAACCGCCGATCCACACTCAGGGGCCCGCAGCACCGCGGCGCCGAATCGGAGATGCCCGTGTCGAAGACCATCCGCTGCAAGGTCGTCACCCCGACAGAGAAGCTGCTGGACGAGCCGGTGACCTACGCGTCGATCCCGGCCTGGGACGGTCTGTTCGGCGTGCTGCCCGGTCGGGCGCCGATCGTCGCTCGGCTGGGTGTAGGCGAACTGACGCTCGAGTTCCCGGGCACAACCCAAGCGGCCGGCGGCCGGCGGAGCTACTTCGTGCGCGGCGGGTTTGCAGAAATGGCCAACGGGGAACTGACGATCCTGGCCGAAGAAGCCGAGGCGGCTTCTTCGCTCACGGTCACCGACGCCGAGGCGAGCTTGAAAGCGGCCGAAGCCCTGACGCCGTCACCGACGGCGCCGGACAAGGGCGCGGAGGCGGATCGCGTCCGCGCGGAACGCGACGCGGCGCGGGCACGGCTCACTCTCGCGCGTAAGCAGCAGGGTCAAGGAATCTAGGTTCAAGCCCCTTCACTCTGTTCATCTCTCCCAGCGAGAGAAGGCACGGGAACAGCCGAGACGCTGTACATCCGATGCAATGGATCTAGAACCGGACCTTACGTGACATAGCGCGGTCGATATCGCGCTGCATCTCGCGGTCGCGAATAGTGTCGCGCTTGTCGGTCGAGCGTTTGCCGTAACCCAGGCCGATTTCGAGTTTGGCGTAGCCGTTCTTGAAGTAGAGCTTGAGCGGCACAATGGTGGCGCCCTTCTTCTCGGCGCCTCGGGCAAGCCGGATGATCTCTTGTTTATGAGCGAGGAGTCGTCGGACGCGGGTGAGTTTGTGCTGGCGCGGGCCGGCGGGGCCGTACTCCCCGATGTTGACCTGGTGCAGGTCGATGCTCGGCGGGTATTCCTTGGCGGTCACGAATCCCTCGGCCAGAGATACGTTGCCATCGCGGACCGACTTAACCTCGGTACCGACCAGGACGATGCCGACCTCGAGCGTTTCGCCGATGGCATAATCGTACTTTGCGCGTCGGTTCTCGATGACGCGGTCGCGTTGTGGGTGGGAGCGTTTGGGCATGCGCGGGTGTTTGTCTCTTGAGGGCTTCCTCCGAAGGTTAGGGCGGGATCGAGGCCGGGGCCGAAATGAACGGGCGGCGTCCGTCGGTACACTGCCCGCGTGAACGGCCTGGCGATTCCCGCAGCGCTCTTGCAGATGGTGATCATCCCGGCGGTCGCCGTGCTCGCGATCGTGGGCATCTGGTACAGCCATCAGCAGGCGAAGAAGCGGCGCGAGGCGCTCGCGGCCTTCGCCGCCGAGCACGGGCTGGCGTTCAACGCGACGCGCGACGGGAGCCACTCGGATCGGTACCCGCAGTTCGGTGTCTTCCGGCGTGGGCACTCGCGGTCGGCATCAAACACCATGACCGGGACCGTCGAGATCGACGGACGGCGGTTCGGGCTCCGGCTGGGCGACTACACGTACAAGGTGACCAGCGGCAGCGGCAAGAACCGGAGCACGACGACCTACCGGCTCAGCTACCTCATCGCGCACGTGCCCTTCGGCGGCGTGCCGAACCTGAGCATCCGCCGCGAACACTGGGGCGATAAGCTCGCCTCGGTGTTCGGGGTGGACGACATCGATTTCGAGTCCGAGTCGTTCAGCCGACGGTTTCACGTCAGCTCACGCGATAAACGGTTCGCGTACGACGTGATCCATCAGCGGATGATGGAGTTTCTGATGGCGTCGGACCCGCCCACGTTCGAGTTGGACGGCGGCGCGTGCCTGATCTCTACCGGTACACGGCGTTGGTCGGCGGAGGAGTTCCGGGCGAAGCTGTCGTGGCTCTGGGAGTTTTTCGACCGCTGGCCCGAGCACCTGACGAGAGAACTGGACGAACGCTCGGGCCTGACGGCTCGGCGGGCCTGAGAGGCGTTGATGACGACGGCACACACGACAGGAGCAGATCTATGAACGGCTTGGGCGGCTTGGGCATCGCACTGATCGTGATGGTCGGACTGGCACTCGTGGTCCTCATCTGGGCGATCACGACGTACAACCGGTTTGTCGGGCTCCGAACGCACATCAAAGAGAGCTGGGCGGGGATCGACGTCGAACTCAAACGGCGGTACAACCTGATCCCGAACCTGATCGAAACGGTCAAGGGCTACGCCAAACACGAACGCGAAACACTGGAAGCCGTGATCGAAGCGCGCAACCGGGCCGCGTCGAACAACGGGTCGGCCGAGAGCCAGGCGCAGGACGAGAACATGCTCAGCGGCGCGCTCCGGCAGCTCTTCGCACTGGCGGAGAACTACCCGGAACTCAAGGCGGACACGCACTTCAAGGAACTGCAAGACGAGCTGTCGAACACCGAAGACCGCATCGCGGCGTCGCGTCGGTTCTACAACGGGAACGTGCGCGAGTACAACGCGCTGCGGCAGATGTTCCCATCAACCGTAGTGGCCGGCCTGTTCAACTTCGACGAGGAGACGTTCTTCGAGCTGGATGACCAAGCGCAGCGAGAAGCGCCGAAGGTGCAGTTCTAGCGACGATTCATCACGACGCCTGGAGCTACTCGAATCGGACGGTGTTGCGCAGCGTGCCGAGTTGGTCGATCTCGACTTCGACCGTATCGCCGTCTTTGAGATAGCGAGGCGGGTCGCTGGCCATGCCGACGCCGCTGGGCGTGCCGGTCATGATGACCGTCCCGGGGAGCAGCGTCGTGCCGCGGCTGAGGTCGGCGATGAGTCGGGCGAGCGGGAAGATCATCTGCGAAGTGGAGCCGTTCTGCCGCTGCTCGCCGTTGACGCGGCAGCGCACCCCGAGCGCACCCACGTCCCCCACCGCCTCGACCGGAACCACGGCCGGGCCGAGCGGGCAGAACGTGTCGAACGATTTGCCCCGGCAGAACTGCCCACCGCTGCCCTTCTTCTGCCACCATCGCGCGGACACATCGTTCCCGCAGCAGAGGCCCAGCACGTAGCCGAGCGCGTCGGCTTCGGAGACGTCCCGCGCCGCCCGGCCGATGATGACAGCGAGTTCGGCTTCGTAATCGACCTGCTCGCGATCCTGACAGAGCTTGGGGACCACGATGTCGTCGCCATCCGAGCAGGCGGCGGCCGGCGCCTTGGTGAAGACCATCGGACGCTCCGGAACATCGGCGCCCTGCTCGTGCGCATGCTCGGCGTAGTTGCGGCCGATGCCGATGATGTGCCGAATGGGCAGCACTTCGCCCGGCGCGTGCTGGACACCAACCGTGGCGGCTTCGGCCGGGTTCGTAGGGTCGAGGCGGATCAGTTTCATGAGGTGAGTCTACAGGCCGACGATGTCGACGGACTCGACCGGATCGATGAAGCCTTCATCAGCGGCGCGTTCGTAGAGCAGTTCCATGGCTTGCTTGCCGCGCTTGCCCATGTTGACGGTCAGGTCGCTGACGTACATGGAGAGGTATCGTTCGACGAGGTCGGGGTCGCGCCACTCGGGTCGGCCCTCGCTGTGCAGTTCGAGGAGTCGCTTGCAGGCCTCCGGGTTCGCGCGGGCGTGGCGGATGGAGGCTTCGAGCGTGAGCGCGATGTCGAGGCAGAGGCTCCGGCCGAAACGGTCGTCCAGATCGCGGCGGATGACGTTGAGCCCCAAGGGCAGCGGCAGGCCGGTGTCTTCCGTCCACCATTGGCCCACGTCGGCGAGTTTGCGCAGGCCCTCGGCCTCGAACGTGAGCTGGGACTCGTGAATCAGCAGGCCCGCGTCGGCTCGGCCTTCCACCACGGCCGGGCCCACTTCGTAGAACGGCATCTCGATCGGTTCGAGGCCTTCGACGAACCCGCGGCCACCAAGCATGAGGCGGAGCGTGAGATAGGCCGTGGTGCCGACACCCGGCACGGCGAGCCGGAAGCCGGGACGCGTGAGCGCGGACAGATCGCCTTCGGCAAATCGGCCGTCGTCGGCTTTGCACACCAGCTTGGGCCCGTACCCCTCGCCGAACGACCCGCCCCCGGCGGTAATCAGGTAGCGGTCACGCATCGCGGGCCAAGAACCCGCAGAGACGGCCGTGATGTCGAGATCACCGGCGCCCGCGGCTCGCTTATTGAGCGCCTCCACGTCCTCGGCCATGGGCTCGAACCGAACGCGTTTGGACTCGACGGCGGGCTCACCGAGCTCACCCCCTACGGGCGCCCCATCGGGACCGCGGAGGCCGACCAGAGGCCACCACATGACCATGTCGTCGGAGTCGGGCGAGTGGGCAAGCTGGAGCGTGGGTCTTGAGTCAGGCACCAGGGACTTTAGACGGGTCGTCGTGGTACGGCAGCCTCCACGCGGCGCCACACTCGGGGCAGACGGTGCAGCCGTCGGCTTCGACGGGGGAGGGGACAAGATCGAAGCCGCAGCCGGGGCAACAGCGGGTACGGAACAGGTAGTCGCCGACGACTTTCTTGCTGAATGGACCAGGATTCTTCACCAGAATCCACAACATAATAACAATGAACAATATCATTAACAACAACCAGATGGCAACAACAACTGTGCTAGAGGCCCACCGCATGATTAAGACCACCATACACGTCGAGCATGCAATACCGACAGCTTGATGCCACTGTGTACGAAGTGGGCGCACGGCCCTCCGCATTTTCCAACTTGGCTGAATGACCTGCCATCGATGGTCACGCATCTGCCGCCTCCACACGCCACGCCGCGCCGCACTCGGGACAGACCGTGCAGCTGTCGGCTTCGGGGTTGACGGTCCACACCTTGTAGAGACACGCGGGGCACTGGCCGCTCTCGAGCAGGCGGCGGATCTTCAACGACTTGTAGTCGGCGTCGAGTCCCATGCTCCGCACAATGAGCGTGACGACAGATGCGATCACAATCAGCCAGAACAGGCCGATCAAAACTGCCACTGGAACGGCGCCGCCTGGAACAACAAACGGACCGACAACGAACCACAGCGCGATGAGCCCGAGTACCGCGAACGGCCACTTCGACATCCAACCTGGACGAACATAGCGCTTCCGGAGCGCCGCCTTACTCATGTGCGCCATGAGGAGTTTCGCGTCCCGCTGCTGACGCACTCGGACACCTCGATGATCACGCATGGGAATCGCCCAAACGCCACGCGGCGCCGCACTCGGGGCAGAGGGTGCAGCCGTCTTCCGTCGCGGGGACATCTTCAAGGTCGTAGAAGCACGCGGGGCAGCCACAGAGTCCTGCTACAACCAGACGCTCGTTATGCGCGTACGCGCGTGAGCAGATACTCGCTCCAACAATCAGCAGCACGAACCCAAACACAATTCCACATGTAATCCAAAACGGAGAGCCGTTGGCGAGTACGGCGACGCACCAGGGCGCCACGACTGGGCCCGTTACCGCCAACACAAACGCGATCCACACTTGCTTTGGCATCGTTGCGAACACCGCGAATACAAGACCTGATCCGTGCCAGGCTCTGCGCAGCTCACCTGAAACGGGTTCGAGCTTTGTCACAGCATTGCCTCGATCGTCACGCATTGATGCCCCCGGCCTTCCACGCCGCGCCGCATTCCGGGCAGACTTTGCACCCGTCCGATTGCACGGGAATCTCGGCGAGGCTGTAGCCGCAGGCGCCGCAGTCGCCGGCTTCGGCTCGTTTCTCGACGAACACGGCTTCGTACCGGCGCAGCAGCCCGAAGTAGGCGGCGAGGCTGGCGAACAGCGCTTGCAGGCCGAACACGCCGAGGAGCGTGACAGCGATCTGGAACGGAACGCGGACCGGCATCGAGAGCGAGAGACCCGGCACGCGGCCGCTGAGGATCGCAAGGCCGACGAACACAAACGGCAGCGTGGCGACGGCGACCTCCCATCGCCAGATCGGCGCGGCCATGACCTTGCGTCGGCCCTGGGCGTCGCGCTGCCTGCCGTTGCGGATGATCGGCCCGCCGGCACGAACGCGGCAGGGCCGGCCTCGGTGATCTCGTGCAAGACCGAGCAGTGCGAGCCGCCGGCGCGGGCGAGCGGCGGGTTGGATGGACACGGGCGTCTCGCCGGTCATGCGCTCAGCATAAGAACCGCGGCCCGGCGTCCCAACGACCAACTCGAATCACCCTACGGAATCGGTTTGCCGTGTGGATCGGTGGCAGCGTCGGCCGCGGGGCGCGGATCCAAATGTTCCAGTTGCTCAGCAAGGTCGTGCACATGATCAGGCGCCACGCCGGCCTGCTCGACCAGGTAGTGCTCCCACAGCCGGTGGCGACGAACAATCTCCTCGGCGGCCGAGCGGCCCGCGGGGGTGAGCGTCAATCGGTTGTCATGCTCGGTAATCAGACCCCGGCGGCGAGCGGTCTTGATCGTCGCCGTAGGGCGATGGCCGGCGATGGAGCGTTCAAGTTCGGGCTTGGCGATGGATTCGGCGCCGGTTTCGCCGGCTCGATACAGAGCGGCGAGCAGATCGTCCCGCGCAATGGAACGGCCAAGCCTGGACCGACGGAGCGCTCGCGTGATCAGGCCGTGACGCGGTGCCGCGATGATGGCCAAGACAAGCAGGAGGCCGCTCATCAGCGTCATGGAACCCGCGGCGTTGACCTCCTCAGCGCCCCACAACGCGGGCACGGCCGCCGCGGCGAGGTACCCCCCCACCGCCGACGCGACAGCAATCACAACACTGCACACGACCTGCGTACCGAGCCGATCGGTCAGCAGCCGCGCGGTGGCGGCCGGGCAGACGAGCATCGCGATGACCAGGATGGAGCCCACAGCCGTGAAGGACGCGACCGTCGCCGCGGCGACGAAGACCATCAGCAGGTAGTGCATCAGCGTCGCGTTGAAGCCCTGCGTCGTAGCGAGGGCGGGATCAAAGGCGGCGATGCGGAGTTCTTTAAAGAGCACGCCCACGAAGACAAACCCGAGCACCGTCATAGCGGCAAGTGTCATCACGGGTTGGGGCGTGTGTTCAAGCGTAGAGAACGTCAGTAAACCGGCAAAGGTATCGGGCGCGCCGTACCACGCCAGCGTCTCAAGCTGCCCGTGCAGGACACAATCGGCGTCGAGATCCACATGCCGAACGGCGGCACGCTCAATCAGCAAGACACCGAGCGCAAACAGCACACTGAACACAACACCCATCGCCGCGCCCGGCTCAACGCGGCCGAGCTTCTTGATCAACTCGACGAGCACCACGGTTAACACCCCCGCGAGCGCGGCGCCGATGAACATGGCAACCGGGCTGCGTGTGGAAGCGACCAGGAACGCGATGACTAAGCCGGGCAACACGCTGTGGCTGATGGCGTCGCCCATGAGGCTGAGCCGACGCAGGACCAGGAAGTTGCCGAGCAGCCCGCACGTGACGGCGGCAAGCACGCCGGCGAGGAGCGGGAAGAAATCGAGGGCGATGCTGAAGTTGAGGTCGAGGATGCTCACCGGCCGGCTCCGCTGCTCTCGCCACGTTGCGCTAGAGCGTGTTCGAGTTCGGCGATGAGCGGCTCGGAGAGCACGTGCTCGACCTGATCGACGGACCAGTCCACGTGGCTGGGCGCGATGTCCGCGTAGGTGGTCAGATACTGCTCCCACAGATCATGATTCCTGCTGACGCGGGCGCCGCGGGCGAGGCCGGTCTCGGTGAAGTCGATGGAGCGCTGTTCGGCCCGTTGCACATAGCCGGCCTTGCGGAGCCACCACGCAACCGAGTGGGCGAACACGACAGACCAGCCTTGCCGCCGAGCAAGCTCGGACCACTCAGCGCGTTGGATCGATCGGACATCGCGCTTGTGCGCGGCTTCCAACACGTGATCCGCCGCGATGCGGAGGTGCAGCCGGAGTCGGCGGTAAGCGACCGCCAGTACACCGCGAGCCGGCGCACAGAGCATGCTGATCAAGAAGAGCCCACCGCAGGTGAGGACGATGACGGCGCCCGCCGGCTTGCGGGGCAGCAGCGCCGACAGCACCGAACCGAAGTATCCGCTCAAGGCGCCGATGACGCCTGCGAGAATGACAATGAGCCAGAGCCGATCGGTCCAGAAGCGCGCCGCAACGGGCGGGATGATGAGCATCGCGACCACGAGAATGAGCCCGACCGCCTGCAAGCCCGCGACCGTGACCGCAACAACCAGAGCCATCATAACCAGGTCGATCAACGACACAGGCCAGCCCGTCACGCGCGCGAACGGGCTGTCGAAGCACACGACGGCAAACTCTTTGTAGAACAACAGCGTGGTGATGATGGCTACGACGGCGATCATGGCCATGAGAAGCACGTCGGGCGGGCGCATGGCGGCGGCTTGACCGTATATGAACGTATTCAGACCGGCGGACCCCTCGGGCGCATTCTTCTGGACGTAGCTGAGAACCACCACCCCCGCGCCGAAAAACACACTGAGCACGATGCCGATAGCCGCGTCCTCGTGCAAGCGAGGCAGCCGCAGCAGCACCTGAATGCACAGCACGCCGATGACACCGGTGACCGTGGCGCCGAGAAGCAGCACGGGAAGAGTGCGGCCATCAAACCCGAACCACACAGCAACGAGAAACGCCAGGCCGATACCGGGCAGCGTTGCGTGACTGAGCGCGTCGGTTACCAACGAACGCTTGCGCATCAGCACGAACACCCCGATGACACCCGCCGCAAGGCCGAGCAGCGTGGCGCCCCCGATGACGATGTTGGTGTTGAACCCGGCGCGAAAGGTCAGCGTCTCGAAGACTTCGGCGAAGGCCGGCGCCCGGTCGTGTACGTGATTGAGAGAAGCCTCCGCCGGCATGGGCGTCACTCTCCGCCGGTCGCCGCGCGCGCCACGGCGTCGGCGGCCTCGGACAGCAGCGTCAGACGGCCGCCGTAGGTCTTGTGCAGGTTGTCACGCGTGAACACATCGACGATCGACCCCGCGGCGACGACGCGCATGTTGAGCAAGATCACGTCATCGAAGTACTCGGGCACAGTCTGAAGATCGTGGTGCACCACGATGACCGTCTTGCCCGCGGCCTTCAGTTCGCGCAGCACAGCCACGATCGCACGCTCCGTCATGGCATCCACGCCAGCGAACGGCTCATCCATGAAGTACAGATCCGCCTCCTGTGCGAGCGCACGCGCGAGAAAGACGCGTTGCTGCTGCCCGCCGGAGAGTTGGCTGATCTGCCGCGTGGCGTACTCGACCATACCCACACGATCCAGACACTCCAGGGCGAATGCTTTGTGCGCTCGGGTCACCGGTCGGCACCAGCCAATGGCTCGGTATCGGCCCATGCAGACAACGTCGAGGGCCGACACCGGAAACTCCCAGTCAACGCTTTCGCGCTGGGGCACGTAACCGATGCGGGCGCGAGCCTTGCGGTACGGGCGTCCCCAGAACTCGACCTGGCCAGAGGCTCTCGGCGCGAGCCCGAGACAGGCTTTGATGAGCGTGCTCTTGCCGGCGCCGTTCGGCCCAACGATCGCGATCAACCGGTTGGCCGGCGCGTCGTAGTCCACGTCCCACAGCACCGGTTTGCGGTGGTAGGCGACCGTCATCGCATGGATGGAAAGCGGGCTCTTGGCTGAGTGCTCGGGTCGCTGCGCGAGGCCCGCGGGCGATGGCTGTTGTGACGGACCGAGGATCGTGCTCACTCTCCGGCGCCCGTCCCCGCCAAAGACCCCGACATACCCCCTTCGGGCGCCTCGCCGCCGAGGCCCCGCGCGATCGTCGTCACATTGTGATCGATCATCCCGATGTAGGTGCCTTCGTACGTGCCCGCCTCGCCCATCGCATCGCTGAACAGCTCGCCGCCGATCACGACCTGCCGGCCCCGGGCCCCGGCGCCTTCGATGAGCGCGCTGATGTTGCGGTCGGACACGGTGGACTCAACGAAGACGGCGCCGACCTCGCGCTCGACCAGCAGATCAACGAGTCGCTCGATATCGCGCACACCGGCCTCGGACTCCGTCGAAAGCCCCTGAATGCCGACGACTTCGTAGCCGAACCGGGCCCCGAAGTAGTTGAAGGCATCGTGCGCGGTCACCAACACGCGGCGGGACTCGGGCACGCTTGCGAGCACGCGCTCGGCGTAGGCATCGAGTTCGGCAAGCTGGGCCAGATAGGCCTCCGCGTTCGCGCGATATGCCGATGCGCCGTCGGGATCGAACTCGATCAGGCTGTCGCGCACGGCTGCCACGGCCTGAGACCACGCGGCCGGGTCCATCCACACGTGCGGGTCGAACAAACCTTCAAACTCATCGGGCTCCAACAGGGTCGCTTCGTCGAGCAACTCCGTGACGGCGTGCACGCGCTTGCCGGAAGTCGCCGCGCGCACGAGCGTGTCGGTCATTTTGCCTTCAAGCAGGAGTCCGTTGTAGAACACGACATCGGCCGACATCAACCGGTCGATATCACTGCGTGTGGGCTTGTACAAGTGCGGGTCAACGCCGGAGTCGATGAGCCCCACGACATCGGCACGCTCGCCAACGACATTACGAACAATGTCCGACACCATGCCCGTGGTCGCGACGATCGTCGCCTTCCCGTCGCTTCCCGAAGGCTCGGTTGCTTCGGACTGCGCCGCAGGGTCGCCGCAGGCGCCAAGCAACGCCGCAGCCAACGCGGACAGAACGATGATCAAGGCGGATCGCAAAGCCATTCGGGCATCTCCCGTGACGGGCGTACATCGCCGCACGAAGCGCTGCACAATGCGCGCCAAGCCGCCGCGGCCGCTATGCCGGATGCTACACACAAAAGTGCGAGTTGTCAAACTTTCATCCTGCTCGGCTTCCATACCCGCGATGCCAACTACCTAACCCGAATCGGCCTCGATGAGGATCTTCTCAGCGGCCTGGAACGACAGACTCACAGCGTCGTGTCGATGCGCCTTCACGCTAAGCGACCCGGCTTCCGGGACCACGTCAACGACGGCGACCCGGGCCCCTGGACGAAGCCCGTAAGCGGCCGCGAACTCCAGGAAACGTGCATCCTGATCGCTCACGCGGGCCACCACGCCCTTCGAGCCTTTGACCAGACCGGCGAGCGGGGTGTGTTCGGCGAGCGCGATCTTGCCGGTGGCATCCGGGATCGGATCGCCGTGCGGGTCGATCGCGGGATGCCCGAGGTGGGCGTCCAGCCGATCGAGCAGCTTGGCGGACATCGCATGTTCGAGCCGCTCGGCCTCGTCGTGCACTTCAGACCAGTCGAAACCAAGCACCTCGACGAGGAACACCTCGATCAGCCGATGCCGGCGGATCATGTCGAGCGCCAGGCTGCGGCCCTTACGCGTGAGCTTGATACCGCCGTAACGCTCGGCGTCGGCGAGACCGGCCTCGCGGAGCTTGCGGACCATGGCCGTCACACTGCCCTTGGTCACGCCAAGCGTTGCGGCGAGCCGCAGCACCGTGGCCTCGCCCGTGGGCGCGTCCTGCTGCAGCAGGTAGATCGCTTTGACATAGTCCTCGACCGTCGAAGTCGCCATGCCTCCATGCTACGCCGACGGCGACGGCGCCTGTTGCGATATTCTCCGGGACATGACACACCAACCCATACACGATTCGGAGCCGGCCATCTTGCGAAAGGCGGAGTTCGATCCGCGCGTCAAGAGCTACTGGATCTTGCAGAAGGTGCTGATCTTTGCGGTGACAATCATCCTGCTGCCGATCTCGCTGCTATGCCTGATCTTCGGGAAGATGGTGGTCGAGCACTACCTCGCCCGCATGTCGTGCGTGCTGACAGAGCGCTCTTTAGAGATCAAAAAGGGCCTGTTCAACCGCGTCGAGTCCACGGTGCCGCTGGAGAAGATCACCGATCTGCAGATGTTTCAAGGCCCGATGATGCGGCACTTCGGGGTCTACGGTTTCAAGGTCGAAACCGCCGGTCAAACGGCCGTGGCCGGAGGAGCCCTCGTGCAGATGGTCGGCATCGTCGACACGCCCGGCTTCCGCAAAGCGGTGCTGGCTCAGCGAGACCTTGTGGCGCGGGGCGGGTCCACGAACGCCGACACCGCAGAGCACTCAACGGGAAAGGCCGGAGCGACCTCCGACACGACGGTCGAGGTGCTGCGTGAGATCCGCGACACCCTCGCACGCGTCGAACACCATCTGCGTGATCGCTAGCCCTGCCCGTCGGGGCGCTCTCCAAGAAGCGGCAGCCGTTCACCCGGCTCGACCCCCACATCGGGATCGGTCGCGAGCAGCAGCATCGCCAGCGCCGATGTCGCCGACCAGGCCCGAACCGACACCCGGCCGCCCCGGAACTCGAATCGCCGCACCTCGGCGCCGGCGTTGGTCGAAGCCCGGCCGATGAATACTGTGCCAACCGGTTTGCCCAAGACAGCCCCACCCGGACCGGCGATACCCGTGACGGAAAGCGCATGATCGGCGCCGCTGCGACGCAGGGCGCCCTCGGCCATCGCCCGGGCCACGTCTTCGCTCACGGCGCCCGGCGCGTTCTCGCCGCCGGTGTCCTTGAACAACGTCGGCGGGACCGCCAACTCGCGGCGTTTCATTTCATTCGTGTACGTCAACCACCCACCGGCGAACACATCCGATGACCCCGGAACATCGGTCAGCGTGGCGCCGATGAGCCCCCCGGTGCATGACTCCGCCACGGCGAGCGTTTCACCGCGGGTGCGCAACCGGTCGAGCGCCGCCTCGGCCACGGACACGTCACCCGTTGCATAGATGTATCGACCCAGACACGCGCGGACACGGGCTTCGGTTGCATCAAGACGCGCTTCGGCTTCTTCGGGTGTGCCGGCTTGCTCATCGCGGAGACGCACCGTGAGCACACCCAGACTCGCCGTCACCCCGACCAACGGCGAGCGGTCTCGACGCATCAGATCGCCCTCGGGATCCTGCCGCATCAACTCAGCCGCCGCCGACTCACCCAAACCGAACGACTTGAGCACTCGCGTGCGCACAAGCCGATCAGCAGGAACACGGATCGCCGGGGCAACATCCGCGACGAACATCGGCTTCATCTCACGCGGCGGACCGGGCAAGCAGAACACGTCCGCCGCGTCCACACGGGCCGCCATCCCGGGCGCCGTCCCGTTGGGGTTCTCGAGAAAACGCGCCCCCGTCGGCCGCAACGCCTGCACACGGTTCCCGTCGGGCATCGTCCGCCCGCGGCCGCCGAACCACTCGCGTATGACCGCGAGCACCTCGGCGTCTTCAACAAGATCGGCCTGCATGGCCCGGGCGAGCGCGTGCCGCGTCAGATCGTCGGCCGTCGGCCCGAGACCGCCGGTCGCCACGATGAGATCCACCCTGCAGGCGAGCCGTTCGAAGGCGCCCGCGATCCGATCGAGATCGTCGTCGATCGTCGCGTGCTCGACGACCACGACGCCGGCCGAAGTGAGCGCCTCGGCGATCCACTGTGTGTTGGTGTCGAGCGCCTGGCCGAGCGTCAGTTCGTCGCCGATCGAGAGCACAGCGGCGGTTCGGTGTTGGATCGTCATCGGCGGAGCCTATGCCGCTTACTCGAGCGGACGCGAGCGATCGGATCGGCCGACGTAGTGCGACGTAACGGTGTTGGTCGCGCGGACTTCACCGAGCGGGAGCCCCGCGACGAGCACGAGCGCATCCCCCGGGCTGACCCAGCCGCGAGCGAGCAGATCTTCATCGATCTGTGCGCACCAAGCGCTGAGCCGGCCCGACTCCGGCGGCGCCGCGAGCAAGGGGGTCACGCCGCTGAGCAGCGCCATGCGTCGGGTCGCGCGCTCGTTCGACGTATACGCGATCACGGGAGCCGAGAACGGATGATTGCTCAGATACCGCGCCGTGCCGCCGTTCTGCGACCAGCACACAATGAGCTTGGCATCGAGGTCGCGGGCGATGTGATACGCCCCGTGCGCCAGCGCAGCGGTTCGGTAGCGAGACTCGACCAAGGCTTTGGGCGCCGAGAACTTGGCCCCGAACTCGTGGCTGGCCCCTTCGGCGACCGTGCAGATGCGGCGCATCGTCTCGACGACGAGCGCCGGGCGCTTGCCCACAGCCGTCTCGCCCGACAGCATCACGCAGTCGGCGCCGTCAAAGATCGCGTTGGCGACGTCCGTCGCTTCGGCGCGGGTCGGGCTGCCCGCCTCGATCATGCTCTCGAGCATCTGCGTGGCCACGATCGCGGGCTTACCCCACTCATGGCACGCCGCGAGGATCCGTTTCTGCGTCGGCGGCGCCTCGGCAAGATCCATCTCCACACCCAAATCCCCACGGGCGACCATCACCGCGTCCGAAGCCGCCGCGATCTCATCGATTCGGCGGACCGCCTGAGGCTTCTCGACCTTCGCAACGACAAGAATCTGCGAACCGGACTCGTCCGACGACGATCGGTCCACCGAGCACAGCCCCGCCAGTCGCTGCTTCAGTTCGAGGAGCTCTTCGGGGCGTCGCACAAACGAGAGCGCCAGCAGATCGATGCCGTGGGCAACCGCCCACTCCACACACTCCCAGTCGTAGTCGGTGATCGCCGGCGTAGAGAGTTCCGTCTCGGGCAGGTTGATGCCCTTCTTCGAGGTCACCGGCCCGCCGACCAGCACACGGCAGCGCAACTGCCGCGGCTCCGCTTCGGCCCCGACGGCGAGCATACGGATCGCCCCGTCATTGATGAGCACACGCTGGCCGGGCTCGACCTCGTCGATCATGTCTTCAAGTGTCGTGCCGAGCACGGGCACGCCGTCTTCCATGAACGCCTCTTCGACGCCCGCACGCAGCAGCACATCGGCGCCGGCCTCGAGCATCACGCCGCCCTCGGGCGATTGGGTCGTCCGGATCTTCGGACCCGAAAGATCCCCGAGACAGGCGATCACGCGACCGAGTCGCTTCGAGACCTTGCGGACTGACTGGAGTCGCCGCGCGTGCTCGTCAAACTTGCCGTGGGAGAAGTTGAAACGGAAGATCCCGACGCCCGCGTCGATGAGCTTGGCGATCATCTCTTCTGATTCGCTGGCCGGTCCGATCGTGGCGATGATCTTGGTGCGCGTCGGGCGCTGCACCGGGCGGCGCGGCTCGCTCGGGGCGGTTGTTTGGCTGGGCATCAGGCCGGTTCCTCCGATGGGCCGCCGTTGATATCACGGACGATCGACTCGTACATCTCGGCAAAGATGCGTGTGTAGACGATGCGGAGCCGGCGTTCGACCTCGCCGTCGCGCCACGTGTTCCGGATCGCGCGGTAGTTGGCTTCGGTCCAGGGCAGCAGCGCATCGGCGGGCAGTTCGACGTCGTCACCCCCGAAGAGCTCGTTCCACACGGCTTCGATGCGCGCCGGCTCGGGCCAGCCATAGAACCGGTCTTCATACGCCCGGATCGTCTCGGCCCCCGCGCCCGCTCCGAGCACCCGCAATCGGTCGATCGCGGCCCACGCCGCCTGCTGCTCATCCGAGGTGTCGATGCACGCCGCGCCGAGCATCATGGTCACGCCGGTCCGCCAGCCAGGGTTGCGCGTATCGGAAGCAAGCTCATAAAGGTTGACCTGATCGATGAACGTGTCGAAGTACTTCTCGTACATCGACACACGGATCGGAAGTCGGCGGAGCTCATGGCGGCGCGGGCCGAGGGGTTCGCCGTCCGGCCCCGGCGGGTTGTCGGCGCCCGCCCCGGTTTCAATGGCCGGAAGTTGCCAGACCGCCTGCCCTTCTTCGCTCAGCGCGTACTCAATAAACCGCCGCGCGAGCTCCGGGTTGGGCCCGCCGCGGAGCACCGAGATCGGATCGGGATCCACATACACCGAGCCCCTGGGGTCGACGTACCCCACCCGGCCTTCGCCGGGATTCATACCGGGCGCGAGCACGGCCTGCGCCTGCGCCCGGCCATAGAAATCAATCGCCAGCCCCGCCGCGGCTTCGCCCTGCGCTACATCGCTCGGCGGCTTGGTCGAACTCCCCGTGAAGTACCGCGTGTTGGCGCACATACCCCGCAGCACACGCCACCCCTGCTCCCATCCGTAGTAACCCAGCACCGAGTCCATGGTCGTCACGATCGAACCCGATAGCCGCGGATCGGCCAGGGCGATCCAGCCGCGCAGCCGCGGATCGGCCAGATCCTCGAACCCATCCGGCTCGGGGATGCCCAGGTCCTCGAACACTTGCCGGTTGTACACAATGCCGAAACTGGAAAGTGCGCTCCCGATCCAGTGCTGGTCGGGTTCGTACACCGGCTCGGTCCCGGCCGACGTGCGGTCGCCGTACCACGAACGCAGCGTGGCCTCGTCGAAACCCGCGGGCTCGGACATCGACATCGTGACCGGCTCGTCCCGGCCATCGACCGCGACCCGCACGGCGTTGTCGTCGGCCAGACGCTTGTGCTCGTACGTGCCGCCGCCGAACATCAGATCGAACGTGACCGCCCCGCGTTCGGCGACGCCATCGGGCGTGATCAACCCCGACTTCACGGCCGCGTTGTACTCGGCCCGCAACTGGTTCTGGATCTCACGCGTGCCGCCGGGCTGGCGGAGCTCGGCACGCGCGGGCGCGTCGTAGACCCGTTGGTGCCAGCGCGCAAAGCCCTCGGCGAACTCGGTCCGGAGTTGCTCGGCGTGGGGCGTGACGATCATCACGACGGGCGCATCGGAATCGACCTCCGGCGCCCGGGCGGATCGTGCGTTGATGGCGAACGGCGCCGCCAACACGATTAGAATGAAAACCAGCGTGAGGACACGTGCAATCATGCCGCGAGTCTACTCTCCAAGGGCGCCGCCAGCGCCGGCCACGGAGCGGCCTGGCTCGACCCGGCCGCTCGCGAGTCCCAACCGGCCAAACGCAACTCCAAAGGCGACAAGGAACCCCGCGATGCCATCCGCCCCAGTCACGATCATCACCGGCGCCGGCAGCGGCATCGGACGGGCCGCGGCGATCCGCCTGGCACGCAGCGGCCACCGCCTGGTGCTCGCAGGCCGGCGGCGGCCGATGCTGGAAGAATCTGAGCGGGTCGCGCGGGAGGCGGGCGCCCCCGACGTCCTCGTACAGCCCGCGGATCTGGCCGACCCGAGCAACGCACGCGTGCTCATCGACGCGACGCTGCAACAGTTCGGGCGGATCGACGCCCTGGTGAACAACGCGGGCTATGTCGAGAACATCCCCATAGCGGAGACCGACGAGGCGTTGTTGCACCGCACGCTGGCCGTCAACACCGTCGGCCCCTCGCTGCTGATCTCGCGTTTATGGCCGGCGTTCGTAGCCCAGGGCGGCGGACGGATCGTGAACGTGACGAGCTACGCCACCATTGACCCGTTCCCCGGGCTGTACGCCTACGCGCAGGCCAAGGGCGCCGCGATGTTGCAGGTCAAAGCGGTCCACAACGAAGGTCAGGCCCACGGTATCCGCGCGTTTGCCGTCGCACCGGGCGCGGTGGAAACGCCGATGCTGCGCGGGCTGTTCGATGAAACCGTCGTGCCTCGCGCCATGACGCTGGACCCGGACACGGTCGCACAGGTCATCGCAGCGTGCGTCTTGGGAGAGCGCGACAGCGAGAGCGGCGAGACCATCCCGCTGCCCAGCCCCGGCCCAGACTCCAGGCCAGATTCCGAGTCAGCCGCCGAGACTGAGCCGTGAGCCGGGCGCGTCATCGAACACCATTGGCCGAGGACGGCTGGACGACGCCGGACGCCGTGCTCGAAGGCACATGGACGACACTCGTGCGCGGCGCCGCCAGCGCGAAGTCCGCCTTTCACGCGCCCGCGCTGGCCACCGTGAGCCCAGATGGCGCCCCTGATGTGCGCACGGTGATCCTGCGTGTCTGCGAGCCCGAATCACGAACGCTGGTGTGCCATACGGATCGACGCAGCCCGAAGCTGGATCATCTGGCCGCCGAACCGCGGGTCGGCTGGTTGTTCTACGACGCGTCACGCAAGGTGCAGGTCCGCGCGACCGCTATCGCGAGCGTGCACGCAGAGGACGCGTTGGCCGACGCTCGTTGGGAAGCGTCCTCATTAAGCAGCCGGCGCTGCTACTTGGCGCCCTTCATTCCGGGCGGCGAGACTCCCGCCGACCATGACGGGCCGCACCCCAATCTGCCAACCGATATCAGCGACCGCTTGCCGACCGACGCGGAAACCGCCCCCGGCCGCGCAAAGTTCGCGGTGATCAGAACGCAGATCACCTCGCTGGACTGGCTCTACCTGCGGTACGACGGCCACCGACGGGCCCGATTCACTTGGGACAACGACGGCGCGCTGACTGCGGCGTGGGTGATGCCCTGAAGCGACACCCGGGCTCAGGGCAGCTCGACCTGCGCATCAAAGAACGTCACAGCCCGGCCAGCCAACAAAACCCGGGAGCCCTCCAGCGTGCAGCGGATGTCGCCCCCGCGGGCAGACGCCTGGCGGGCGGATAGCACGCGCTTGTCCAGCCGCTCGCCCCAGTACGGCGCCAGCAGGCAGTGCGCCGACCCGGTCACCGGATCTTCGCTGATGCCGACACTGGGCGCGAACACTCGGCTGACAAAGTCATGCGAGCGCCCGGGCGCCGTCGCGATGATCGCTCGCGTATCCGACGCAGCGCCGAGCGCGTAGAAGTTCGGCGCCATATCGAGCACTTCGCGCTCGTTGTCGTACACGCAGAGCAGGTCCATGCCGCGGAACGCCTGCGCGGGTCGAGCGCCCAGCGCTTCGCAGATCGCATCAGACGCCTCGCTCGGCTCGAAGCCCTTGACCGGGAAGTCCAACTCGATCAGGTCGCCATCCCGCCGGGCGCCGAGCCGGCCGGAGCGCGACTCGAACGAGACGTCATCAGACTCGTGGCCGAGGTGATGCCACAGCGCATGCGCACTGGCGAGTGTGGCGTGGCCGCAGAGCTCGACCTCCGCGGTCGGCGTGAACCAGCGGAGGTGGAAGTCGCACGGCCCCATCGGCGTGCGCACGAAGAACGCCGTCTCCGACAGACGGTTCTCCTCGGCGATCGCCTGGAGCGTGACATCCGGCAGCCAACCGTCCAGCGGCATGACCGCGGCCGGGTTGCCGTGAAACAGGCGATCCGTGAACGCGTCGATCTGCAGCATGCGGTAGCTCGGCATGCCTCGAGTCTACCACGCGGTCAGGCGTTCTCGGGCTTGGGCTCTTCCCACGTGCTCTTGACGTGCAGTTCCTTGAGCTGCGTGTCGTCCGCGGCGCTCGGAGCATCGGACATCAGGTCGGCGCCCGTCTGCGACTTTGGGAACGCGATCACGTCGCGGATGTTGTCCGTGCCGCACACCTGCATTACGAGACGGTCGAGCCCGAAGGCGATGCCGCCGTGGGGCGGGGCGCCGAAGCGGAGCGCATCGAGCAGGAAGCTGAACTTGGCGTCCGCCTCTTCGGGCGACAGCCCCAGCAGCTCGAACACCTTCGACTGCACATGCTTCTGGTGGATACGGATCGAACCGCCCCCCACTTCCGAACCGTTGCAGACAAGGTCATACCCCGCGCTCAGCACACCCTCGACCGCATCGATGTCCGACGCCTCGGAAGCAAGGAACGCTTCGAGCTGATCAGGATTCGGCGCCGTGAACGGGTGGTGCAGCGCGTAGTAACGCTTGGTCTCCTCGTCCCACTCAAACATGGGGAAGTCGTACACCCACAGGAAATCCCACTGCGATTCGTCAATCAGACCAAGATCGCGGCCGAGCTTCAGGCGCAACTCGCCGAGGGCCTTCACACACGTGGCGTACGTGTCGGCGCCGAAGAGAACAAGGTCGCCCGGCTCGAGGCCGAGCTGCGCGACGAGTTCGTCCGCGATGGGCGCGATGAACCGGGCGATGCCCGTTTCGAAGCCGCCGGTCTCGCCCTTGCCCGTGTACTTGGCGACCGGGACACCGCCGGCGCCGAACTGCTTGACGAACTCGGTGTAGCCGTCGGTCATCTTGCGCGTCAGCTTGTCAACACCGCCGGGCACACGGATGGCCCGGACCACACCCCGCGGCTTGGCCAGCGCGTCGCCGAAGACCTTGAAGTCCGTCTTGGCGGCAACCTCAGACAGGTCCGTGATTTCAAGCCCGAACCGTCGATCCGGGCGGTCGATGCCGTAACGGTCCATCGCCTCGCGGTAGGTGATCCGATCGAAGGCGGGCAGGTCCGTGTGCAGCACGTCTTTCCACAGCCGTCGGGCGAACCCCTCCATCATCTCCATGACCTGCTCACGGTCGACGAACGACATCTCGAGATCGATCTGGCTGAACTCGGCCTGGCGGTCGGCGCGGGGGTCCTCGTCCCGGAAGCAGCGGCAGATCTGGAGGTACCGGTCGCAGCCCGCCACCATCAGCAACTGCTTGAAGAGCTGCGGGGACTGCGGCAGCGCGTACCAGTTGCCCGGCTGGTGCCGGCTGGGCACCAGGAAGTCGCGCGCGCCCTCGGGCGTGGACTTACAAAGGTACGGCGTCTCGATCTCGAGGAAGCCGTGCTCGTCGAAGTAGTCCCGCGCAATCTTCGTGATGCGGTGGCGCGTCGCCAGGATCTTCTGCATCGCGGGTCGGCGGAGGTCGATGTACCGCGCCTTCAGGCGGACTTCCTCGTTGGGCAGCTTGCCCTGATCATCTGGCAAGAACGGCGGCGTGTCGGTCTTGCTGAGCACCTCGAGCTCGGAGACCACGATCTCGATCGTTCCGGTCTCGAGCTTGGGGTTCGGGCCGCCCTCCCGCGCGCGCACCACGCCCGTCGCGGAAATCACGTCCTCGTTCCGGAGCCGGTCCGCGGCGGCCAGCAACTCGGCGGTCGCGTCCTCGCGATCAAAGACGAGTTGCGTCAGCCCGTTGCGGTCGCGCAGGTCGATAAACACAAGACCGACGCCGTGGTCGCGGTAGGAGTTGACCCAGCCCTGGAGCGTGACGCTCTGGCCGATGTGGTGGTCACGAACTTCGTTGCAGTGGTGCGTCCGCCGTGGCATCGGGGGCGACCTTTCGGTACTCGATGTGGGATCAAGCCCGCGGCGGCCCGCCGCGCGGCCGGCGAGTATAGGACCCGTCCGTCCGTACGCCGATCGGCAAACAAAGAAGATCCGCCCACCGCAGGGGCGGATCTGGGTGGAACGCTCTTGGCGCCAACTGGGAAGAGTCGGCGGCTTTGCTCAGAAGGTGGTCTTCACAGCACGGCTCCAAAGAACACAGCTCATCAGAGCACGGTCGCGCAGAACATGAGCGCGCTCATAGCCGCCGGGATCAGTGCCACGTAGAGACCCAGCCCGACGATCCAAGGCGTCGGCGAACTGTCGTTGAGTTCGCGGGGAGCAGCGAAGGTCAGGCTCTCGGCTCCGGCTTGGCCGTGACGTTCGTTGCGGGTGGTTCCATTGGTCTGGGAATGCATGACGTAGCTCCTTTGAGTTGCTCAGTGGCTTGGGTCCGTAATGGCGCTGCTCCTCAGCAGGCCTCGTGGTGCTCGTCTCCAACGCGTCTGGGCGGGGCGACGGGCGGCACAGAAAGACCAACACCACCGCGAGCCGACGCATTCCCGGTCATCGGCTGTCGTGTGTCACCGATCGGCAACGCACGGGGCGGCGCCGGCCGGTGAGCCTCACACGAATCAATTGAACGGACAGCTTGGATGGAGAAGAGAAGCCTCAGGCGGCTTCGCGGCGCGGCACCACGGTCGCCGGCGTGCCGAACAGCGCATCGACGACGATGCCGGCAACATCGCGGAAGGCCTCCGCGGGCACCGCGGCGAAGGCGCCGTCGGACACTTCGCGCAGCGCGGACATCAGATGCGCGTGCGCCTCGCGCAAAAACTCCGGAGAGCGGGCGGCGTTGGCGACGGGCATGTCGGAATGCACCAGCACCTCACGCACGCGCGGGAGCATGTCGCCGTTCAGCAACACCAGCCGAAGCGCCGACGCCACCGCGTCGCGCTTCCGATCAAGTTCGAACGGCAAGGCCGAATCGGCCTGCGGCCCGAGCGTGCGCACACGCTCGATGAACAACTCCGCCGCGAGAATCGGCAACAGCGGCTGCCGCTGGGCGATGGAGCGGAGCGCCTGGCCGGGATCCCCGCTATGGCTGTCGTCTCCGGTCATGCTCCAGCCTCCCTTCGATGCGGTCGAACCCGGGTGACCGCCCCGCGGCCTTTCCCACGGAACAAATATCGGATCATCGAACCGGCGACCTGAGGCAATCTCAGCAGGATTCACACCGCCCGGCCGTTGGAACCGCGCATGCAAAAGGGGCCCCGCGGGCCCCTTGATGAACGAATTCCAGTGAGCCTTCGCTCCGGCCTCAGGCCGAGCGTCGCCGACGCATCGCCAGCCCGCCCATGCCCAGCATGGCGATGCCCGTCGCGGGCGCCGGCACGATGACCTTGGTCTCGAGAATGAGCGAGAAATCGAGGCCGGCGCTGAAGCCGCCCGGGCGGTCTTCGGAGCCGCCGACGCGGGCTTCGAAGGTGTACACGCCGGGGAACAGCGTGGCGTCGACAAAGACCGAGTCCGCCGCCTCGACGTCGTCTTCGATCAGCACACCCTGCGGCCCGGTCAAACGGATGCGGGGGTCGAAGCCGGGTGTGTTCCCGCTGTCGGCGTCCGCTTCGAGCAGAAAGTCGGTCACCTCGGTGAGGCGGAAGCTGTAGACAAACTCGGAAACGGCCGAGCCCATCGGGCTGACGTTAAAGACGCCGACGCTGGCGAAGAGTTCGCCCGAGACCTCGTTGCCGTCGATCAGCGACTTCTGGCTGGCGGTCGCAACATCCACGCTCACGATCGCGTTGGCGGTCGCGTCCCAATCGCCGAAGTCCGCGGTTTCCTGCACAGTCGGAGCCGCCGAGCCGAGTTGGGCGTGCACGCCTCGGTCACCGAACCCGGGGACGATGCCGGCGTTCGCCGAACCGGCGAGAAGGACAATGGCGGTAGCCGCGGAGACACAACGGGCGCAGTTCATGGGGGTTCCTCCTCGATCGGATCTGGCACTATTCACGACCCCGCACCGCGCAACGACCCTCTGCGTGCGCGAACGATCGAGCCGAACGGGCCTGCGGAGAGCCCCTTGGCCGGGGCATAAGGACATAAGAGCCGCGCCCCACGAAAACGCCACCAACTCGGGCAAGACTTTCGTGAAACTGGGGAAATAGAGCGTTCTGAGCCGTCAAAAAAGGCCCGGACGTCCGCCGGGCCTGTTGCTCTGCAAGATTTTAGATAGCCCGGCCGGCGGGCCGGGTTCAGCGTTCGACGACCATCGCAACCGAGTTGCCACCCCCGAGGCACAGGCCCGCGAGCCCGCGCTTGGCGCCGGTGCGGATCATCTGATGGAGGAGCGTGGTCAGCACGCGGGCGCCGCTCGCGCCGATCGGGTGGCCCAGCGCGATCCCGCCGCCGCAGATATTGAGCTTGGCCTCATCAATACCAAGCGGCTTGATGTTGCAGAGCACCTGAGCGGCGAACGCCTCGTTGACCTCGAAGAGGTCAATATCGCCCACAGACAGCCCAGCCTTGTCGAGCGCGTTCTGGATGCCCGTGATCGGGGCCGAGAAAATGGCCTTAGGCGCCACGCCGCTGGTGGCGTAGCTGACGATCTTGGCGACCGGGGTCAGCCCGAGGGCCTCGGCCTTGGTCGCGCTGGTGACGGCGACCGCGGCGGCCCCGTCCGAGATCTGGCTCGCGTTGCCCGCCGTGATGTACTCGTGACCCGGCACGGTCCGCAGTTTGCCGAGGCCCTCGGCCGTGGACTCGGCCCGGATGCCCTCGTCGGCCGAGACGCCGCCTTCCGGCCCGGGGACTTTGCGGTTGCCCACCTGCGCCCCGGTCAACTTGACCATCTCGGCATCGAACCAGCCGTTCTTGGTCGCCTCGGCGGCGCGCTGGTGGCTCTGAGCACTGAACCGATCCTGGTCCTCGCGGGTGACGCCGTGCTCCTTGGCGATGTAGTCCGCGGCATTGGTCATGCCCCACGCTTCGAACGCGCACCGCAGGCCGTCGTACTGCATGTGGTCCTCGAACGCCGCAGGACCGAACTTCACGCCTTGGCGAACGTGGCTGAAGTGCGGCGCCCCGGTCATGTTCTCCATGCCGCCGGCAATCACGACATCGTTGTCGCCCGCCTTGATGGACTGCGCAGCCATCATCACGGCCTCAAGCCCCGAGCCGCAGACCTTGTTGATCGTCTTCGCGCTGAGCGTGTCCGGCAGGCCCGCCTTCAGACCCGCCTGCCGGGCCGGGTTCTGCCCCACACCCGCCTGCAGCACGCAGCCCATGACGCACTCGTCGACCTGGTCCTTGAGCGCCGGCGCCTCGTTCAGAACCGCCTCGATGGCGAACGCACCGAGCTGCGGCGAGGGCGTCTTGCTCAGCCCGCCAAAGAACCGGCCGATGGGGGTCCGCTTGGCGGCGACGATCACGGGCTGCTCGGGCATGGTGACTCCTGCGTTCTCGGATGGTGTGCTGATGTCGCCACATGTGGCGGACGGGATCCTAGGCTGCCACGATGCCAAACCGCCCCGGCGAGCCCGCGTCCACCCCGGCCCGCTGGGTCGAATGCGTCACGCTGTTCGTCATCGCGCCGGGCGTGTGTGCGGCTTTATTCGCGCGGAGTATCCCGCCCTTCGACTCGCCGCGATGGCTCTTCCCGGCGCTGTGGCTCTGGGCGATCGCCTGCCTGACGCTCCTGCTCACCGACCGCTCGTTCGATCGCCGCGACCTCTGGCGCTGGTCGGGATTGACCTGGACCGCGCTGCGGCCCGTCCTGCTGCGGTTTCTCTGGATCGCCCCGCTGCTCACCGCGTTCGTCGCGCTCGCCTATCCCGACCGGCTGTTCGAGTTCCCGCGCGAGCGGCTTCGCGTCTGGGTCTTTGTCATGATCGGCTACCCCATCGCCAGCGTGTACGCCCAAGAAGTCATCTTCCGCCCCTTCTTCGCGCATCGGTACCGCGCACTGTTCCCCGCAACGATCCCGATGCTCGCGGCCAACGCGTTCGTCTTCGGCTGGGTCCACATCGTGTTCTTGAATCCGCTCGCTGTCGTGCTGACCTTGCCCGCGGGCGTGCTGTTCCTGTCGACCTACCTCCGCACGCGATCCACCGCGACGGCCTGCGTAGAACACGCGCTCTACGGCTGTTTCGCCTTCACCGTGGGACTCGGGCGGTTCTTCTATTCAGGAGCCGTCAATCCCGGGTGACCGCCTCTACGATGCCGCCCGATCGCATCCCGCCCTTCACCGGAGAACCGTCCATGTCCGAGCCCGTCCACCTCCCCGCCGACTCCAACCAGGCCCTCGGCATCGCCCGGTACGCCATCGACTTCCTCTCCGACGACCCCGCCAAGCAGGGCAAGCCGGGCGCCGCGGTCCTCGAGAAAACCAACCTCTTCCACACCGACGCCGTGCTCTGCGGCCTCTCCGCACTCGCCCTCGGCACCAACGCACCCACCGTCCTCCGCGACGAGGCCCTCACCTACCCGCTCGCCTCGGGCGAGAAAGGCGCGACCGTCTTCGGTTCCGACACACCCGTCAAGCCCGAAAAAGCCATCGTCGCCAACAGCGCCGCCGTGCGCGAGTGGGACTCCAACGGCACCAACTTCGGCTACAACCCCGAACGCAACCACACCGCCGGAGAGTTCGGGCACAACGACTTCTACCCCGTCGCCATCGCCGCCGCGCAGGTCACCGGCGCCGACGGCGAGAAGGCCCTCCGCGCCATGGTCTGCCACGACGAGATCCGAGGCCGACTCGCCGAGGTCTTCAGCCTCAAGACCTACAAGGTCGACCACGTCGTCCACGGCGCCATCGCCAGCGCAGCCGTCTACGGCGCCATGCTCGGCGCGACCGCTGAACAGATCGAGTCCGCCATCGGCATGGCCGTCGCCCACTACATCCCCTTCCGCGCCATCCGCGCCGGCAAGCAGCTCAGCGACTCCAAGGGCTCGTCGGCCGCCATCTCGACCGAGGCCGCCGTGCTCAGCGTTAAGCGATCCATGGCCGGCTTCCTCGGCCCGCGCGACATCTTCCGCAACCCCGAGGCCATCTTCCGCATCTTCGAAGGCCCCGGGCAGATGTTCAAGGCTGTCAACGCGACCGACGCCAACACCGCGCAGAAAGACGCCAGCCCCTTCGACCTCCACCTCTCACGCGCCGGCGACGACTTCGCCGTCATGGGCATGCACTTCAAGCTCGGCCTCTACGAGCACCAGTCCGCCGGCGCCCTGCAAGCCGTGCAGGACCTCCTCGACAAAGACCCCACGCTCCTCGAAGACCCCACCGGCGGCCGGATCAAGAACATCAACATCGTCGCCTACGAGCCCGCCTTCGGCATCATCGGCGACCCCGCCAAGCGCCACCCCACCACGCGTCAGTCGGCCGACCACTCGATGGTCTACATCGTCAGCACGCTGCTGCGCAAGGCGCTCGAACAGAAGACCACCGGCTGGAAGCCCCTGATGCTGATGCCCGAGGACTACTCGGCCGAGGCGATCCAGAACCCCAAGACCCGCACCCTCATGGACAAGATCACCTTCGAGCACGGCGGCGAGGAGTACGACCGCCGCTACCCCGACGGCATCCCCACCTCCCTCGTCATCACCAGCGACACCGGCGACACCATCGACTCCGGCATGGTCATGTACCCCGCCGGCCACGCCCGCAACACCACCGCCGACCTCAAGGACATCCTCAACCACAAGTTCCACCTCCTCGGGGCTCTGGCGAGCGATGAGCCGGAGACTCTGATTGAGCGCTTCAGCGGGCTGGAGAAGAAGTCAGCCGCGGATATCGCGGAGATGAACGGCTTTGATCTGCACGTGCGCGGGGCGTTTGAATAGACTCAAAATGACCAATCACCCTAGGAACTATACATACCGTTGAAAGCGGCTTACAAGAACGAGCCCCGCGGAAAGACACGGCCGCGATCCATGGCCAGAATTATTCGCATACAATCGCGCATATTAGATTGATCACGACACCGTAGCAAGCTAGTGCGCATGATCAGATTGCGGATGGACGGGAGATTGCAGCAATGACGACCACAAGCGGCATAATCACAGAGTTAAATGTTTTAAAGCACACAAATGCAAAGTCACTCGCGTGGAGCCCGTCTGGAAAGAAGCTAGCTATTGGCGGGGATCGCTCATTCCGAGTATGGGATCCAGAGCACAATAACAAACCCAAAACTTACTCAGCGCTGATGATGCTATCTACCGACATGGAGAAAGTCGCGTGGTCCCTTGACTGGAGCCCAGACGGCTCAAAGGTTGCCGTTGCATTTGGCGACAAATCGATACGCGTGTGGTCTGTCGAATCTGGCGTGAAGTCTCGAGTGAAACTGCCTGGCGATGCGATGGGGCCTTGGAAGGGCCTGGGATCACCTCAGTGCTTTGACTCACTCTCTTGGAGCGAAGATGGGAGAATCGCGACAACTGGCGATGGCCGAGCCCAGATCTGGAACGGACGAAATGATGATATCGAGCTTGTATTGAACCAACACCGGACCCTCGTACACCGGATCGCATGGGACCCATCGTCACGCCGTGTTGCAACGGGCGATGTGCACGGACGATGTGCCGCGGTGTGGGACGCTGCCAGCGGGGCCTTGGTTACTGAGTTCAGAGAGCACGGCGGATCCGTTGACAGCGTGCAGTTTAGCTGTGACGGCAACAGACTTCTTACCAGTTCAGAAGATGGCAATGTAAGAATTTTTGATATTCAATCCGAGACTCTGATACGCTCGCTTAAGCATGATGGAAGAACTAGCAGTGCCACATGGTGCGCAGATGATGCGATTGTTTTCTCGACATGCGGTGATCAAGTTTGGATATGGTCACTGAAAGAAGACATTGAACCTGAAACGATATGTTGCAAGAGCGGCTATAAAGTGTATGAAGTAGCTGTCAACAAGTACTCCACGAAACTAGCGGTACGCACCCAAGAAGGCAGTGTGCATGTGTTCAACATTGCCGACTACGTCTCCAGATTCCGGCAGCAATAGCCTCCGATCGGAACAAGCTATATGACCATCGCCGGGCTTGACTAGCATCACAAGTAAATCAGGATTTCACTTAAGGCAGCGTCAGCACTTCCCCGTCCACCGAGTAGACCGAGTTGTACGGGTTGCCGTCGGGCGAGACCGTGCCGCTCGACATCCGGCCCGACCATTCACCGCCGCTGAGCCACGCGTCCGCCGGACTGCCGTAGCCACCCCCACCATTGACCGCCGCCTGGGTCCATTCGCCGCTGTAGACATTGACCAGCGGCGTCGCGTTGCCCATGTACCCGGCCCAGCCCGAGTTCGGATCGACCCAATACGACCCGGGCGCAATCGGCGTGCCCACGGCCGTGCTCAGCGTGACCCACTGGTTGTAGTCGACCTGCTGGCCGTTGATGTAGACACCCGTGTGGGCGCCGCCGGTCGAACCCGGGCTTGAGTAGCCCGCGCTGTTGTCCGAGTAGGCGCCGGGCTCGTACGCCAGACAGCCGGTCAGCGTGCCAAAACCTGCGGACACGGCAAGGGCGACGCAGCAACGGCGGGACAGAATCGGCAGCGTGAACAAGCGCATGGGATCCCTCTTTCAATCGGTGCAGCGGGCACGGGTGTGCCATCAGAACAAAGCCACCACGAGCGTGGGCCAGATCGACCCGCGCAGCGGCCGGCGACGCCCCCTCACGGAAACCACGAACAATCTGTAAATCCCCCGAGATCCTCCGGTTTCGACGGGCCGCTCACGCACCGATCGCCCCTCTATCATCGCCGCATGCCCGACTCCCCCCACAACCTCACCAAGAACCCCGGCCGCCGGCTCCGCTGGCTGATGGATGAGGCCTGCGTCGCCTGCCCCGGCGCGTACAACGGCCTCGTCGCCCGCGCAGTCGCCGATGCCGGCTTCAGCGCCTGCTACCTTTCTGGCGGCGCCACCTCGGCTGCCGCCGGCGTGCCTGACATCGGCCTGCTGACCCAAGACCGCTTCTGCCAGACGATCCGCGAGGTCGCCGACGCCTCGGCCCTGCCTGTCCTCGCCGACGCGGACACGGGCTTCGGCGAAGAGCAGATGACGCGGCAGACGGTGGTCCGTTACAGCCAGGCCGGCGCCGCGGGCTGCCACATCGAGGACCAGGTCTTCCCCAAGCGCTGCGGGCACCTCGACGGCAAAGAGTTGATTCCGAAGGGGCTGGCGACGGACAAGGTCCGCTGGGCCGCCGAGGCGCGGGACGAACTCGATAATGGCTTCGTTGTCTGCGCCCGAACCGACGCCCGGAGCGTCGAAAGCCTCGACGCCGCCATCGATCGCGCGACCGCCTATGTCGAAGCCGGCGCCGACATGATCTTTCCCGAAGGCCTTGCCAGTGAAGACGAGTTCGTCAAGTTTGCCGAGGCGATGGGCACGATGGGCGACGACCGCCCGTACCTGCTCGCGAATATGACCGAGTTCGGCAAAACGCCGCAGATCCCGGTCTCGCGGTTCGAGACGATGGGGTATTCGATCGTGATCTTCCCGGTCACGACACTCCGCCTTGCTATGAAGGCCGTGACCGATGCGCTCGCCGAGCTCAAGGCGACCGGTGACGCGGCGGGGCTGCTCTCAAAGATGCAGACGCGCGACGAGCTCTACGGCCTGCTCGGGTACAACCCGCTGGAGCCGTGGAAGTACCCGGCCCGGTAGGCAGCGTTCGCCGTCGGGCCCTCCGCCCTACAGTGCCGATTCGGCCAATGTCTGGCCAGAAAGGGCGAACCATGAGCACGACGACTTCCGCCGCGGGCCTCGAGGGCGTCACCGCCGGCGACACCGCCATCTGCTCGGTCGATCAGGGCGGCCTCATCTACCGCGGCTACGAGATCCACGACCTGGCCGACAACGCCACCTTCGAAGACGTCGCGTTCTTGCTGCTCGAAGGCCACAAGCCCAGCGAAGCCGAGTCCGCCCGCTTCCGCGACGAACTCGTCGCCGAGCGCGGCATCCCGCAGCCCGTGCTCGACTACCTCCACGCCGCGGGCCCGTGGCTCCGCAATGACACCGGCCACGCGACCGCCGTGCCGATGGATGTCACCCGCACCGCGATCTCCATCCTCGGCAACCTCGACCCCGAGAGCCAGGAGATCACGCCCGAAGCCAACCTGCGCAAAGCCAAGCGCATCCTCGCCAAGTGCCCCACCATCCTCGGCGCCATGCAGCGCATCATCGAAGGCAAAGACCCGATCGACCCCGCGACCGGCGGCGACGCGAGCCTGAGCCACGCGGCCAACCTGCTCTACATGATGACCGGCGAACGCCCGAGCGCCGAGGCCGAGCGCACGATGGACGTCAGCCTCATCCTCTACGCCGAGCACGATTACAACGCCTCGACCTTCACCAGCCGCATCATCGCCGCCACGCTCTCCGACATGCACGGCGCCATAACGGGCGCCATCGCCGCGCTCAAGGGCCCCCTGCACGGCGGCGCCAACGAAGCCGCGATGGAGATGCTCAAAGAGATCAAGGACTACATCGACCAAGGCCACACCGTCCAGCAGTTCATGGACAACGCCTTCAAGACCAAACGCAAGCTCATGGGCTTCGGACACCGCGTCTACAAGAACGGCGACCACCGTGCGCCCATTCTCCACAAGCTCGGCCGCGCCGCCGCCGAGAAAGCCGGGCCCGAATCGGTCCGCTGGTTCGAGATCGGCGAAGAAGTCCAGAAGATCATGCTCGAGCAGAAGAACATCCACCCCAACGTGGACTTCCCCTGCGGGCTCACGTATTTCACCATGGGCATCCCCGTGCCGCAGTACACACCGATCTTCGTCGCCAGCCGCATCACCGGCTGGGCCGCCCACGTGATGGAACAGCACGCCAACAACCGCCTCATCCGCCCGCGGGCGAACTACACCGGGCCCGAGGTGCGGAGTTGGAACGCATAGGCATCGCCATCACGGAGGCACAGGCAGATGAATAGCTTTCGACGCGTAACTCTCGCCGCACTCGCAATCACCGCACCGATCGCCACAGCCGAAGATGCCAATCCGCTGTCGGACGCGCCGGTATATTTTGAAATGTTTGTGTGGACCGACACCAACCTCACGAGTGCAGATGGTCGTTTCAGCACCTACCCGATCATCGATCCGATCCAGATTCCATTCGGTGGGACAGCAGTCGTACCAGGCGCTGCCTTCGGCGTTCGCTCATTCGAGCTATCTTCGTCGTGCATCACCGTCGACGGCGTACGAACAATCACGCTTGAGATGAAAGTCTTCAATCCAGGCGGATGCCTGCGCGTTTTCGACGACAACAGCGTCTATTCAGGTTTTCTTCTCGCCGGCAGCCAAGACGCTAGATGGGGCTACACGTACGTGATCGGCATTAACGCTGCGGACCCGCAGCAGCTTTCTCGGGGTGAAAGGACTGGGTTCGCCAGACGGGAGTCGGTCAACTCGTGCTTGTTTGCAGGGAACAGCACGCAGAATGGTCCCGGCGACTTCGAGCCGGGAACTAGCCTTCAAGTGGGCCCACAATCCGTCGCGCGGTCAACACGTTCCCCCGGGGGTCCTTTCTCGAATGGCAGTGAAGGAAACACGATCGCTATCACTTGGCAATATGAGTACACCGTCAGCCGCCCGGCCTGCGGT
>JBCBZM010000063.1:0-16912 GCA_039815345.1 Planctomycetota bacterium | reverse complement strand
TCGTCGATGAACCCGTCGGGGAAGAGCGGGCGGATCGGGCGGTCGATCATCCGCATCGTGAGGACTTCTTTTTCGTTCGGCGCGCCCTCACGCTTGCGGAAGCCGCCGGGGAACTTGCCGCCGGCGCTCAGCTTCTCGCGGTAATCGACCTGCATGGGGAAGAAGTCGAGACCCGGGCGCGGGTTCGCCCGGACCACGGTCGCGAGCACGGCGGTCCCGCCGTAGGTCGCGATGACCGCGGAGGTCGCCAGCTTGGCGACCTTGCCGGTCTCGATCGCAAACGTGCGGTCGCCGATCGTTTTCTCAACGCGGGTGACTTTGGCTTTGGCCTTCTTGAACGTCATGTGCTTTGCCTTTCCAGAACCGACGCCGAGGCATGAGCCGGTCGGCGTGCGTGGCCGGCGTTAGCCGCCGGTCCGATCGTGGTGTCCCGTTCGTACATCGGCGTCGGGCGCGATCACCGGATCACGCCGACCGCCCAGGCGACCGGGGGCGCCGAAACCCCAGAGAACACTCGGAAGGCAGAAGGCGAAAGGCGGTCATGGGAGCGAACCAGTCGACAACCGGATCACCACGGACGGCTTTTCGCCCACTGCCCGCGAGGACCGGGCCTCGGCGTCACAGAGAACGTGCGTCCCGCGCTCGCCGATCGAGCCACGGAACGCCAAACAACTACAACCTGCAAACGAAAGAAGCCCGCGGGCGTTGGCCCACGGGCTTCAGAATGGTTCGCTTACTTACGCAGACCCAAACGCTTGATCGTCGCGAGGTACGCCGGCCGGTTGGTGCGGGCGAGGTACTTCAGCAGGCGGTTGCGCTGGCCGACGAGGCGGAGCAGGCCGCGACGGCTGTGGTGGTCGTGCTTGTGGTCTTTGAGGTGGCCCTGGAGTCCGTTGATCCGCTCGGTCATGACCGCGATCTGGACTTCGGGGCTGCCGGTGTCGCCCTCGGTGCGGGCAAAGCTCTTGACGACTTCGTTCTTGCGTGCGGGTGCGATGGTCATACTGGCTGAAATCTCCGCGGGGAGGCCGGTCTTTCTCAACCGCCGCCACCGCTTGTGTAAGGGATGCTGTCGGGCGCCTGCATCGCCGATTCGGCCCGCGGGTTGCGCCCGAAACCCGGGGTTATTCGTTCGGGGGCATGGTAGGCCCGTTCATCACCCCTGGCCGCCCCAACAGAGGGTCGCGGGGTTCTCTATCCTGCCGCCATGACTGCCCCGACGCCGCTGTTCAGCCCAGACTCGGACCACGCCGGCCCCGCGCTCTCGCACAGGGTCCGCCAACTGAAGCCCTCCGTCACGGTCGCCGTGGCCAACCGGGCCAAGGAGATGAAGCGTGCCGGGCTCGACGTGCTCGGCTTCGCCGCCGGCGAGCCCGACTTCAACACGCCCGAGCCGATCAAACAGGCCGCCATCGACGCCCTCCATGCCAACCAGACCCGGTACATGCCGACCTTGGGCGACCCCGAAACAAGGGGCGTCATCGCCGAAAAACTCACCAAGGAAAACAGCCTGCCGGGCGTCACCGCCGACCACATCGCCATCTCCACCGGCGGCAAGCACGGGCTCTTCATCGCCTGCCATTGCCTGCTCGATCCGCCGGCGCCCGGATCGCCCCAGCAGGAAGTCCTCCTGCCCGTGCCGGCCTGGGTCAGCTACCGCCCGATCATCGAGATGGCCGGCGCCAAGGTCGTAGAAATCCCCACCACCGACGCCAACGGCTTCAAGATGACGCCCGAGCAGCTCAAGGCCGCCATCACACCCCAGAGCCGCATGCTCATCCTCAACACACCCAGCAACCCCTGCGGCACCATGTACACGCCGGACGAGCTCAAAGCCATCGCCGCCGTGGTCGCCGACGCGGCACGATCGACCGCCCCCGAACTCGTCGTCTTCACCGATGAGCTCTACGAAAAGATCACCTACGGCGGGATCGAGCACTACTCCATCGGCGCCACGCCCTCCATCGCCGAACGCACCGTCACGCTCAACGGACTGAGCAAGGCCTACGCGATGACCGGCTGGCGCATCGGCTACACCGCCGCCTCGGGCGAGTGGGGTAAGCGGCTCATCAAGTCCATGGGCACGATGCAGGGCCAGATGACGACGAACATCACGTCGTTCAACTTCCCGGCCATCCGCGTCGCGCTCACCGACTGCGCGGCCGAGGTCGAAGAGTTCCGCAAAGCCTTCGCACGCCGGGCCGAACTCATCCACGCCCTGCTCAGTGAGATCCGCGGCGTGCGCGCGACAAAATCCACGGGCGCGTTCTACGCCTTCCCCAACATCGCCGAGCACTTCGGCGCCACCTCGGCCGGCGGCCGAACCATCGGCTGCGCCCTCGACTTCGCCGAAGCGCTGCTCGAAGAAAAGCTCGTGGCGGTCGTCCCGGGTGAAGACTTCGGCGGCTGCGGCGATGAACACATCCGCATCAGCTTCGCCTGCTCCGAAGAACAGATCGCACGGGGCATGGCGAGGCTGGCCGAGTTTGTGGATGGGTTGACGTAAAGACGCCGCGGTCACGCCAAATGCGAATCACCCGCGCGCGTCGATGCCAAACTCCTGGCTTCCGGAAGCTGCGATGGCGTCACTTTCTTGCCTGCTCGTCTCATCGCCGGCTTCCTCGCCCACATCACGCAACTCCAGTGTGATTTCACCCGTCGCGTCGTCCTGCCGCACATCGATCCGGCGCTGGCGGGTCAGTTCGAGCGTCGCGAGGAACAACCCCAGCATCTCGGCGCGGGTTCGGCCCTCGAAGATCCGACGCAGCGGCATCGAGGCGCCGGCGTGCGAGGCGGTCAGGCGCTTCACCTGATCGATGATGTCCTCGGCGTGCAGTTCAATCGGTGTGTCGTCGTCGCTGACCTCGTGTTCACCGAGCCGCTCGAAGTTCACCGACTGATAGATCCGCTCGAACGCCTCGATCAGGTCGCCCAGCGCGATGTCTTCGAGTTCGACGCCATCGTGCAGCCGTTGCACCGCGGCGCGGACCTCGGCCGAGTCGATCCCCGCACGCGCGGCGGGATACCGGCGCGACCAGTCCTCGCCGCGACGCTCCAACTCGTCGGCCGCGTCGCGGAAGGTCTTGTACTCGAGCAACTGGCGGATCAGGTCCGACCTGGGGTCGTTGTCATCGCGCGGGTCGGGCGTGTCGTCTTCGTCCGAGTCCTTTCCGGGCGCCCGGGCCAGCACGCGGGACTTGATCTCCGCGAGTGTGGCAGCCATCACGAGAAACTCGCCCGCCCGATCGATGTCGATCCGCTCTAAATCAGAAAGCTGGGCCACGAACTGATCGGCGATCGTCGCGATCGGGATGTCCTGGATATCGACCTCGGCCCGGCGGATGAGGTGCAAGAGCAGGTCCAGCGGGCCGTCGAACCGATCGAGATGCACGCGGTACGCGTCGCTCACGCCAGACCTTTCTCCGAACGCCGGCCACTCCTGCCGCGCCCGGGGGCAGTGTACCCTTCTAGCTGTGACCCCCCCCGCTTCGACCAACCCGAACGCCCCCACTTCGGCCGGGACCGAGTTCGACCCGCTCGAGCGCGAACGATCGATGTTCGAGCAGGCCGTTGCCGATGAAGCCGCGGCCGTCGCGGGTCTCGCCGGAGCCATCGGCCCCGAATGGCATGAAGCCGTCGCACTCATCGAGCGCTGCTCGGCCTCGGGCGGCACGGTGCTGGTGTCGGGCCTCGGCAAGTCCGGGCTCGTCGGCGCCAAGATCAGCGCCACACTCGCGTCCCTCGGCTCGCCTTCGCACGCGGTCCACCCGTCCGAAGCCGCCCACGGCGACCTGGGGCGGTTCCGCCCGACCGACACCGCGATCTGCATCTCGCACTCGGGCGAGACGGGCGAGGTCGTCAACCTCGCGGCCGTCCTCCGCCAAGACGGCCTACCGATCATCTCTATCACCGGCGAAGCCCGGCCCGCCGCTATCGATCAGGGCTCAAGCCTGTGCAGGCTCGCCACCGTTGCGCTCTGCCTGAACGTGCCGCACGAAGCCGCGGGCGCCTCGGCGCCCACATCATCCACCACCGCCGCCATGGCGCTGGGCGACGCGCTCGCGCTCGCCGTTGCCGCACGCCGACGCTTCAGCGACGCCGACTTCGCACGCCGCCACCCCGGCGGCGCGCTCGGCGGCCTGCTGCGGCCCGTGCGCGATGTCCTCCGCTTCGAGATCGGCGTCAACACACCCGCGCTGCCCGACAGCACCAAGGTCGAAGACGCGCTGCGTCAGGCCGAGAGCGTCCGCCGGCGACCCGGCGCCCTCATGCTCGTCGACAAGGCCGGCAAACTCAGCGGCATCTTCACCGACGGCGACCTCCGCCGACTCGTCCTCGCCGGCCCGGAGAGCCTCGCCCGACCGATCGCCGAAGTCATGACCCGCTCGCCTCGCTCGTTGCCGGAGACCGCGCTCGTGCGCGACGCCGTGCTCGTGGTCCGCGAGCATCGGCAAGACGAAATCCCCGTCATCGATCAAGACGGCCGGCCCGTCGGCCTGCTCGATGTGCAAGACCTCATCGCGATGCGGCTCGTCCGCGAGTAACGCCGATCCGACCCAACTCCCGACTCGAGCCCCACTACAAGCCATGGCCAACCGAACCAACACCCACGCCGTCCACCCCATCACGCTGCTCGTCCTCGATGTCGACGGCGTCCTCACCGACGGCTCGATCACCTACGACGACCAAGGCCGCGAACTCAAGACGTTCAACGCCCGCGACGGCTTCGGCATCAAACTCTGGATCCGATCCGGCGGCACGGTCGCGTGGCTGACCGGTCGAGGCGGCGGCGCCGTCCAACGCCGAGCCGAAGAACTCGGCGTCACCGAACTCATCGAACGGGCGACCGACAAGGGCGAGGCGATGCGCAACCTCCTCCAACGCCTGGGCAAGACCCGCGCCGACGCGGCCTACATCGGCGACGACTGGCCCGACCTCGCCGCGATGCGCGAAGTCCGCTACCCGATCGCCGTGCGCGATGCGGCCAAGCCCGTCCTCGAAGCCGCGCGGTACATGACCCTCGCGGTCGGTGGTCGCGGCGCCGTGCGCGAAGCCGTGGAACACCTGCTCACACGACAGGGCATGCTCGAATCGGCACTGGGCCAACTCGCCCACCAGCCCTGACGAGCGGCGCGACTCGCACGCCCAAACCGGGGTCATGCGCACCGATCACCCGATCAGATCGCGCACAGCCGAGCGCACTCCCCGTCACCTCTGGGTAGCATGGGCTATGCCTCGCGCACGCGGATCTAGGACTTGGGTGCAGACACTGGGCATGGCGGCCGCCGGCGGCTTGCTCGCGCTCGCCGCGGCGTTGTTCGCGTGGTTCGCGCTCTCGGGTTCGAGCAACACCACGCCCGCACGGGCCGCGCCGCCGCCGGCCGCGTTCGATTCACCGCTCAACGCGTCCGAAGCGGTCGACCTCGCCAACGCCGGCAGCGGGGACATGACCGGCACGCGCGGCATGTACATCCGACTCGAGGACCCCGACACCCAACGCGTCACGAGCGAGATGACCGCCGAACGCCTCGAACCGCTCGGGCAGAACGTCTTCGACGTCGAAGACCCCATCGCGTGGCTCTACCTCGCCGACGGCCGGACCGTGCACATTCGTGCCGATGAAGGCCGCGTGCTGATGCCCTCACGCCAGACCGGGCCCGAGTCGGGCACGTTCCGAGGCGATGTCCGCATCCGGATCTACGAAGCCAAAGACAACCGCCTGCCGGTCGATCTCGCAATCGACGAACCGGCCGCCGAGGTCCGTTCACCCGCCCTCGGGTTCGACCTGACCTTCGGGGAGATTGTCACCCCAGACGACGACGGGCCTACGCCCGTCGAGGTGCTGACCCCGGAACTGACCTTCGCCGGCCGCGGGCTGCGGTTGCTGGTCAGCGAGGTCAACGAACGGATCGAGTTGCTGGAAGTGCGCGAGGGTGAATACCTGCGTTATCAGCCTCGAACAACCGAAGTCGCGACGGGTGACATCGAGCCCCAAGACACCGACCCGGCCACCACCGATCCCGACACAGCCATACCTGATAACACACCGACCGAAATTGCGGGCGCCGATGTGCCGAGTTCAACAACAACGCCCGCGCCCGACGCGCCGATCGAGACGCTGTACTACGTGACCTTCGACGACGCCGTCAAACTCGACGGCGAAGGCCGAACGATCGAGGGTGATCGGCTGGAACTCTGGGCCCGCCTGATCGACAACGAACTCCCCGAGGGCGCAATCGCGGGCGCCGAGCCGGATGCCGATGACGACGCCTCCGCCGCAACGACCGCAGAGAACACGCCTGCTGAAGTCGTGACCGACGACACCGCGGACGGAATGACAACGGAGACCTCAGACCCCGCCTCAAGATTCGGTCTCATCACGCCCACACGGTCGGGGCGCCTCGCCGCGAACACACCTGTAGCAGTGCCAGTTGAAGTCTCGACGCCCGATTCTGAGCCCAACACCGGATCGGACGACACGTCTGATGTCGCAGCCGATCCGACGCCGGACGAAACCGTGACGCACGTTGCCGCGGCCGACGAGGCGCCGGCAGACCCGGCCGCGGACGCGCTCCCGGCTCCCACGGCTCCGCTGGTCGAACTCACCTGGACCGGCAAGCTCCGCATCGTGCCGATCGAGGGCGAGACGCCCGCCGAACTCACCGCCGGCAACCACCTCGCCGGCCGATTCACCGCGCCCGTCGCCGGGCTCGTCCGCTTCGCCGACAGCACTGCCGGCGCCTCGGGCCAGGCCGCGTCGGCCGGCTATTTCGCAACAACCCAGGACCTGCTGCTCGAAGGCGTCGGGCCCGCCGGTGTGCAACTCGACAGCGAACAAGGCCGCGTGCGATGCTCGCGCGTCGAGTTGAACTTCGCCTCCGGCGTCGTGCACGCACCGGGCGCGGGCGTGCTGGAAGCGGCAACCCGCGGCAGCGTGCAGTGGCAAGACCAGGCCGACTTCTTCTTCGAAGTCGACCGCGGCCGCATGACCGAGGCCCTGCGCACGGCCGTGCTGCAGGGCGGCGTCGAGGCGACCGACGGCCGCGGCGTGCTCCGCGCCGAAGCCATGCGCACGCACTTCGTCCAAGACGGCGAAGACCCCGCGCGTCTGCGCACGCTCATCGCGCTCGACGGCGTCGTCGCAGAGGACGGCCGCGGCGGCGCGCTCACCTCCGATCGCGTCGATGTCAGCTTCGCGCCCGCCTCGATCAGCGACTCCGCCGACCCGCAGGTCGTCCTCGCGGTCGGCAGGGTCTTCGCGCACAAAGACTCCGCGTCGATCGCCTGCGAGAGCCTCGAAACGCGGCTCGAACGCGACGCCGACGGCGACATCGAGGTCACCAACGTTCTGGCGACCGGCGGCCCGGTCCAGTTCAACCGGCTCGACGACGACGTGAGCGCCACCACGCTCCAACTCATCGCCGACGCCAGACGCCAGAACGTGCGCCTGCAAGGCGAGGGCTCGGTCGTACGCCGCGGCCCCGTCGGCATCGAGGGCTCGCAGATCACGCTCGACGGCGACGACCGCACCGTCGAGGTCTTCGGCGCGGGTCGATTCGCCAAAGACGCCGACAACCCCAACGCCCTGCCCGAGCTCGACGCGACGTGGACCAGCGAGATGCGCTTCGACGACAAGGCCGGGCTGATCCTCGCCTTCGGCAACGTTCGCGCCGACGCGATCATCGGCGATACACGCGCCGACCGGCTGCGCGCCGAACGCCTCCGCATCGAGCTGGCGACCGAGATCGACAACGACGCAACCGAGGCCGAGGACCCGCTCGACACCGAGCGTCTCGACCGCGAGTTCCTCCGCGCCGAAGCCTGGGGCGCCGAGAAGGAGTTCCAGGGTGGCCAGCCCGCGACGTTCGAGGCCCGCCGCTACGCACCCGACACGTCTCAGGCCGACAGCGCCCGCCTCGCGCGGCTGCTCTACATCCGCGGCGACCACATCATCGTCGACAACACCGCCGGCACGCTTGAGGTTCCCGAGAAGGGCGAACTCGTCCTCTTCGATCGCTCGCCGCTCAACAACAACGTCGAGCCCGGCAGCGACCGCGACCGCCGCGGACGCGCCCACTTCACGTGGGACGGCTCGATGCTCGTCGACCGGCTGGAGGGCCGGGCCCGTATCCGTGAAGCCGTCACCATGCGCCAGCGTCGGGAGCGCGACGACGTGACGACCTCGCTGGAGTGCGAGGACCTGCTCGCCGACTTCCAATCCGACGCCGAAGGTTCCCAGGACGTCTCGCTCAACTCCGCCATCGCCCGCGGCGGGTCGTACCTGCGCTCAGGCGAGCGCGAACTGACCGCCGAGGCGCTGCGCTTCGATGCCGTCGCGTCCGAGGTCGACGCGATCGCGCCCAACAGCGAGGTCACGCTGATGGACGCCGCAACGGGACGGACCACACGGGCCAAGCGTCTGCTCTGGGAAATGGATACCGGCCGAGTCGAGATCCGCCAGCCCAGCGGGACCCGCGGGCCGGGCTGAGACCAATCTCGAACTTCAGGAAAGCAGTTTCAGGACGAAGTCCGGTCGAGCACGCGGTAGCTGTCGCGCTCGCCGCGGCCGCGCAGCGGATAGTCCTTCCGCAGCGGGTGCGCGGGGTAGTCCTCCCACGTCAGGATCCGCCGCATGTCCGGGTGGTTTCGGAAGCGGATGCCGAACATGTCGAACACCTCGCGCTCCATCCACTCGGCGCCCGCCCACAGATCGCAGACCGAATCGAGCTCGAGCGCCGGGTCGGGCTCGATGCCCTCTGTAGGCAGCGACGGATCGACGAACGTCTTGACAAAGAACCGGTCGTCACGATCGAACGCGATCAGGTTGTAGAGCACGCCGAACCGCCCGATTGTGTCGGCCGGGTAGTTCAGATAGTCCACGCCCATGATGTCGGACAGGAACCGGTAGGCCGCGCGGTCGTCATCACGCAGAAACTTCAGCACCCGGTGCACATCGGCCGGGTCGAGGATCAGCGTCGTCTGACCTCGGAACTCGGTCGCGCGGAGCTTGGCGTCGGGGAACGCCTCCTTGACCATCTTGAGGGTCGGGTGGTCGAGGTTGGGTTTCGGCGTGGCGCTCGTCATGGCGTCGTCCCTTTGCGGTCGTCGGATCAGATCGGTGGTCGGGCGATCCTAGCGGATCGAGCCGTGCGGAAGCGATTCGTGCACCACCGCCCGTTGGACGCCGCGATCCGAATCCGGCGCGATCACCGGCAGCCCCCGGCTCAGCAGGGGCGCCAACGCCGCCAGCAGCAACGCCCGATCCACGGCGCCCTCTGTCATGAGACACGGCGTCAGCGTCGAGGAGGCGTCGCCGTCGGGTCTCCCACCGAACAGCCCCACCGCGCCCACGCACGACAACGCCTCGAACACCTGCCCGGCCCGGCCGATCAGCTCGTCCTGCGTCGCCAGCGTCTCGGGTGTCAAAAGCCCCGCCGGCTCGGCGACGAGGCCAAGCCGATCCCCGAACGTCCGGTGGAACGCCACGCACCCCGGCAGGTCCGACAGCCCCGTCGCCGCGTGCGGCCGAACCAGCACCGAGACGCCCGCCGCCTGTGCCCGCTCCGCAACACCCCCAAAGAACGCCTCTACCCGCGCCCGCCCCGCGGGCAACCAGACCTCGGGCGAGGGCTCGAACTGGCCCGATGCCGGTTCCGCCGGTTGGCCTGACGCCCACCCGCCCCAGCACACAACCGTGCCGCCCGGGCCCGCCGAGGCCAGATCGGCCTCGATCGCCTCCGGCTCTTCGACCAGCGCGTTCACGGCCGACCGCACCCACGTCCCGGAGTTCCGAGCCGCGGAGGGGTCAGAAAAATCTTGTTCGAGGTTCGTTCCCTCGGCCGTCCACCAGATCCAGTCCATGCCCAAGGGTACGCGACGAGATGCTGGGGCTCTCTATCCGGGTCGGCCCCGCCCGCGCGGGTTTGGCGCTAGGTCCGGCGTGGTTATTGCGCCGGGAGCGCAGCAACGACCGTCCGATAGTCGAACTTCGAGGCCAACATCGCCCGTCGGACGGGCGTTTCGCAAGACCGGGACCACCCCTCCGCCGGTCCCGACAGAGGAGATCATCACTGTGACCAAGCCCCAGACGCAGGCCGACACGCTGTGGTCAACCTCCGGACCGGGCGTGCGGCTGGAGGCCGACGCGAACCTCACCCGTGGACCGCAAGCTCGGGATGAGCGCACCACGTCCACCCACCACGGCGCTTCGAGCCAGACCGCCGCAACCCAGGGCGCCACACGCCTGAGCCGCGAGCAGATCCTCGATCGAATCCTCGATCTCAGCAGCGGCGCGTCCACGGCCTTCCTCGCCGACTTCGACCGCGCCACCCTCGCCGACTACCTCGATCGCCTCACAAGGCTGCGCGATAGCCGCGGCAAGACCTCCCGCTGGGTCCGCCGACCGGGCCCGCCGGCGATCACCCAGACCCGGTGGATGACCGCTCGGACCGCGTGACTCGGCTTCTCAACGTCCGAGTTCATTGCGTTCGCATCGCGGACGGGCTGAAGCGGGCGCCGCCTCCGGTCGATCTGCATGGGGTGGGGTTGGATCCGACGACCGGCGTAGTGACGCCCGGGTCGGCCGCCCAAAGCTGGCTTGCACGGAGGCTCACGTGACGCATCGCATTCCCCATGTCTTGGCAGCGCTCGGCGCGGCCTCGGCTCTCATCGGCTGCTCTTCCACCATCGCCTCCCAGTCCCCGCCGCCGCGGTACACCGCGCCCGCGGTCGGCCTGGCCAGCGCTCAGCAGGACCGGGGCTCGCACGTCCAGTCGCACAGCGCCCCGCCGATGATCACCGGCATCGATCGCCCATCCGAAACCGGCGGCGTGAGCGAGAACGCCTTCGACCTGTACCAGACCGGCTCGCCCGATGTCTCCGGATCGATCCGCCTCGCCGCAGATGGCCGCAACCAGCCGCAGCAACGCCGCGCCGACGCCTTCGGCATGTACTCCGACGCCATGCTCGGCGTGTTGCCCTCCTCCGGCGCCGGCGGCATCCCGACCGAGACCGCCAATATCAGTCAGGAGACGTTCACGAACGTCGGCTCCGACTTCGATCCCGAGGTCTCGCACGACGGCGCCTTCGTCGTCTTCGCCAGCACCCAGCACAACCCCAGCGCCGACATCTACGTGAAGCGCAGCGGCCGGAACGTCCGCACGCAGCTCACTCAAGACGCCGCGCACGACGTGATGCCCAGCATCAGCCCCGACAACCGCCGCATCGCATTCACCAGCAACCGCAACGGGAACTGGGACATCTTCGTGATCGACCGCGACGGCGGGAAGCCGCTCCAGATCACCAGCGACGCGGCGCACGAACTGCACCCCTCCTGGTCGCCCGACGGCCGCAGCCTCGTCTTCAGCCGCCTCGGCCGGGCCTCGGGCCGATGGGAACTCTGGGTCGTCGATGCCGACACCCCGGCCGCCTCGCACTTCATCGGCTACGGCCTCTTCCCCGAGTGGTCCCCGATCGCCGGTTCCGGCGTCAACGGGACCGATCAGATCCTCTTCCAGCGCTCCCGCGAACGCGGCGAGCGGGCGTTCGGGATCTGGACCATCGACTACGCCGACGGACAGGCCCACCGCCCGACCCTCATCGCCGACAGCGCCGACAACGCGCTCATCAACCCGACCTGGTCCCCCGACGGCCGGTTCGTGGTCTACGCCTCCGTTCCCAACCCCTCCCGGTGGACCCCGGGGCGCTACGCCCGGCCGGCCGAATCCGAACTGTGGATGGTCGATACCGACGGCGTGACACACGTCAGCCTCACCCGCGGCGAGGCCGTGGACCTCATGCCGACCTGGGCGCCCAACGGCAAGCTCTTCTTCGTCTCCAACCGCGCCGGCAACGAGACCCTCTGGTCGATGGACACCGGGCCGGCCGTGGTGGCGGCCGCGGGCTCATTGCGCCCAGAAAACTCGGCCACGGTCGCCGCGCCGACCGACAACGAATAAGCGGAAGGGACGCTCGCGCGAGCCGCGCGGCCTAACCCGTGACGAACCGGTCGGCGGAGACGCTGGCCGGAGTCTTTCACCGGCCTCTCACACCTTCGGGTGCTGAGGGGCTTTCAGACTGCACCGCACGGCATGTGTTGCTTGGAAGGCATCGCTCGGAATGGAGGCCGGGCCACTATGCGGCAGGACGCCCTGACAACCGAACAGTCCATGCTTCACAGGCTCACACGCCATTCCGGGGCGCTCGCGTTGGCAGTGGCAACCATTGTCACAACAGCCTTCGCTCTCTCCTCGGCCGGCTGCGCTGCCAAGGGCCCCGAGCTTCAAGAGCCCGACGTGGTCGTTGCGCCGTACACCGGCGTCCGTGAGGCGGTCTGGGCCGTGGCGCCCGTCCGCAACGAATCAGGAACCGCTCTCTTTGAGCCGGACGAAATCGCCGACGCCCTGATCAAGTCGGCCGAGGAAGCCCGAGGCCTCCGGGCCGTCCCATTGAACCGAACCATCGCCGCGATGCGGGCCCTCGACATGCCCGCCGTCGTGACGCCCGACGACGCCCTCGCGATCGCCGACGCCGTGGGCGCCGATGCGGTGCTCGTCGCCGTTGTCACTGCCTACGACCCGTACGACCCCCCCACGCTCGGCCTCACGCTCGCACTCTTCGGCGACAGCCTCCGCCTGCACGGCGCCGGACCGCCCGTCGATGTCGATCCGATCGGCCTGTCTTCGGCGCCGTCCGACCTGGCGGCGCTCCCGCGGACCTCATACCGCGACCGCCCGCTCTCCACCGTGTCCGAGATGCTCGATGCCCGAAACCATCAGGTCCTGCGGGACCTGATCGAGTTCGCCCGAGGCCGCCACGACGTTGAGGGCCCGATGGGGTACCGCGTGTACACCGCCCGCATGGACCTGTTCACCGAGTTCGCCGCCGCGACAGCTGTCGATCGGCTGCTCCAGGAAGAGCGGCTGCGGCTGACCCGAGAGCGGGTCGCACGGACGGCTTCGGTCCCCACCGGGGGCTAGCCGGCCCGCAGACCACAAGCCCGGGCGGAGCCCGGCAACCGAACGACTCAGACGGGCCGGCGTCGGCGCCAGAACGGCCCTCCGAGGGCCCAAGGGAAATCGCCGCCCGAACACGACTCGGGCCCAACAAAAACGGGCGATAGGAAAGCCCGAAACCCGCCGATCGGGCTCAACCTTCTGCCCGGCGTCGCCGATCCGAGAATACAGACATAACTCCCGCGGACCCGCCCGGGCCCGTCCCACCGAGAGCCGACGCCATGCACCCCATCCCCATCGTCAAGTCCTTCACCGACTACCTCACCGACGAACGGCACTTCAGCCCGTACACGTCGCGGTGCTACGGCGCCGACTTGCGCCAGTACGTCGATTTCCTCGCCGAAGAACTCGGCGTCGAGATCAACGACGCCGCCGAACAGCAGGCCCATGAGCGTGCCCTCGCCGCCGCCCAGAACGGCGGCCCGGCGCCCAAGCCCGACAACATCGCCGGCGAGATCCAGGGGCAGAACGTCACCGAGGTCATCTGCTCGGCCGACGCCGACCTGATCCGCGGCTTCCTCGCCCGCCTGGGCGACCAGAACTACTCGGCCGCCACCATGGCCCGCAAGATCGCCACGCTCCGCTCGTTCTACAAGTGGGGCGATCGGCACAACCTTACCGCCGGCAACCCGATGACCCTCATCCGCACGCCCCGCCAGGCCAAGCGCCTGCCAAAGGCGATCACGATCCAGCAGGTCGAACAACTCCTCACCGCGCCCAGCTCGACCGATGTCCTCGGCCTCCGCGACCGCGCAATGCTCGAAACGCTCTACTCCACCGGCATCCGCGTCAGCGAGCTGGTGGCGCTCGATCACCGCGACCTCGACCTGGCCGGCGAAGCCATGCGCGTGCGGGGCAAGGGCGAGAAGGAACGCCTGGTCCCGCTCGGTGTGCACGCGATCGCCGCAATTCGTGCCTTCCTCGAGATGGCTTCGGGCGATACCCGTTACGGCCCGCTGCTCTCCGGCGATGACAGCGCCGCGCCCCTCTTCTTTAACAAGCACGGCGGGCGACTGAGCTCACGCTCCGTCCGCCGGAAGCTCGACAAGTACCTCAAGCAGTGCGGCCTCGACGCGGCGATCAGCCCGCACACGCTCCGGCACTCGTTCGCCACCCACCTGCTCGACAACGGCGCCGACCTGCGTTCCGTGCAGGAACTGCTCGGCCACCAGTCGCTCTCAACCACGCAGGTCTACACACACCTGTCTACGCAGCGGATGAAGGACGCCTACGACAAGGCCCACCCGCGCGCCGAAGCGAGCTGAGCGGATCGGCGCACGATCACGGTTGGTCATCTGTCGCAGACTGCTCGGCCGCGAGTGCGCGAGCCGCGACGTCCAGACGCACACGAAACTCGGCCAACGCCGCGTCATCCGTCACCGGCATCGTGATCCAACGCCGCCCATCGGCATCGACCGCCAAGGCCACGATCGCGTCCGGCGCCGCGGCATCTTCGGACACGGCGCCCAGCGTGGCGTCCTCGCCCGCAGCCCAGAACAACCGGTCTTGGGCGCGCAGCCGCCGGTCCCAACGAACGACCTCCTCCGAGACCGCCGACCGCTCGAACCCCGCCACGCGGTGCACCGCGACAGGCCAGACCCGACCGACGCCCGGCTGCTCCTGGGCCGCGCGCACCGCGGCTACAGCCCGGCGCCCGATCTCGTCGTCCCCCGCCCGATACAACACAAAGACGCCAAGGCCAGCGTCACGCAACGAAAACCGCAGCGCGCTGTGCGAGGCGGGCGGCCCGGCCATGGTCATCACCGGAAACTCGGGCGCCTCGGGCAACTCCGAGACTCGCGGCGGCGGGCGCAGGTCCGACAGCGCATCGACGCGCGTACGGCCTTCGGCATCGATGACCCAGCCCGCGCGCTCCAGCTTCGCCGCGGGCAGCGTCGAGAAACGGGCATCGAGCGCCCAGCCCGCATCGTCGTCGTGCAGCGTCATCCGCCGCCATCGGCCGTCGCCGACCTGAGCCGTCGCGGTGACCGGCCCGCTGCGACCGACCAACCGGATCGATCGCGCGCTCTGCTGGGCGATCTCCCAAACCAAGCCCGGCGCCATCCCCGAACGCCCCGCCGTGCCCGCCCCGAACGCCGACCCCAACTGCGGCAGCGCCAACGGGGGCAACACCGAACCGAGCGCTTCCAGCACCGGGCGATCGGGCAGCGACGCCTCCCAGTACCGCCCGCCGGTCGGCGCATCGGCAACCCTTAGCAAAACCCCGCTCATCCAGAGCCGAAGCCCATCAAGATCAACGCCAACTTCGCTCGCGCTCGGATCGATCCACACCTCGGCCCGGCCCTGGCGCTCACCCTCGGCCGAGCGCACGCGGAACTCGGCCGACTCGGCGGTCCGCTGCGTCGTGTACACAGCACGGATCGCTTCCTCCACGGCGCCCACATCCAACCGCGATGGCTGTGCCTGGGCGGGCGCCATCAGACACAGCGCCGAGAGCAAGATCACGACCGACCGACGTCCTATCACGACAAACGCTCCAGATGCTCGCGCACCGCCCGACCCGTGCCCGGGATCACAAGATCCGGCGCGATCTCACACAGCGGCTCGAGCACGAACCGCCGAACCGTCAGCCGCGGGTGCGGCAGCGAAAGGCCCGGCTCTTCAATGATTCGCTCGCCGTGCGTCAACAGGTCCAGATCGAGCGTTCGAGGGCCCCACCGCCTCTCCGTTGCCCGATCGCGTCCATGCTCGGCTTCGATCGCCAGCATGCGATCAAGCAACACGCGAGGCGCCAACACCGTCGCCAGCAGGGCGCACGCATTAAAGTAGTCCGGCTGACCCTCCGGCCCGCCCACGGCTTCGGTTGTCAGCGTGCCCGACACCGAGAGCACCCGCACGCCCGGCTCGGCGTCCAGCATCGCCAGCGCCGACGACAACGCCGCCGCTCGATCACCCAGGTTGGCGCCCAGGGCGATCGCCGCGACGGCTTCAGTCGGCGGATCAATGGAATGTCGCTCGGCGTCTGTCACAGACCGCAGCGTACGGGGCCATCGGCCTGGCCGCGATCATCTCGACCTTGAGTGCTCAGGCGCCGTTCTGCATCTCCCGCATCTTGTGCTGAAGCTGAGCCTTGAGGCGTTGCAGAATCGAGGAGTGCATCTGGCTCACCCGGCTCTCGGAGAGGTTCAGCGTCGAGCCGATCTCTTTCATCGTCATGTCCTCGTAGTAGTAGAGCACGACGATCAGCCGCTCGGCTCGGCTGAGACCCTTGGTGAGCATGTTCTTGAGGTCCCGCTGCTGGGCCTCGCGGAAGGGGTTTTTCTGCGTGTCATCGCGGATGAGGTCGATCTCCAGCACGTCCTTGGCGCCGTCGGAGTTGAACGCTTTGCGTGTGATCGAGATCGTGCTGACGGGCGAGCCGTCGCGTTTGTACTTGTCGAACTCCTCGCCCTCGATGGCCAGCTCTTTGGAGATCTCTTCGTCCGTGGGCGGCCGGCCGCCGTCCATCTGGAGGCGCTGGCGTGCCTGCTCGATGCGGGCGGTGCGGTAGCGAACCAATCGCGGGACCCAGTCCATTGATCGGAGCTCATCGAGGATGGCGCCCTTGATGCGCGAGGCGCAGTACGTCTCGAACTTGATCCCGCGCTCCAGGTCGAACCCGTCGATCGCGTCCATCAGGCCGAACAGCCCGGCGGACATCAGGTCTTCGATGTCGACCTCATCGGGGAGCTTGGCGTGGATGCGTTCGGAGTTGTAGCGCACCAGGTGGATGTACTTCTCCATGAAGTAGTTCCGCAGGTGCTTGGGGCGATCGACCTGGTATTCCTGCCACAGCTCAAGGATCGGGCGCTGATCGAGATCGCCGTATTCGAACGACAGATCGCGATCGCGGGATCCGAGCCGCGCGTGATGACGGGATTGTGATCGAGAGGGAAACT
>JBCBZM010000054.1:0-18946 GCA_039815345.1 Planctomycetota bacterium | reverse complement strand
CGCGTCAACTCAGGCCGCTTCGGCGCACTCCGGCTGCGCGACCGGCGCGCCGGTCGCGGTAATCATCACCGCCGTCACGTCGTCGGCCTGGTGCAGCGAGCCCGGCTGAAAGTCGAGGTCGCGGGCAATCACCTCGATCGCTGCGTCGACGTCCGCCGCGCCCGATGCCACGCGCTCGCCCGCCTCGGCGAAGACATCGACGTACCGCGTCGTCGGCAGCCGCCGATCGTGCTCGCTCGCCTCGGCGTCGGGGAACGCGACCTCGAACCCGTCGCTGTAGAACACAAGACTGCGTCCGGCGTCCAGCGTCAAAGACGTCTGCTCGTACGGGGCGCCCTCGAAAACCCCCAGCAAGGGCCCGCCCGTTTCGATCGGGATCGGCGCCCCGCCGCCGCCAACCAGCAAGGGTGGGGGGTGCCCGGCGGTCGACAGCGTGATCTCGTGCGTCCGCGTGTCCACCACGCCGTACGCGGCTGTCGCGAACCGCTGCCCGCCGCCGCTGAACAGGCACAACTCGTCGTTGAGCAACGCGAGGGTTTCTGAAGGCTCGAGTGGGCGTCCGCGGTCATCGGTGAGCTTGAGCGCCCGCGCGATCACCATCGTCAGCAGCGCCGCCGGCACGCCGTGACCCACCGCGTCGGCCAGCAGGAACGCGAGCCGATGCTCGTCCAACCGCCGCACGTCGTAGATATCACCGCTGACGTACCCCGTCGGCCGGTACATCGCGCCGAACGCCAGCGTGTCGGCCGTCGGCAAACGCGCCGGCAGCATCGCCCGCTGCACGGTCGCGGCCAGGTGCATCTCGTCGTGCAAGCGCTCCATCTCGCCGCGCATCCCGCCCTGGCTGGACCGAGCGATGCGTTCCTCGCCCGCGAGCGCGCGCACGGCCGCCTGTCTCGCCGCCAGTGTCCGTGCGATCGTCGCCAAACGCGCCGGCTCGATCCCGTGCCGCTCAACGACTACACCCGCGGATTCCAGTTTCCGTTCACCCGCGCCCGTTTCGGCGACCAGCATCACGCCGGGAATCATGCCGCGCTGGAGCGTGTCCACCAGTTGGTACGCGGGTGTCAGACCCGAGCCGGCGTCCAGCACCGCGACCACGACACGCACCGGCCCGGTTCGGCCGGCGCTTGAGCCGCTGGCTGCGAGCGTGTCGTCAAGACCGCGCCACGGCTCAACGCGGTGCGTGACTTCGTCACCCTCGCGAGGCCACGCGTCGATGATCGGACGTGTCCAGCGGTCGGGTTCGCGGGACGCCTCGGTGTCCAACGCGAAAATCAGTTCGATCGCCGGCATGCCACCCCGCTCGCTCCGGCATGCCCCAGCGACCCAATCCGTTCGGGCTCGCCGCGGCCGACGCCGATTCGAGGGGTATCGGCTTACCGAGCCCGCCGCTTCAGGCCGGCCGTATCCAGATCGATGCGTTCGCCGATTTCGAGGTCCAGTTCTTCCAGCCAGCCGCTGCGGAGTTCGATCGCGAACTGGGCCGGGAATCGGCTGGAGTACCGCTTCAGCCGCGCTTCGTACGCCGCCTGGCTCTCGTTCTCGCCCTTGGGCGTTTCGAGCGTCATGGCGTGCATCTCTGTGATCCGCCCGGCGCCGTCCAGATAAATGATGTCGATCGGCACGAGGCAGTCCCGCATCACAAACTGCTGCACGGACGCGATGGGGAAGGCGAAGAGCATCCCGCCGTCCTCGGCGATGAAGTCCCGCCCGCTCAGCCCGCGTACGCGGGACGTGTGATCCAGCGCGAGTTCGAGGTGGAACCAGTTGCCCTTGATCTGAACAGAATCGACGTCCCGAGAGGTCTCTTCTTCGCAGCCGCCGGCGAACAGCCCGGCCGCAAGGACCGAGAACAGGAGACCGGCCAAGATCAGGCCGCGTCGCAGTGGGGTGTTCGAGGTCATCGGTTCCTCCCATTCGCTGCCGCGCCGGTCAGGCGCCTTCCAAGAGCCACGCTTCGTCCGCCGGTGTATGGGTGATCGGTCCCCGCGGCAAACGGGCGAGATCGAACGCCTCCGCGAAGGCCTCCGCGTCCATCGGCTCACGGCCGGGGCAGATCCCGCACCACCGTGCGCACAACCCCACAATACTCGACTCGGGCGTCCCGCGGTCACGGTACGTCGTCAGACGGGTGTCCCCGTGCCGCTTGGCCAGGCGTCGCCCGTCCGGGCCGAGCACGAGCGGCACATGCGTGTAGCCGGGCATCGGCGTCAGTCCCAGCGCCCGATACAGCAGCGTCTGCCGGCCGACCGAGTCGATCAGGTCGTCCCCGCGAACCACGCGCGTCACCCGCTGCCGGGCGTCGTCCACCACGACCGCGAGCTGGTACGACGGCTGCCCGCGTTTCGTCCAGACCACGAAGTCGCCCACGCTCTCCGCCGGATCAACGCGCTGGCCCCCGGCGAAGCCGTCCTCGAACTCGAACGCCGCCGAGTCGGGGACCCGGAGCCGCCAGTTTGATGGTTCGTCCCCCGCGTCGAATACGCTCGGCGCCTCGGACGTCGCGGGCCGAAGTTCCGGGGGAAACCGCTGCTCGGCCGTCCCTTCCTGGGGCGCCGAGGCCGCCGCTTCGATCTCGGACCGCGTGAGCGCGCACGGGTACGCCCAGCCGGACGCCGCCAGCACGCGCATCGCGTCTCGATACGGCGACAGATCGTCCGACTGCGTGGTGACCTCGCCGTCCCAATCGAGCCCCAGCCAGCGAAGGATCTCAAGCGTCGCATCCGCGGCGCCGGGCTTCACGCGGGGGGTGTCGAGGTCCTCGATCCGCATCAGCACGCGCCAGCCAAGACGCCGGGCCATGGCCCAGTTAACCAGAAACGTGCGCGCATTTCCGAGATGCAGCGCGCCCGTCGGCGAGGGCGCCAGCCGTGTGATCTCGCGAGTGACAGGCCGCGGCAGACCATCGGCCGAAGCATCGGATGTAACGTGTTCGGCCGCCTCGAACGCCATGCGGCAACCGTACCCGCCCCCGTCGTGCGGCGTCGGCCACGCGGGCTACACTGACGCCCGGGCGCGACCCAGCCGCCCGCAACGACGACCGCGGAGGCGCCATGACGCAGAAGCTCGAGAAACTCAGCGAAGCCGACATCAAGACACACCTCGAGCGCCTCGCCGAGTGGTCGGAGATCGGCGGCGAGATCCAGCGGACGTTCGAGTTCGGCGATTTCCTCGAAGCGATGGCGTTCGTGAATCAGGTCGCCGAAGCGGCGGAAACACGCCAGCACCACCCCGACATCCTCATCCGCTACAACCGCGTGATGCTCACGCTCTCCACGCACGACGCCGGCGGGATCACGGAAAAGGACTTCGACCTCGCGGCCCACTGCGATGAGCTGGCGAGCTGACCGCGTCTCTGCGCCCAGGCCTGACTCGACTAGCGCAGCTCGACCGACCAGTACGCCTCATCGAGGAAGCTCTTCCACGACGCATACTTCTCGTGACCAAGCCGCAACGCGATCATCGGGTTGCGACGCGGACGTTTCGGCTCGCGCACCAGCTTCATGTGCGCCTGCACCGGCGTGCGGCCGCCCTTGCGGGCGTTGCACCGGACGCACGAGCAGACCAGATTCTCCCACGTGTCCGGGCCGCCCTGCGTCCGCGGGATAACGTGATCGATCGAGAGTTCGCTCGTCGGGAACGTGCAGCCGCAGTACTGGCAGCGGTTCCGATCGCGTGCGAACAGGTTCCGTCGGTTCAGTTTCACCTGCTGCGCGGGCAGACGGTCGTAGCCCAGCAGGCGGATGATCCGGGGGACGGGCAACTCCATCTGAACCGTGCGGACCCAGTCGTGGCGGTCGGGCTCGAACTCGGCCTTGAGTTGGCCGATCTCGGCCCAGGATTCGAAGTCGTAGTTGAGGTATTGCCCGTCATCGACGTCGATGACCTCGGCGATGTCGCGTGCCAGCAAGCCGAACGCCCGCTTGGCCGAGATCACACGGACCGCGACGTACAGCTTGTTGAGCACCAGGACCTTCGCTGAAAGCCCCTCGCTGTATCCAACGCTTCCGCCGGCGAGCGCTGTGCGATGAGATGAAGTTGGGTTCGGGGCGCCGTCACCGACGCCCCGGCTTATGTGATCGTCGTTGCCCGAGCGGTGCGACGACCCGGCGGAGGGCTTCCGCGAGGCCCCGGATCTTGAGTTTGATCGTCTCCGCGATGCCACGGTGTGTTCCCCGTTCGCCGCGGCTCCCGCCGCCGCCTGACCCACCGTATATACAGGGTCGGCGATCGCCGTTCAACAAGATACTGTGGGACTCACGCCCTCTGAACGCGTGTTTTATCGGATCTTGGCCTGCACGCCCTCAAGACGAGCATTAATCGGACCCTTGGCAAACCCAACGCCTGCCTCAACAATCATGCGTAGCGGATCAGTGCCGGAAGTGTCGCACGCCGCTCGTCATGCACGTGACGCCGTGCGCGTTGCAGAGTTCGAACGTCTCGCCGTCGCGTTTCGATCCGCCCGGGTGAAGGAGCGCGGTCACACCGGCCTCGATCAGCACCCTCGGCCCGTCATCGAACGGGAAGAACGCGTCGCTCACCGCAACCGCGCCCCCGGCTCGCTCGCCCGCCTTCTCCACCGCGATGCGGCAGGCGGCCACACGATCCATCTGCCCCGCGCCCGCGCCGAACAGCCGCACGCTGGCCCCGTCTTCGCCCCCGATCGCAACCGCGTTGCTCGAGAGCGCGCGGCCGACAGGAACCAACGCGGCGAGCGCACGCTGCTGGCCTTCTGTCGGCGCCGGGCCCGCGGCGTGGGTCCAGACATCCGGCGGCGTGATCTTCAGGTCGCGGTCCTGCACGAGCATGCCGCCCGGTATCGACCGGTAGTCGAGCTTGCGGGCCGCGCTCGGCGCCCGGCTGCCGAACGCCAGCAGCCGCACGTTCTTCCATCGCTCGCCCAGCACACGCCGTGCGTCGTCGTCGAACGTGGACGCCAGAATCACTTCAAAGAACCGATCCTCGCCGATCAGCCGTTCTGCTGCGGCGCCATCGAGCGGCGTGTTGATCGCCAGGATGCCGCCGTACGCCGCGATGGGGTCGCCCGCGATCGCGGCGTCGAGGGCGGCGGCTGCGTCCGAAGCCATCGCGGCGCCGCAGGGGTTGGTGTGTTTCACAACGCATGCGCCGACGTCATCCGCCTGCACGCGTTTGAACGCTTTGACGAGTTCGAGCGCCGCCGAGGCGTCGAGGATGTTGTTGTAACTGAGCGTCTTGCCGTGCAGTTGCTCGGCGCCGGCGAGGCTCGGCCCGGTGGAGGACGGATCGCGGTAGAGCGCGGCCTCCTGATGCGGGTTCTCGCCGTAGCGCAGATCAGCGGCTTTGACGTAGCCCTGCTGCAGGATCTGCGCAAACGCCTGCGGCGAGCGCCGGCCCAGATACGACGCGATCGCCGCGTCGTACTCGCTCGTGCGCGCAAACGCCGCCGCGGCTAACTCGGCCCGCAGGCGGCTCGTCGTGGCGCCGTTGTTGGATGCCATCTCGCCGATCACGCGGTCGTACTGCCGAGGCGCCGTCACCACGGTCACGTAACGAAAGTTCTTCGCCGCCGAGCGGATCATCGCGGGTCCGCCGATGTCGATCTGCTCGATTGCTTCCTCGGCGACGGTTTGCGGGTCGGCGACGGTGCGCTCGAACGGGTAGAGGCTGATGCACACAAGATCGATCGGCTGGATGTCGTGCTGAGCTGTCTGCTGCTGGTGCTCGTCGTCGTCGCGCACCGCCAGCAGGCCGCCATGCACTTTGGGGTGCAGCGTCTTGACTCGGCCCGACAGAATCTCAGGGAATCCGGTGAGATCCTCGATCGGCACCACGTCGATCCCGGCTTCGGTGAGGGCCTTCGCGGTGCCGCCGGTGGAGACAATCTCAACGCCAGCGTCGCGGAGTGCGCGCGCAAAGGGCGCAAGATCGGTCTTGTCGCTCACGGATATAAGCGCGCGGCGGATGCTCGGTTCGGTCATGGGGCAAGGATATGCGTGCGAGATGCGCGTGTACGCCCGCCGCCCGCCCGGGATCAGAACCGCGGACGGAACCGGGCGATGACGCCGCTATCGCTGGCGACGTAGAGCGGGCCCTCAAGGAACGGGCTCTGGCTCATCAGGCGGACGGCCGGCAGTTCGGCCTGCCCGACGACCTCGCCCGAGGCGGGGTCGATCGAGTACGCCTTCCGGTTCTCCGAGTCCCAGACGGTGAGCCGCCCGCCGCGGACGCCGACGACGCTGCCGCCGACTCCGGTCGACCGCCAGAGCACGTCGCCCGTGCCGGCATCCAGGGCGACCAGACCCTGCGAGGCCACGGCGACGTAGACGACGCCCTCGTGCTCGACCGGCTGGTCGCGCAAGGGCGAGTCGGTCCGGTAGCGCCATCGCAACTCGGCGCCTTCGGGGCTGAAGGCGTACAGCGAGCGGTCGAGGCTGGCGACGTACAACTGCTCAACGCCGGCCCCGAGTTCCGCGCCCGGACCGCGAAAGACCTCGGATCGCCCGAGCAAGGCGCCGTTCTCGGCATTCACGAACAGCACATCGCCCGATCGCGTGACCGCGGCGACCGATCGGCCGACCCGCACGGGGGAGTACTCGATCGAGTCATTCCCGTCGAAGCCCCAGTACTTGACGCCGTTGGCGGTGAGGTGCGCGAGAATCTCGCCCGAGGGCGTGCCGAAGATCAGCACGCGGCCGACGGGGATGGGTTTGGTGGAAACGACTTTCTCGTACGTCTGCCGTTCGAGCAGTGCGCCCGTGTCGAGGGCGAGCACGTAAAGCTCGGGCTCGCTGGCGACGTAAAGACGTTCGCGGATGCGCTCGGTCCCGACAAACAGCGTCAGCGGGCCGGCGAGCTGATTGGACCAGCGGACCTCACCGGTCTCGGGCTCCATCAGCGTCACGCTGCTGCCCGATTCCTGGACCACGAGCACATCGCCGAGCACATCCATGGATCGGATGCGTTCTCCGGGCATGATGGACGGGAAGCCGCGCCAGTCGATCCGGTAGCCGATATTGGCAAAGGCGTCGTGATCGACGACGAACGCGTTGGCGCGCTCTTCGATGGTCGCGTTGGCGCCGGGCGTCCGGTCACCCCCGCGAGCGCCGAAATCCTCGATCTTGGGCACGCCGCCGCCGCAACCCGCGAGCAGCGACGCCGCGAAGACCGACACAAGCGTGAGTCGCCCGATGCCGCGGCCGGTTGTGAGCAAGCGCCTATCGCGGTCGGGTCTGAGCACCGGCCATCTCCGTCGTGTCCTTGAGGACATCGTTCCACTCGAATCTGAACCGATCACCACACCGCCGGGCCCATGGGGGCTCCGGGGGCGATGTCGGCGGGAAGGGCGTCGCCCGGGGCATCCGACCCGGAGCGTCCTGTCTTCCGCGAGGCCCTCCGCCCGCGTTCCTGTGCGGGGGGGCAGTATCCGGCCCTCCCGACGCATCGTCAAGCGTGGGGGGCCTTCGGACCCGCAGGCGGGCACATCGCATGGGCCATCGGCGGACGCGCCCTTCCTCCCTCCGGGGCTCCGCTCCAGCGGTTCCTAGACTGTCGCGGACGGTCGCGGCATCGGTCGCAAAGGCCGGCGCCGAGGCGCATGCAACCCGGACAAGGATGCCCGGGGGATCGAACGCGACGAACAGGAGCGGACATGTTCACCGGCTTGGTGCAGGCGACGGGAATGGTTCGATCAGCCACCTCCACACCTTCGGGCCGGCGGCTCGAGGTGGATTTGGGCGACTGGACGCACCGACCCGCCGAGGGCGACTCGATCGCGATCGACGGCTGCTGTCTCACGGTTGCTGGGCCGCCCGAGGGATCGGTCGTCGCCTTCGACGCCGTGCCCGAAACCCTCGCCAAGACCACTCTGGGCGATCTGGAGGCGGGTGACCGGGTGCATCTGGAGCACGCTGTGACGGCGTCCACGCTTATGGGCGGGCACTTTGTGCAGGGGCACGTGGACGGTGTGGGCCGGGTGGATGAGATCCGCCGAGGCTCCGATTGGCGCCTGATCATCGCGGCGCCCGCCGATCTGATGCCTTACTTCTCGCCCAAGGGCTCGGTCGCGGTCGCCGGGGTCTCGCTCACGCTCGCGCACGTCCGTCCGGACGATCACTTGTTCGAGCTGGCGATCATCCCAACCACGCTTGAGCTCACCAAACTGGGAGATCTCAGCCCCGGTTCACGGGTGAATATCGAGGCCGACATGCTCGCGAAGGTCGCGGTCCAAACCGTTGAGCGGACGGCCCGGGCCCTGCTGGCCGGCTCGGCCCGCGGGCCGACGTCGTGACGCGGGTTCTGGGGATTGACCCGGGCTCCCGGGTCACGGGCTACGGCTGCGTCCGCGTGACAGGCGAAGGCTGGGGCCCGCCCGAACTCGTTGAAGCGGGGGTGTTCCGGCTGGGTGTGGTCAAGGTTCGACGGAACGCAGGCGGGATGCCGGCCGGGGTGGGGGCTCGCACGCCCGACCGAGCGCCGTTGGTCGATCGGCTCAATGAACTGCACCGAGACCTGTCCGCGCTGCTCGACCGGCTTCGGCCCGAGATCGTCGCGGTCGAGTCACTGTTCGCGCACTACAAGCATCCGCAGACGGCGATCGTCATGGGTCATGCGCGGGGCGTCGTCTTGCTGGCGGCCCACGCGAGCGGAGCCAAGCTGATCGAACTCGAACCGGCAACGGTCAAGAAAGCCACGACGGGCTCGGGGCGGGCCTCCAAGGCGCAGATGCAGTCGGCGGTGCAGCACGCGTTCTCGTTGCCCGAACCGCCCGAGCCGGCGGATGTCGCCGACGCCCTGGCGATCGCTTTGTGCGCCGCCGATCGACGCAAGGCGACGGCCGCCGTCGCCGAGTCCGAAGGCCGAGCCGGTCCGTCGGCCTCCTAGACTTGCCGCGTATGAGTGCTCCGCCCGCCAACAACCGAGACGAGATCGCCGCGGCCCAGGTGCTGCTGGTGGAAGACGAACCCGATCACGCCGACGTCATGGCCGACGCATTGCGCAAGCCCGGCCATGTCTGCACGATCGTCCACGGCGTCGAGGCGGCGCTCGAAGAGCTGCACGGCGGCGCGTTCGACGTGATCGTCACCGATCTCCGCATGCCCGGTTCGGCCGGGGCGTTCGAAGGAAGAACCGTTGAGGCCGACGGCGCGAACGCCGGCCTCGTGGTGCTCGGCGCCGCCAAAGAACTCCAGCCGATGGCTGAGACCATCATGGTCACAGCGCACGGGGACGTCGCCACGGCCCGCTCGGCATTCAAAGAAGGCGTCTACGACTTCATCGAGAAACCCCTGGATCTGGAAGTGTTCCGCAATCTGGTGAACCGTGCGGCCCAGACCGTGCTGCTTCGGAATCAGAACGCCGACCTGCGTCATCAGGTCGAATCCGAGGAAGCGGGCGGGATGATCGCCGTTTCCGAGCCGATGCGCCGCGTGCTGGCGACCGTGCGCACGGTCGCGCGGTCGACGATCCCCGTCTTGATCACGGGCGAATCGGGCGTGGGCAAGGAGTTGGTGGCGCTGGCCGTGCATCGCAACTCGCCGCGCGCGCAGGGGCGGTATGTGACGTTCAACTGCGCAGGGCAGAGCGAGACGCTGATCGAGGACCAGCTCTTCGGGCATGTCAAAGGCGCGTTCACCGGCGCCGACAAGGACCGCGAGGGCGTGTTCGAGTACGCCTCCGGCGGCGCGGGCGGCGGCACGCTGTTCCTCGACGAGATCGGCGATATGCCGATGACCATGCAGGCCAAGCTGCTGCGCGTGCTCGAATCGGGCGAGGTGGTGCGGCTGGGCTCGAACGATGCGCGCAAGGCCGACGTGCGGTTTGTGAGCGCGACGAACCGGGATCTCCGAGCGATGGTGGACGAGGGCGCCTTTCGCGAGGACCTGTTCTTCCGCATCAACGGCTCGCACGTCCACATCCCGCCGCTGCGTGAACGCCGCGAGGACATCGCGCCGATTACCCGGCACGCGATCGCCCGCTTTGCGGCCGAGATGGCCCGCGACGGCGGGACGAGCGCTGGCGGGCCGCCCGAGATCACGGACGCCGCGCTGCTCCGCCTGACCTCCTTCGACTGGCCCGGCAATGTTCGGCAGTTACTGAACGTCGTTCAGAACATGGTGGTGGTCGCGCTGGGCGACGCGGCCGCGGACGGCGCCGCGGAGACGGTCATCGATGTCCGGCATATCCCCGACGACGTGCGCACCGGCGCCGAGGACGTGACCGGCGGCGGCGGGGGGAGCCTGGCCGGGACGAGCCTTGAGCAGATCGAGAAACGCGCCATCCGCGAGACCCTGCGCCTGGCCGGCGGCAACCGAGAGCAGACCGCCCGCATGCTCGGGATCGGCGAGCGGACCCTCTACCGCAAACTCAAGGAATACGGGCTGCGGTAGGGAGGCCGGACGCACCGCGCCCGAGTCGGCGTAGACTGCCCGCGATGCCGCACTACCTCGTCCGCGCGACACCCAAACGAGCCGGCTTGGCGAAGCTCCAGGACCGCGTGGACTCCGGCGAGATCGCCAAGCTGCGCCCTTTCGGCAAAGCCCTGTCCAACGCGCTCTCCGACGCGCGCAAGGACGAAGAGGGACGAGCGGTGTGGGAGCAACTCGACTTCGGCGACCCTCCGCTGGCCGAGGAACGCAAGGTCTTGGACGAGTTCTTCAGCACGATCGAGACCGAGATCGTGGACGAGATGGCGGGCTGGAACGCCATCGGCGCCATGCCGCGGCTGTTTCAGGCCCGGAGGCCGCACGTTTGATCGGATTTACCAGTCGAGCGGTTGGCGCCACGCGGCGGTGAGATCTTCAACTCCGATCGCGGCAGTGTCGATCGACAGCACGCCGGAGTTGTTCGTCTCGCCGTACCGCTCAGCCGCGACGCCGTGCTGCTGAAAGAGCCGGATGATCGCATCGGATTGATCGGCGGCAACTTCGAGGACATAGCAGCCGGGCCGTTCGCTGAATGCGACCGGGACTTTCGTCGAACCAAGCTCGACGCCGAGCGGCTGGATCGGCGTGGAGCCCGCGATGAGCATCTCGGCGATCGCAGTGAGTGGTCCTCCGTCGGACGCGTCGTGGCAGGCGCGGACGAGACCGGCGCTGATCGCCGCGTGGATGGCGTGCGCGGCAAGCCTCGTTGCGTCGAGCCTTGTCTGCGGCATCCGTTCATCGCTTCGAACCGCGAACAACCGTCGATAGATCGAACCGCCGAGATATTCGCGTTCGCTGGCGTTCGCATCGACCACAACGATGACGCTGTCGGCCTGCTTCATGTCCATCGTCACGCACTTGCTCGGATCCTGCACAATCCCAAGCCCGGTGATCAGCAGCGTCGGCGGGATCTCGATCGTGACGCCGTCTTGCGTGGTGAACTGATTGTGCAGGCTGTCCTTGCCGCTGACGAACGGCGTTTTGTACGCCTTGGCCGCGTCGTAGCAGCCCATCGCGGCGCGCACGAGCGCGCCCAGGTTCTCCGGCTTGTGGCACGAGGGCCAGCAGAAGTTGTCGAGAATGGCGATACGCGAAGGATCGGCGCCGACGCACACGAGATTCCGCACGCACTCGTCCACCGCGGCCAGCGCCATGTGGTACGGATCACCACCAATGGACGGATCCCCGATGCCCGTCGCGAGGCCGCAGCCGATGGCGATGGCTTTGTTGCAACCGATGGGCTGGATCACACTGGCATCGCCCGGCCCGATGCCGCGCGGGCCAACAAGCGGCTTGACGATCGTCGCGCCCTGCACCTCATGGTCGTACTGCCGGACGATCCAATGCTTGCTCGCGACGTTGGGGTGGCTCAGGATCTTGAGCAGGGCCTCCGTGATGGACGGCTCGGCGGACGAAAGCTCCGGGTTGCGCGCGACGGCGGGGACGACGCGGGACTCGGCGGGCGGCGGCCAGCTCGCCTGGCGCGTGGGTGTGGGGATGCCGTCGTGCAGGAAGGCCATGGGCATCCGGCCGACCTCCGTGCCGCGATAGTTCAGTACCAGGTCGGCGCCCTCGGTCCCGAACGTGCCGAGCACGGCCAGCTCGACGTGCTCCTCGTCGCAGATGGCTTGGAGTTTGTCGAGGTTCTCCGGCGGCACGGCCAGCACCATCCGTTCCTGAGCCTCGCTGATCCAGATCTCCGTGTACGTCAGCCCGGCGTACTTCAGCGGGGCCTGGTCGAGGTGGACGGTGGCGCCGAGTTTCTCGCCCATCTCGCCCACGGCCGAACTGAAGCCGCCGGCGCCGCAGTCGGTGATGGACGTGTAGAGCGGGGTCGCTTCGGCGTCACGGGCACGGAGGATCGCGTCGAGCGTGCATTTTTCCTCGATCGCGTTGCCGATTTGCACGGCGTGGCTGAACTCGTCGGCGTGAGTGTCGGTGAGTTCGGCGCTGGAGAAGGTGGCGCCGTGGATGCCGTCTCGGCCGGTGCGGCCGCCGAGGGCGACGATGAGGTCGCCGGGCCGCGGGTCGCCGTGGGTCTTGTCGTTGGGCACGAGCCCGACACAGCCGGCGAAGACGAGCGGGTTGCCCACGTGCCGGTTGTCGAACCAGACGGCGCCGTTGAGCGTGGGGATACCCATGCGGTTGCCGTAGTCCCGCACGCCGGCGACCACCTCGGTCAGGATGCGCCGCGGATGCAGGCACCCCGGCGGCAGTTGGGCCGGGTCGTAGTTCGGGTCGGCGACGCAGAAGACGTCCGTGTTGGCGATGGGCTTGGCGGCCAGCCCCGTGCCCATGATGTCGCGGATGCAGCCGCCGATGCCCGTGGCCGCGCCGCCGTAGGGCTCGAGGGCGCTGGGGTGGTTGTGCGTTTCGACCTTGATGCAGACGGCGTGGTGCTCGTCGAACTCGATAATGCCCGCGTTGTCGACGAACACGGACCTGGTCCAGTCGAGCCCCTCGTCAATCAGCTCAAACGTCGCGGCGGCGACGGTGGATTTGAGCAGGTTGTCGATGGTGACCGAGCCATCCGTATTGAACATAACGCCGGGACGCTTGATTTCGGCTGGAGCATCGAGGCCCGGGATGAGATAGCCGTCGGTGGGGGGCTGGTAGCGGACCGTGCTCTTGAGCGTCTTGTGCACGCAGTGCTCGCTCCAGGTCTGGGCGAGGGTTTCGAGCTCGATGTCGGTCGGCTCGCGTTCGAGCGTGCGGTACTCGTCGCGGATGGCCCGCATCTCGTCGAGTGACAGGAAGAGGTGGGCGTCGCGGCTGAGTTTGAGCAGCGAGTCGTCGTCGAGATCGCGGAGCGGGATGCGCGTGAGACGGAACTCGGCCGGCGAGCCGTGGGGGAGTTCGGCCGGGTGGTGCGGCTCGGTGTGCACGCCCTGCACCACGGTGTTGGCGAGCAGGCGGTGGGCGATGGCGCGGGCGTCTTCATCGCTCACGCCTTCGAACTCGTACCGCCAGCCCGTGCTCGCGCTCGGCGGCGCTTCGAGACCGAGCAACTCGGCGGCCGCGTTGGCCACAGACTGAGCGGCCGGGTCCATGATGCCCGGGAGCGGATGCACCTCGATCATGGCCTGACCCGTGGGTGTCGGGCTCACGCCGATCGCGGGCAGTTCGATGATCGGGTCGGCGAGCAAGGCGGTCGCCAAACGCTCGGTCTGCTCCGGGGTGAGGTCGGCCTCGATGAGATAGACGCGGGCCGTGCGCACCGCCGCCAGCATGGGCCAGCCGGTCGCCCGGGTATCGGCGAGGATGCGGTCGGTCCGCGGGTCCGGTCGGCCGGGAGCGGGGCGGACCTCGATGCGGACGACCCCGGTCGCGCGGGGCTCGGCGGTCGGCGTCGGGGCGGTACTGGTCATGCGCCGAGGATAGGGACTCCGGCGGGCGGGTACAGTGCGCCCAATGGCCGCGCCCCAAGACACCAACCGCCAGACCGAGACCGAGGTTGTCCCAGAGCTGCCCAACGCGGCGGTGCTGCGCAAACGGGCCTTCCTATTCGAGATCTCCACCGAAGTAGCCAACAAGGTCGGCGGGATCTACCAGGTCCTGCGGTCCAAGTCGCCCTCCGTGAGCGCTCGGTGGAAGAACCGGTACTGCTTTGTCGGCCCGTGGGTCCCCGATTCGGCCGCGGTGGAGTTCGAGGAGCGCCCTGCGTCGGGCTGGCTCCGCAAGGCGCTGGACCTCGCCGGCGAGCGAGGCGTGAACGTCCGCCACGGGCGGTGGATGATCACGGGTCGTCCCCGGGTGTTGCTGATCGACCACGAGCTCTCGCCCGACAAGCTCGCGCAGGCCAAGTACTTCCTGTGGGAAAAGCACGGCCTCGATACGGCGGCTTCGGACTGGGCGATCGATCTGGCCGCGAGCTTCGGCGTCGGTGTCCATGGCTTGATGAAGGCCGTGTCGGAAGTCGTCGAGTCGGCCAAGGGCGAAGCGCCCCAGCGCATCGTGGCGCACTTCCACGAGTGGCTGGGCTCGGGCGCGATCCCGCTCATGAAGAGCGACGGCCTGCCCATCGCAACGGTCTTCACCACGCACGCCACGGTGCTAGGCCGGTACATCGCCTCGAACGAGGGCGATTTCTACGGGCGATTGCCCTTCGCCGATCACGCGGCCGAGGCGGCCAAGTACAACGTCCGCGGGCAGCACGGGATCGAGCGGGCCGCCTCGCACGGGGCGCACGTGTCCACGACCGTCAGCCCGATCACGGGCGACGAGTGCACGCACCTGCTCGGCCGCTCGCCCGATGTCATTCTGCCCAACGGGCTGAACATCGACCGGTTCGACGTGGGGCCCGAGTTCCAGTCGATGCACCAGCAGGCCAAGGCCCGCGTGCACCGGTTCACCATGGGGCACTTCTTCCCGAGCTATCCGCTCGACCTCGATCGCACGTTGTATTTCTTCACGAGCGGGCGGTTCGAGCCGCGGAACAAGGGCTTCGATGTCTGCCTCGAAGCGATGGCCCGGCTCAACGCGATGCTCAAGGAGTTCGACCTCGGGGTATCGGTGGTCTTCTTCATTGTCACGCACCGCAACGCCCGGTCGCTGAATCCGCTCGCCCTCCAGAGCCGCGGCGTGCTGAACGAGCTGCGCGAGGTGAGCGCGCGTGTGACGGAGGCGGTGGGGGAGAAGCTCTTCGAGCGAGCTGCGGCCGGGGAACCGTTCGGGCTCGATGCGCTGGTCGATGAGTACTGGCGCCTGCGTTATCGGCGGACGCAGATGGCCTTGAAGGCCGACCGTTTGCCGTTGATCACGACGCACGTGCTCGACGATGATGCGCACGACCCGGTGCTGAATCAGATCCGTCGGCTGGGTCTGCTCAACTGGCGCGAGGACCCGGTGAAGGTCGTGTACCACCCCGAGTTCATCTCGCCGACCAACCCGCTCTGGGGCATCGAGTACGAGCAGTTCGTGCGCGGGTGCCATCTCGGTGTGTTCCCGTCGGCGTACGAGCCCTGGGGGTACACGCCGTTGGAGTGCATCGCAATGGGCGTGCCGAGCATCACCAGCGATCTCGCCGGGTTCGGCCGGTACGTCGCCGATCAGATGCCGGACCACGACAAGGCGGGCGTGAACGTCTTGAAGCGGCGGGGGCGCGGCTTCGACGAAGCGTCGCACGATCTGGCCCGGTGGCTGCTGGCGTTCTGTCGGCTGGACCGCCGCGGGCGGATCGACCTGCGGAACGAGGTTGTCCGTCGGTCGCTCGACTTCGACTGGTCCCGCCTCGGCTCGGCCTATAACCGCGCCCACGATCTGGCGATCGAACGCATGGAGCTCGAGCGCCTCGCGCGGGAGCGCGCGGCGAAGGGCGGGAACGCGTGAGCGATCGGCCGAACGTGCTGCTGTTTACCGACGGCGCCTGCTCGGGCAACCCCGGGCCGGGCGGCTGGGCGTACGTGCTTCGGCATCCGACGACCGAGCGCGAGCGGGCCGATTCGGGCGGCGACCCCGCGACGACCAACAACCGCATGGAGTTGCTCGCCGTCATCCGCGGGCTGGAAGCGCTGACCAAGTCCAGCTCGGTCGATCTGTACAGCGATTCGCAGTACGTGCTCAAGGGCCTCAGCGAGTGGATGGCCGGGTGGAAGCGGCGCGGCTGGAAGACCGCGTCCAAGCAGCCGGTCAAGAACCGTGACCTCTGGGAAGAGCTCGATCGGTTGAAGGGCAAGCACGAGATCCGGTTCCACTGGGTGCGCGGGCACTCGGGCCATCCCGAGAACGAGCGGGTCGATCAGATGGCGGTCGAGCAGCGGGACCTCGCGGCCCGGGGCTGATCGTGTTTGGATGATGGATTGAGCAGGTGGCGATCGGTTCTCGGTCGTTGCCTTGAGTGTTCACAACGCGGTAACCCCTGCGCGGCGGTCCGAGGTATTCGGACCGGCCGGTGCCGTCGCCTGCGCGCTCGGCCGGTGCGACCGTCGTGATCCGCGGGTTCGCCACCCCTTCCCGGGGCGCACGGGGTCAACCGCGGGCCCGTTCGCGTCGATCGGAACGCAGAGTGAATGGAGGCCGACGGCGCCCGAGCGGGCGGCGGGGGCTCCGTGGTCGGGTCTGACAGCGCAGGGGCGCTATCTGGGAGGTCAGCGGTGGACTTGCACGCGATTCTTGAAACGGCGTTCGAGGCGGACGCGTCGGATATCCATCTCGTCGCGGGCCAGCCCCCGATGCTCCGGGTGCACCAGGTGATGCGCCCGATGGAAGACTTTGACGTCATCAGCGAGCAGGACGCGTGGGAGATCTTCCGGACGATGGCGCCTGCCGAGTCCCAGAAGATCTTTGAGGCCAACAAAGACGCCGACTTCTCCTACTGGGCCGAGGGCCTCAGCCGCTACCGCGTCAATGCGCACATGCAACGCGGCAAGGTGGGCATGGCGCTGCGTGCAATCAAGACTAAGGTGCCGCCGCTCAGCAAGCTGAACCTGCCCGAGGTGATCGCCCGGCTGACCTACCTGCCGCGCGGCCTGGTGCTGGTGACGGGCGACACGGGCTCGGGCAAGTCGACGACGCTGGCGGCGATGATCGACGCGATGAACGAACGCTACAGCAAGCACATCATCACGCTCGAGGATCCGATCGAATACACGTTCGAGAGCAAGCGGTGCCTTATCGAACAGCGCGAGCTGGGCGCCGACATGCCGTCGTTCTCCAACGGCCTCAAGCACGCCCTGCGTCAGGACCCCGACATCGTGCTCGTGGGTGAAATGCGAGACCTCGAAACCACGGCTCTGGCAATCACGGCAGCGGAAACGGGCCACCTGGTCCTCTCCACGCTTCACACGGTCAACGCCTCGCAGACGGTGCAGCGCATCATCGATATGTACCCGTCGGCCCAGCAGAACCAGATCCGGGCGATGCTCTCGACCACGCTGCAGGCCGTGGTCTCGCAGACGCTGTTCAGCCGCATCGACCGCCCGGGCATGGCGCCCGCGGTGGAGACGCTGCTGTGCACGCCGGCGGTGCGGAACCTCATCCGCGAGAACAAGAGCTACGAGATCCCGAACGTGATCGAGACCAACCGTGCGATCGGCATGACGAGCCTCGATACGTCGATCGCCGAGCTCTACTTCAACGGCCTGGTGAGCAAGGAAGACGCGATCGCCAAGGCGGCGTACCCCGACAAGCTGGAGCGCCTGCTCGCGGCGTGAGGCACTGAGAGACGAGACGTTGGACACCGGCGGGGCGGCGCCGGGAAAGGTAAGGCGACATGGGCACCTACAAGTATCAAGTGCGGGATTCCGGGGGCAAGCTCCAGGGGGGCACGCTCTCGGCGGACAGCGCCGCGTCGGCCGCCGCGATTCTGCGGAACCAGGGCGTGCGCGTGGTCTCGCTCGCGCCCGAGCGCGAGGCGGCGTCGAAGTCGAGCATCCTGGCCGCGATCAAGAACCTCAACGCAGGCAAGCCCTCGCAGAAGCACGTGCTGGATTTCACGACGCAGCTGGCCGTGATGATCCGGGCGGGCATCAACCTGCGGGCGGCTCTGGAGGGCATCAGCGAGCAGACAACGCACGCCGGCTTCCAGAAGATCATCGCCGAGTTGAAGCGCGACGTGGAGTCGGGCAAGCAGTTCAGCGAAGCGCTGGGTCGCCACCCCAAGCTCTTCGGCCCGCTCTACATCAACATGGTCCGCGCGTCCGAGATGTCGGGCTCGTTCAGCCAGATGCTCGACCGCATCGCGGGCTACATCGCCCAGCAGATCGAGACGCGCAAGATGGTCGTCGGCGCCTCGATCTACCCGGCGATCATCGGCGTGCTGGCGATCGGCGTCACGATCTTCCTGCTCACGTTCGTGCTGCCCAAGTTCTACGGGCTCTTCGAGGGCAAGGAAGACGTGCTGCCGTGGGCGACCACGTTCCTCATGGCGGCCAGCAAGACGCTGATGCAGCAGTGGCCGTTCGTGCTCGGCGCCGTCGCCGGTATCGTGGGCGGCATCTGGGCGGCGCTGCGGACCAACACAGGCCGGTACTGGTTCGACCGACTCAAGCTCTCGGCGCCGGTCGTCAAGACGATGTTCCGCTCGCTCTACATCTCGCGGTCGCTGCACACCATGGGCCAGCTCATCAACGCGGGTGTGCCGATGCTCGACACGATCACGATCACGGGCGAGATCTCGGGCAATCAGTTGTACAAGGGCATGTGGCAGCGCGTGCACTCGAGCGTGAAGCAGGGCCGCAAGCTCGTGACGACCATGCACAAGGACCCGCTTTTGCCGAAGGCGGTCTCGCAGATGATCTCCGCGGGCGAGGAGTCGGGCAACCTGGGTGAGGTGCTCGACGAGATCAGCGGGTACTACACGAAGAAGTTGAAGGACAACATCAAGGCCGTGACCTCGATGATCGAGCCGTTGATGATCCTGGTGATGGGCGGCGTCGTGGGCTTCATCGCCATGGCGATCATCCTGCCGATCTTCAAGATGAGCCAGTTGGTGCAGTGAGTCCCGGTAGACGGGGCGCGCGATCGGCCCAAGGGCCGGGAGGGCGGACGATGCGGAAGCGGACACGTCAATCGAACGCCGGGACCCTGATGCGATCGGCCGG
>JBCBZM010000101.1:0-11021 GCA_039815345.1 Planctomycetota bacterium | reverse complement strand
GCCGCCTGCGCGGTGGCCGAGTGTGGGCACACGGCAACGATCCCGTCGCAAGCCAAACCAACGCCACCCAACCTCGTCATCATCCTTGCCGACGATCTCGGCTACGCGGACGTCGGATTCAACGGGTGCGACGATATCCCGACGCCGCACATCGATCGAATCGCGGCGGAAGGCGTGCGCTTCACGAGCGGGTACGTGACCGCCGCCGTTTGTGGACCCAGCCGCGCCGGCCTGATCACCGGCCGACACCAAGACAGGTTCGGCAGCTCGGTGAACCCCACGATCGATCCGAGCGTGATCAACGGCCCGCCTCGAACAGAACGCACCCTCGCCGAACTGCTCGATGCCGCCGGTTACACCAGCATGGCCGTGGGCAAGTGGCACTTGGGCACACACCCCGACCTGTATCCGCGCGAGCGCGGATTCGACGAGTTCTTCGGCTTTCTCAGCGGTGGGCACAACTACCTGCCCGGCGCCTTGGAACTCGAAGACCTCTCGGAAGTGAAAGGGCAATGGGACTGGTACCGCACCAAGCTCTTGCACAACGGCTTCCGCGTGAACACCGACGGCTACCTCACAGATGTGCTGTCAGATGCTGGGGTCGAGTTTATCGAGCGGGTGCATCGCGACGGGCCCTTCTTTCTCTATCTCGCTTACAACGCACCGCACACGCCGATGCAGGCGACCGACAAGTACCTGGCGCGCTTCGCCTCCATCAACAACGAACGCCGACGCACCTACGCGGCGATGGTCAGCGCGATGGACGACGGCGTTGGCCGCGTGCTCGAAGCCCTCGACCAGAGCGGGGCCTCGGACAACACGCTCGTCGTGTTCTTGTCCGACAATGGCGGCGCCAAGAACAACGCATCACGCAACCGCCCGCTGCGCGGGCATAAGGGCGACTTCTACGAAGGCGGACTCCGTGTGCCGTTCGCGATGCGCTGGCCCGCGGCCATGCCGCGCGGCGTTGACTACGACCGCCCGGTGAGCGCCCTCGATATTGCCGGCACGGCCGTCGCCGCCGCTGGACCCAAAGCCGAGGCGGCACTCTTTCCAGACAAGCCGCTCGATGGTGTGGATCTCCGACCGTACCTCTCCGGCAAAGCGACCGGCGACCCGCACGAGGCCCTATTCTGGCGTCGATACGGCCGGCAACACCTCGCCATGCGACGCGGCGATGAGAAGTTGATCATGCGGCCCGGCGCTCAGCCCCGGAACCAGCTCTTCGACCTCGGCAACGACATCGGCGAACGCAACAACCTGTCCACAGCCCAACGCGCCGCGTTCGACCAACTCGCCGAGCGCGTTAGAGCATGGGCCGACGAGATGGTTCCGCCCGCGTACCCGTCGCTCGGCTCCTGGAAGCCCTAGCCGCCGGCCGGCGGGGCAGCCTCAAGGCGAGACACGAAACCGACGCCGTTCGAGCAAGTCCGCCGTGTCTTCGATCGCCATGAACACAAACGCGAGGCGATGTTCACGATCGGCGCGCAGCGTGTACTGCGGGTGCGTCTTGGCGCCCCAGGAGTTGTCACCGCCGACACCCGTCTGTGCAACGTCGATCATGAGATGCACATTCTCATCCGCCTCAAGCTGGTACGCATACTTCGCCTGTTCGAGCTGCTCGACGGAGTATGGCAGCGCACTGAAGCTCACCGCCTGGTCCGGCACGCTGGAACGCTCCGAATCGGCGAGGAACGCAAGACCGAGCCCCTCGGCGTTGGTCAACGTAAACCAACGAGTTGCGACGTGATTGCCGGTTTCCTGAGGCTCTGAGTAATCGAAATACTGATCGGCCACCGTAGATGTCCACCGGCCAACGGGCAACGCGTCACGGTCCCAATACGACTCCTCCGACCCGGGACCGAACCACGTCAACCGATCGAACTCGCCGACCAGCATCGCACGCAGGCCGAATCGAGGCATCGGCTTCGGCACTCCTTCGCGCACCGGAGGCATCGACATCTCGACGTGCATCTCTCCCCGCGGCGACATCGTGTATATCAAAGTCATCGATTGCTTCACGCCGCGCAGACGCGCATCCACCGTGACGCGTGCCGACCCGTCCTCAAGCTCCTGCACAGACACACTGCGCGCGCCGTATCCGTTCACCGCGGTTCGCCACGCGCCGAGACGTGCCGGCGCGTTGTTCCCCCGATCGTTATCGATCGGCGCCCGCCAGAAGTTCGGCCGCATCGAGTCCATCAGCACATCGCGGGAACCGAGCCGCACCGACGTCATCAGGCCTGAATCCTTATCGATCGCGACAGAGAGCGACGGCGTTTCCAGCAGATGCGCCCGCGGCCCGGTGGTTACGCGAACGCGCGACTCGGGCGAGGGCGCCGCCTCTCTCGCGGGCGTTGATCGCAACGCGTGCTCGTCCCACGCGACAAGGTGCCCTGCTGTCGCGTACCGAGTGTCGCTGCCGTAGCGCCATTCAATGCGGATCCGATACTCCATCCCCGGCACACGCTCACTCGGCAGATCGATCGCGGCCCGAACCGTGCGCGTGGCGCCCGGCGCGACGTCGGGAGCCGGCAAGGAGCCGCGGCTCAGCTCGGCGCCGTCTTCCGTGACGATCCAAGTCCCCACAAGCATCTCTTCAGGGTTCGTAAACGCGTACCGATTCGTCAGTTCCAGCGTGCCCGCAGCCTCATCGAACGAACCTACATCCAGCGGCTGATGGATATGCCGGATCACTGCCATCGCCGGCTTCTCGACGCGGTCGGCGTTCACGACGCCGTTCATGCAGAAGTTGTCGTCATGCCGCAGCCCCGCCGGTTCGAAAGCGCCACCGTACGCGAAGTAACGACCGACACGCTCGCTCTGTGTGCGCACGCGCGGCGCCTCCAAAGAAACCTCGATCGCGGGCGGCGACCCGGCTTGCTCTGAGGCGATCTCGGTCGCCGACAGTGCCCTCGCCCACACCCGTGCGCGCCGCACACCGCCGCCGAATTGTCGACCCTCGATCTGGCTGTTGTAGCCGATTGTGACGGGGAACTCCGTCTGGTTGACACGCACGCGCCCCGTGACCTGCTCGGCGACCTGCTCGCCATCCACGTACAGCCGCAACGCCTCCCCGTCGAACACACCCGTGAAGCGGTGATACCCCCGAGTCCATCGCGGGTCCCGCGGCGTCGCGACACGCCGCCATTCGCCGTCGCCGTAGACAACGAACAGCAAGTCATCGTTCGGCAGCACCTTGAGCGCCCACTGCTGGTCGCCCTTGCCCACGATCGTCGCATGGCCCAGCTTCTCCGCCTGCGGGAGCCGAGCGATCGCTTCCACCGTCACGGGCCCGGCGATGTTCGGCGTGGCCTCCGTCGGCAGCGTGATGTTGCGTCCGTCGTACGAAACCGTCATCGCCGGCTCGATCACGTCCACAACGCGGATCGGCGGCTGCGCAAGCTCAAGCCCCTGATCCACCCAGTCCCAGATGAACCCGCCCTGCAACTGATCGTGCTGTTCGAACAGGTTCCAGTACGTGTGATACCCGCCGTTGCTGTTCCCCATGGCGTGCGTGTACTCACACAGCACCAGCGGCATGTCATCCTCGGCCTGCTCGACGTACCGCCGGATCCGATCAGGCCGGGCGTACATCGGGCAATAGATGTCCGTGTTGCGACCAAGCTTGGCCTGCTCCGACTGGATCGGTCTTGTCGGGTCGTACGCCTTGCCCCAGTCATAGCAGGCGGTGATCGCGACGCCGTCACCCATCTCGTTCCCGATCGACCAAGTCACGATACTCGCGTGGTTCTTGTCGCGGATCACCATGCGGCTGAACCGATCCAGATGCGAAGGGATCCACTCGGCTTTGTTCGCGAGGGTCTTGTCCTCGTCGTAGCCGATGCCGTGCGATTCGATGTTCGCCTCATCGATCACGTAGAGCCCGTACAGATCGCACAACTGGTACCACACCGGGTGATTCGGGTAGTGGCACGTGCGCACGGCGTTGAAGTTATGCCGCTTCATAAGTTCGACATCGCGCACCATGTCGTCGATCGTGACGGCGTGCCCGCGGTCAGGCTCGTGCTCGTGTCGGTTAACGCCGCGGAACAGCACCGGCTGACCATTCATGAGGATCTGCTTGCCCGCGATCTCGACTTCGCGCAGGCCGACACGATGGCCGGTTGCTTCGAGGACGGCGCCATCAGGCCCGAGCAGCACGAGCCCGAGGGTGTACAGCGTCGGATCCTCGGCCGACCAGAGCGCCGCGTCCTCAACCTCCAGTTCAAGATGCGCCGCCGTGTCAACGCCCGGCGCCACCGGAACCTTGCGTGTCGCTGCCTTTGCCACCACGCCGCCGTCGGGACCGAACAGCGTTGCCTCGATCGTCGGGCACGCCTCAAAGCCCAGCGGCTCACTCGCGTAGGTTGTCACCAGCGCCTCGACGCGCACCGTTGCACTTGAGTAGTCGTCGCTCAGGTCGGTCACAATCCGCTTGTCGCGGACGCGTGTTTCGGGTGACGCCCAGACCATCACGTCCCGGTAGATGCCGCTGAGACGCCAGAAATCCTGGCATTCGAGGTACGAGCCGTCGCTGAGCCGGTACACCTCGACCGCCATCAGGTTCTCGCCGTCGCGCAGCGCATCGGTGATGTCAAACTCACACGACGCCCGCCCACCCTCGTTGTAGCCGATCTCTTGGCCGTTGATCCACAGCGTGAACGCGCTCGCCACACCGTCGAACCGCGCAAAGACCCGCCGTCCGTTCCAGAGTTCGGGCGTTTCAAACGTCCGCCGATACCGGCCGATCCAGTTGGCCTCCGGCGTCACGTACGGCGGTTCCACATCGGGCCACTGGTATCCGATGTTGATGTAGTGCGGGTAGCCGTGACCCTCGAGCTCCATGTTGCTCGGCACAGGGATCGTCGTCCACCCATCGCCGCGGTAGTCGTCACGCTCGAACCCGCCGTCGAGCGCATCCGGGTGCTCATACCACTTGAAGTCCCACTCGCCGTTGAGCAACTGCACGTATCGGGAATGCAGGTACCCGCCCGGGCCGGCGAACGCGACCGCCTCATCGAGATTCTCAAACGGAAACGAAGTCGCCCGCGCGGGCTCGCGGTTCACCGAGATCACGCTCAGGTCGTTCCATCGGGGCGCGGTCTGGGCCATCGCTGCGCCGGGCGTCGTGAGGATCGAGCACACAGCGAGAACCAGACTCTGAACGATTCTGCAATAGGGCACGCGGGTCTCCAGCCAAAGATTGAGTTTGCCTGGAACAGTTTACGGGACAGTGCCTTGTGCCGCCAGACTGGCTCGCTCGATCGGACTGCTCGCGATATCCCGAGCCACCCGACTCTCCGGTCACCAGGACGTGCCGCGGCCCCGGACCCGACCCCAGCGCGCACACCGGTAGCATGCCGCGATGGAGCCCACGCCCCCGATACCCCCGACACGGCCCGACCCTCGCACCGGCGCCCGTTCCGATTCGGAGAGCCAGAACAAGGACACCCAAGCCGACCGAGGCAAGGGCGCCGTTGCCCGCCTGCTCAACGTTGTCGAGTGGCTCGGCAATCTGCTCCCGCACCCCGTCACGCTCTTCGCGCTCTTCGCGCTCGGTGTGGTGGTGCTCTCCGGGATCACGTCCTGGGCGGGCCTGACGGTCGAGGACCCGAGGCCCGGCAACGAAGGCGAGGTCTTCTCCGTCCAGAGCCTCTTGACCGGCGAAGGCGTCCGATGGATGAGCCAGAGCCTTGTCACCAACTTCACCGGCTTCGTGCCGCTGGGCACTGTGCTGGTCGCGCTGCTCGGCGTCGGTGTCGCCGAGCGGTCGGGCCTGCTGACCGCGGCCGTGCGAGGCCTGGTCCTCTGGGCGCCCAAGAACCTCGTCACGCTCGTCATCGTCTTCGCGGGGGTCGTGAGCAATACCGCCAGCGAGATGGGGTACGTCGTCCTCATCCCGCTCGCGATGGCGATGTACCGCTCGCTGGGTCGGCACCCGCTCGCGGGCATGGCCGCCGCCTTCGCGGGCGTCTCCGGCGGGTACTCGGCCAACCTGCTCATCGGCACCGTCGACCCGCTGCTGGCCGGCATCACCGAAGAAGCCGCTCGGCTCATCGACCCCAGCTATGAAGTCCACCCGGCCGTCAACTGGTACTTCATGATCGTCAGTACGTTCCTGATCGCGGGCCTCGGCTGGTTCGTCACCGCCTGCATCGTCGAGCCCCGGCTCGGGCCGTACGACGAAAGCGAAGCCGACGAAGACCTCGAACCGGCGACCGAGATGGCCAAACTCACCCGCGTCGAGCGCCGGGGGCTCGTCCTCGCTGGCTTGAGCGCGCTGCTGGTGTCGATGGGCATCGTCGTTGTCGCGGGACCCACGCTCCCCGGCTCGATCTCCGCCGACTGGCTGCCCGGTTGGGGGGTCCTCCGTAACCCAGACCCCGCCGCCACCGGCCCGGAAGCCTTCCGGCCGCTCCTGCGCAGTGTCGTCACGGTGATTCTCGTCTTCTTCGTCATCCCCGGCTTCGTCTACGGCCGGGTCGTCGGCACGATGCGCAACGACCGCGACGTCATCGACGCCATGGCCGGCGCGATGCGCAGCATGGGCCTCTACATCGTGCTCGTCTTCTTCGCCGCGCAGTTCGTGGCGTTCTTCGGCTACTCGGGGCTCGGACAGATCCTCGCCGTGCTCGGCGCCGACGCCCTCGTCGCGCTCAAACTCGACAACCCGCTCGTGTTCATCCCGTTCATCCTCATGTGCTGCGTGGTCAACCTCATGCTCGGCTCGGCCAGCGCGCAGTGGGCCGTCACGGCGCCCATCTTTGTGCCGATGCTCATGACCATCGGCTACAGCCCCGAGGTCATCCAGGCCGCGTACCGCATCGGCGACTCGACGACGAACATCATCACGCCCATGATGAGCTACTTCGGCCTGATCCTTGCCGTCGCGACGCGGTACAAGCGGGACCTGGGCATCGGAACCATGGTCGCGACCATGCTCCCCTACTCCATCGCGTTTCTCATCGGCTGGATGATCCTGTTCTACGTCTGGGTCTTCGGGCTCGGACTGCCCGTCGGGCCGGGCGCCGCCACGCTGTACACCCCGGCCGGATAAAGCCAGCCGCCAAAGCGCGCGTTCAACTGCTACGCCTCGTCGCGGATCACCATCGCGTCCGAGATAAGACACAGCCCGCCGTACCGCCGAAGCACCGGCTCGAGCGCCTCGGCCAGCGCGGTCAACTGCTCCGGTCGGCACGTGGTCAGCAGATACTGATTCGCCAGCGCGTCGGAGAGCCCGCCGCCGTGACGTTCGCCTCGGTCGCCGTACCCCGCGACGACCTCCAGCACCGAGAGCCCGGGCAGCGCGAACGGCTCCAGAGCCTTGCGCACCTTCGGCACGTGCGGCTTGTCGATCACGATCTCGATCCGCTTGACGGCGTGCATCGCTAAACCCCTTCCCGGCCCGCGTTCAGCTGGCGCCGAAACCCAACGCCGTGATCATCGCGTAGTACATGGGGATCCCCACCACGATATTGAACGGGAACGTGATCGTCAGCGCCAGCGGGATGTAGATCGATGGGTTGGCTTCCGGCAACGCCAGCCGCATGGCCGCGGGTACCGCGATGTACGACGCCGACCCAAAGAGAATCGCCAGCAGCAGCGCATCGCCCGGGCCGACCCCCAGCAGCCACGCCGTGCCCACGCCGACCAGCCCCTGCACCACGGCGCCGACCACGCCGAACACGATCAAAAACACCCCGGCCTTGCGCAGATCTCCGATCCGCCGCGCCGAAACCAAGCCCATATCGAGCAAGAACAAACACAGCACGCCCTTAAACGGGTCGTACATCAGCGGCGAGATCGCCTCCCAGCCCTCCGCGCCCGTCACGTACCCGATCAGCATCGAGCCCAGCAGCAGCAGCACCGCCCCGTTGAACGCCGCGTCACGCCACAGACCTCGCCCGTCTTCGGCGTGAGTGTCGAGCCGCGCCGCCGAATCCCGCCCCACCGCTTCGGCTCGAACACGCTTCGCTGCGAACCGAGCGAGCAGCACGCCCGCGATGATCGCCGGGGACTCCATCAACGCCATCGACGCGACCATGTAGCCCGAGTACGGGATGTCTTCGGAGTCCAGAAACGCGACCGCCGTGATAAACGTAACCGCCGAGATCGAGCCAAACGTTGCCGCCACGGCCGCCGCGTCCAGCGATGCGAGCTTCAGCCGCAACACAAAGAACGTCGCGAAGGGCATCGCGAATGAAGCCAACACCGATACGCCCATGACCGCGAAGGCCTGCCCGTCGAGTTCGCCCTGCGAGAGCTTGTACCCGCCGTACGACCCGATCGCGATGAGCAGATACATCGACAGCAGCCGCGCCACCGGCTTGGGGAAGTCCAGATCGCTCCGCAGCAGCGTCGCGAGCACACCGAGCAGGAAGAACAGAATGGGCGGGCTCAGCAGCAGGTCCAAAGCGTCCCCTCGCGACAGTCGATGACCCCGAGTGCGTGCGAAAGCCGACCATGCCTTCTCGGCTGCGGCCACGCGCTCACGCCGGCACTCTAACAGCAACCCCGCGTGTAGACCGCGCGACCGGGCAGGCAAGACCAACGGCTCCACACGGTTCAAAGACCGAACCGCAGCCACCCATCAAGAGAATCGAAGCGTGCTGGAGCGGAACTACACCCGTTCGGCCGTCTCGGTCAGATTCTCCAGGCTCCAGAGGCCGTCCCCCGGCTGCCACGAAGCCCGCACCACCGAGCCGTCAGCCGCGGCGCCGAACACGTTCAGCGTGCTCGCCGTCGAAGCATGCGCGTTGAGCGCGCTCGTGATCCGCGTCGAGTCGTCGGCCGCCTCGGTCAGCGTGCTCACACGCCAGGCGCCGCCGAACTGCGGCACCCACCAGTAGACGACGACCTCGCCCTGCTCGTTCACGCCCGCGTAGTTCTGGGCATTCCACGACGTATAGAACGACGTGAGCGCGGCGTTGGAAAGCGCCGGGCCATCGAACGCCGCGGTCAAGTCGAGCTGGCGCCAATCCCCGCCGAACTGTGGCACCCACCACGACGAGATCACCGAGCCGCCCGCGTCGAGGCCGGTCAACGTAATCCCGTTCCAACTCGTGAGAATGACGCTCAGCCCGCCAACCAGCGGCTGCGCGCCGGTGATCGTCGAAAGATTGTCGACGCGCCACGACGTCGTGCCCGGCGGCTGCCACACACTGATGATGTCGCCGTTCTCATCCAGCCCAGCCAAGTGCCACGCGTCCCACGACGGGCGGTAACTGATCAGTTCTGTCAGCTGCGGGATGCTGAACCCGCCGCGTTCGGCTTCGGCGTTGAGATCAATATGGGCGTACTCGAAGCCGTCGGCATTCACGCCGCCGGTCTGGCGATACACGAACAGGGCGCCGTCGGCCGTCTTGCCCGCAATCACCACAACCTGACCCGTCGCCTCGGCCGAGGTGAACTGCGTGATCTGGTTGACGACCTGCGAGGCATCGAGACCCAACTCGGTATCGAGATTCCGGAACGACCACACACCCTCGGCGGAGCGTGCGAGCAGAATCAACCCGTCGGCAGACGGATACGCCGCGTAGAGGCCATCGGCCTTGGGATCGATCCAGGTCAACGCGTCACCGATGGCCTTGGGTGCGCCCAGCGAATCGGTCAGGTTGACCACGTTCCAACCCTCCTGCTCGAACGCGAGGACGTCGCCGGCCTCATTGACCGTCACGAGGCGGTGATTGTCGGCACGATCGGCGACACCGCGAACGACGTTGTTGTCGCCCGCACGCAGGCTGTAGAGCACACTGGCAGTGGCAAGCACCGGTTCAGCGTTCTCCGACCCATCGGTCGCGACCGCGAGGATGTTGTTCAACCCAACGCCGAGCTGCGCTGTCTGTGCGCCGGACAGCGTGATCGCGAACCCGTCGGAGCCGTCCGTGTCTTCGCCGAGCAGACGATCGATCGCCGGGTCAAAGGCCCCATCACCGTCGCTGTCGACATAGAACCGAACCGAGCCGGGTGCCAGGTCGCCCGCCTCCAGATCGGCGGTGATCGTGACCGAGTCGCCCTGGCTGAACTCGCTCGTGCTCAAACCGACCGATGCGATCTTCGCCCGCGTCGGCAGGTCGTCCTCCAACTCGGCACTGAGCTTCAAGGGAAGACCCGTCAGGCCACTCGCGTCGCGTACGACCGCAAGGAACTCCAGACCACCGGCCGACACGCCGCTGCTCGGAAGGAACGTAAAGGCAAAGTCGGGACCGGCCGACGCGTCCCCGATGCGCTCTTCAGCCTCGGCAACGCCATTACCGTTGGCGTCGAGGTAATAGACCACCGCGCCGACCAGACCGTCTCTCAGCTGGATAGACGAAGTCAGACGCACGCCCTCGGAACGGAAGAACCGATCCACGCTGATATCCACATCAGCAAGAACCACCGGGCGATACTCGAACGCGCCGATATCCGGCGCGCCCGCGGCCAATCGCGGCAGGCCGCGCTGATCCGTCGCCAGGTCGAGCGGGTTATCGCCCGCGTTGATCGCCGGGCTTTCCGGCAGAAGGTTCAGCACCGGCGTCGGCGAGCCCGCGTGGAAATCAAGCGTGCCGAGCCGCGGGTTGAAGCTCACGAGATTCCCGTTGAATCCATTGACGAGCGAGTCGGAACTCCCCGCGTTCGAAAACAGGTTGTTGCGGGATTCGTTGAAGTTGATCGCGCCGCGCTGCTCGAACTCGAGCGTGTTCGGGCTGCCGGCGGCGGTGTCGGAAGCGAAGATCGTGCTGGAGATCACGATGGATCCGGGAGGCCGGCTGCTGAACTGGCCGGAAGCGAAGATGGCGCCGCCAAGTTCGTCCCCGGTGCTGTCGGTGTCGGCCTCGTTGCGGAAGAACGTGCTGTTACGCACCGAGCCTTCGCCCTGGTAACCGATGAAGATTGCGCCGCCCTCTTCCTTGGCGCGGTTGTTGGCGAAGGTGGAGCTCTCAATCTCGAACATACCGTTGAGATACGCGGCGCCGCCGTAGCCGTCGCCTTCGTTATCGTTGAAGGTAGAGTTGCGTATGACAACATCGCGGCTG
>JBCBZM010000029.1:0-26377 GCA_039815345.1 Planctomycetota bacterium | reverse complement strand
GGCGTGCGCGCCAGCGCGGTCTGTCCGATCCAATCGGGCAACCCGGCGGCATCGCGCGATGCCCACAGCCCGAGCCGTCGGGTGCGTTCGAGCGGGTCGGACGCGCTGGGGATGGCCGCGCTCATGCTGCCACCTGGCCCTGACTGGAGTCAGAATCAGCATTGGAGTCGGCCTCGGACGCCGCCGCGATCAGTTCCTGAATCGTGCGCACGACCTCTCGCGCGCTGAACGGCTTCATCATGACCCGGTCGATGCCCGACTCGGTGACGGCGTGGTCGTCCGCAAGATGTGAACGGGCCGTCAGCAGCACCATCGGCGGCGTCCGCTCGCAACGCTTCTGCGCCTCACGCCCAAACTCCAGCCCCGACATGCCGGGCATCTGCAGATCCACAACGATCGCGTCAGGAGACGCCTCGGTCAGCAACTCGAGGCCTTCCTCGGCGTCAGATGCGATCAGCGTGCGGAAGCCCGACGCCTCGAATCGGCGGCCGAGCACGCTCCGGATATGCACCTCGTCATCGATCAGCAGCACGGTTTGCGACATCTGACCTCCCGCTGGACCCGGGTATCGGTCCGCGGCGGGCCCGAATCAAGGCCGATCAGACATGTCGCCGGGCGAACGTCCGCCGCGTCCCGGGCACGCCGCCGGGCCGATCGACGCGGGCCGATCGACGCGGGCCGAGGGCGCCACCCCCGGGAGCCCGCGGCCGACGGTTCGACGCCTAAACTCTCCGCCTATGCCTGCCGAGACCACGTTCGTCGAACAGCTCGATCAACTCCTCGCCGAGGGGCTGGCCGAGCTCGCCGCCACGCAGGACGCCCAAGCCGTCGAAGCCTGGCGGGTCCGATATCTCGGTTCCAAGGGTCGGCTCAAGGCGGCGATGGCTGGCATGAAGGAAGTGCCCCCGTCCGATAAACCGGCGGCCGGCAAGAAGGCCAACGAGGTCAAGCAAGGGCTCGAGGCGGCGTTCAAGCAAGCGGGCGCCGGCGGCGGATCGGCCCCGAGTCAGTCCGGGCCCAAGCTCGACATCACCGAACCGGGCGTGATCCACGCCGGCTCGGTGGGCGGTCGGCACATCATCACCCGCGTGCGCGACGAGTTGGTCGAAGTGTGCGCGCGTCTGGGCTTTGCCGTCGCCGACGGCCGAGAGCTCGAAGACGACGAGCACAACTTCATCAAGCTCAACATCCCGCCCGAGCACCCCGCCCGCGACCCGATCGACAACTTCTATGTCGACGATCCCGACGAGGCCTCGGCCAAGGGCGTGCCGCCGCGCATGCTCCGCTCGCAGACGAGCACCGTGCAGATCCGTGTGATGGAAGACGCGGTCAAGGAAGGCTGGGGCCCGCCGATCAAGGTCGTCAGCCCGGGCCGGGTGTATCGACCCGACACGGTCGACGCGACACACTCGTTCATGTTCCATCAGCTTGAAGCGCTCTGGATCGACCGCGACATCACCATGTCGCACCTCAAGACAACGCTTTTCCAGTTCGCCCGCGCCTATTTCGGGCCGGACGCCGAGATCCGCCTGCGGCCCAGCTACTTCCCCTTCACCGAGCCCTCGGCCGAGTTCGACATGAAGATCAGCCTGCGCCCCGACCAGCCGCCGGACTGGATCGAACTCGGCGGCTGCGGCATGGTCGATCCGGCCGTGCTCGAAGCCTGCGGCATCGACCCCGAGGAATGGACCGGGTTCGCTTGGGGCATGGGCATCGAGCGTCTGGCGATGGGCAAGTACGGCATCCCCGACATCCGCTGGCTCTTCGAGAATGACCTGCGGTTCCTCGAGCAGCTCTAAACCTGGCCGGTCAACGCCATCGCACGCAGTCGGATCGGTTACTCGCGATCGAGGCTGTCGACCGCGCGCCCGAGCAAGGCCGCCAGGTCACGCGGGACCTCCTCGGTGATCGACGCGGCGTCGATCGACCCGTTGCTATGCGCGACGCGTTGGAGGCGCGCGGCGGCCAAGGCGAGCATCGCCGCCCGCGGGTCGTCGTTCGGCACGGTCTCCGCGGTCGACGCGGCCAGTTCCAGCGCGGTCGCGGCTCGGCGGGCATCGCCCAACGTCAGACGCGCGGCCCCGAGCCGCAACCAGCCCGCGGCGATTTCGATCTTTGGCGCCGACGCATCTTCAGAGAGCCGCGTCGCTTCGGCCAGCAGCACGTCGATCAGGTCCACACGTGCGGCCGATGCGATCGCGCCTGCGGCGTCGGCCGCGTCGGCGTCTTCACCCGCGATGGCTTCGCGCTGCGAGAGGATCGCGTCACTACGCAGGGCCGCGCCCGCTTCGCGCTGCAAACCGGCCACCGCGATGTTGGTCGTTGTCGGAGCCTCATCGCGCAGACGCACCGCGTGCTCGAGCCCGAGCCCCACAGCCGCCCAGAGGCCCACGCCGTCGTCCGGCCGCGCGGCGAGTAGCGTGCGAAGCGATCGCGGGTCACGCGGCGAAACAGCGAACGCCCGCACGGCGTCGGGTTCGTTCGCCGATGCGAGCGACGCGATGATCTGCGCGTGCAGCGCACGGACGGCGTCGTTCAAACCTTCTTCGACCTGCGTGCCCATGCGCTCGGCGATCGCGGCTTGCAAAAGCTGCGATTCCGCGGCGAGCCGCGCGTCGAGCTGCACGTTCGCGCCACGCAGCGATCGGCCTGACAACGCCGACACGCCCGAGCTCAACGCAAGCACCACGAGCGCCGTCACGATCAAGCCCGCGACAATCGCCGCGCGCTGCCGCCGGACGGTCTTGCCGACCGAATACAGAATGTTCGACCGGCGCGCGCCCACGGCGTACCCGTCGAGGAACTTCGACAGATCCTCACCCAACACCGCCGGCGAGCTGTACCGCATCTCCCGGTTCTTCGCCAGGCACTTCATCACGACCCAGTCCAGATCGCTCTTGAGTGTCTTCGCGGTCGAGCGCGGGTCCACACCGCGGCCGGCGCTGCGCAGGTACGTCCAACCGCCCGAGCCCTGCAGGTAACGCTGGCTGGGCTTGGGCGGCTCGACCTCGCACACGATGCGTTGGATCTCAGCGAAGCTGGCCGTGCGGAGCTGGTCGGGGTCGTAGGGGATCTGTCCCGTCAGCAGTTCGTAGAGAATGACGCCCAGCGAGTAGACGTCCGACCGCGTGTCCACGTCCATGCCCGAGCCCTCGGCCTGCTCGGGTGACATGTACGCGGGCGTGCCGATGAGCTGGCCCTGCTCGGTGTAGATCGTCCGCTCGGTCAGGCGTTGGTTGAGCGCCTTGGCAACGCCGAAGTCGATGACCTTGGGCGTGGGGCGTCCGTCGATGTAGGCGACGAGCACGTTGTTGGGCTTGAGGTCTCGGTGGATGACACCCTTGTTGTGCGCGTGCTGGATTGCGTCGCACACCTTGATCATCAGGCGGATGCGTTCCTTGAGCCCGCAGCGCTCGGTGTCGGCGAAGGACGTGATCGACTTGCCCTCGACCAACTCCATCGCGAAGTAGGGGCGCCCGTCGTCGGTCAGCCCGCCGTCGAACACGCGCGCGATGGACGGGTGGTCCATGACGGCCAGCGCCTGCCGCTCGGCCTCGAACCGCGCGGTCACCTGCGACGTGTCCATCCCCGGCTTGATGACCTTGAGCGCGACGCGGCGGCGGATCGTGCCCGTCTGCTCGGCCAGCCAGACTACGCCGAAGCCGCCCTCGCCCAGGCGGTCGAGCAGCTTGTAGGGCCCGATCGACTGGCCTTCGCGCATGTTGGAAGGGGCGATCGTCTGACCGCCGACAGACCACCCAACTTCAACCGAACGCCGGGCCGCTCCCAGAGTTGGCGCTTCATCCTCTGGCTTCACCCGTGCAAGATACGTCACACGGCCCATCGGCGCTGCGGGAAACCGCTCGGCGTTGGCGTTTCGATGACGCCAGGGCCTTTACCGGACGCGAGGCGGCACGGCTCCGTCCGCAGCATGGGTGAAAGAGCCCCAGCATAAACCAGTGCGTCATCCGGCTATTCCTGCTACCTTGGTCCGAGTTCGACCGCGCCGATTGAGGCCGGTGTCACCGCATCCGGGAACTGCCATCATGACTTTGCACGCTTTGTCGTCTCGCCGCGCCGTTACTTCACTGGCATCCGCCTCGGTGTTGATTGCCGCGGGCATGTCGGCCGCGGCGCAAGACCTCCACTTCACGTACCTGTGGCACATGGAGCAGCCGATCTATTGGCCCGACCAGCAGCCCTTCGGCGCCGATCGCTATGAGACCGCGTGGACCTCGATCCAACAAAAGGACGCGGGCTCGGCCTACCCGCTCAACAACCTCCGCGACATCTTCGGCAAAGACGACCGCGTCGCGGCGTACCAGTTTCGGGTCAAAGACTCGATCGATTCCATCCGCTGGACCAACGAGGGCGGCGCGCAGGTTTCGTACTCGGGTGGGCTCATCGAGAACATCGAGTCGCTCGGCAACGCCTTCCAACTCGGGTACGGCTCCAACTGGGCGGGCGACTACCAGACCGCGCGCAACTGGACCACGGTCGGCGGCAAGCCGCGCCTCGATGTCGTCGTCTTTCCGTTCCACCACCCGCTCTGCCCGCTGCTCGAAGAGAGCACGCTGCGCCGGCAGATCCAGCTCTACCAGGCCGCGTACCCGCAGGCGTGGGGGAGCAACCCCGGCATCAGCCGCGGCTTCTTCCCGTCGGAGATGGCCTTCTCCACGCGCATGATCAAGGTGCTCGATCAGGAGGGCATCGACTGGTCGTTCGTGTCGAGCGAGAAGCTCAGCCGTGCGTGCGCCGACTTCCCCGTGCAGTTCGGCTCCGGCGGTGTGAACTGCGACCCACCGAACAAGGCCGATCAGGTCAACCCGCCGCAGGGCGACTACGAACGCATCGGTATCTCCCGCGGTTGCGGCCCGGCTGAGGCGGTTCCGTTCGCATTTACGCCGCAACGTGCGCAGCACGCCGACCCCGAGACGGGTCAGGTCTACGAGATCATCGTCGTTCCCTGCGGCCAGGCGCTCGGCTGGGAAGACGGTTTCAGGCCTCTGAGCGTACAGCGTCTGAACGACCTCGCCGCGCGGCCGAGCGATCGGCCCATGCTCCTCACCTTCGCGCACGACGGCGACAACGCCTGGGGCGGCGGATTCAACTACTACATGAACGCCGTGTCGCAGACGGTGTCCAACGCCCAAGCCGCCGGCCACACCGCCAGCACGGTCGAGCAGTACCTCGCCGACCACCCCGTGCCCGCGGGCGCCGTGGTTCACGTTGAGGACGGAGCCTGGGTCAACGCCGACGGCGACTTCGGCTCGCCGCAGTTCTGGAACTGGAACTACCCGCCCGTCAACGCCCAAGGCCAGGTCGACATCGAGAACGGCTGGGCCGAGGACATCCGCAACTGGGCCGTCATCACCAGCGCCCAGAACCACCTCGACACCGCCGAGCAGATCTGGACCGACACCGGAGGCACGGTGAGCAGTCTTGAGATCCTCAACCCCGACGCCGCGACCAACCCCGTCGAGCGCGCGTGGCACTACTTCTTCGGCGCGCTCAACAGCGGCTACATGTACTACGGCACCGCCAACGAGTTCGAGGTCAAGCCCACCATCGCCACCAACGAAGCGCTCGAGCACACCGCGACCGTCATCGGCGACGCCTCCCTCGACGCGACCGGTCCGACGGTCTGGGTCCCGCAGCGCTGGCCCTGGAACCCGGGCGAGACCAACTTCGGCTCGCCCTACGGTTACGTCCCGACCGTCATGCCCACCGACGTCACCTTCTGGACGTTCGTCGACGATGTCTCAGGCGTGCAGTCCGTGACGCTCAGGTACCGCACCGACGCCGACGGCGTGAACGACCTCAACACCTTCCAGAACGAAACCTACGCCGGCGGCGCCGAAGTGGGGGCGTGGCAGAACCTGCCCATGACCGCCCGCGCCTTCCCGGCCGGCAACGTGCTCAACGATCCCAACATCGACTTCTTCGAGATGCCCCAAGACATCGCCGATCAGTACTACACCACGCTCAGCGGCCTGTCCGACACGCTCGTCGACTACTATGTCGAAGCCGTGGACACCAACGGCGTCGTCACGCGCAGCCCGATCCAGCATGTCTGGATCGGCGACGGCGAAGGCGCCACCGACCCGGGCGGCGGCAGCGACTCCGTCGTCGTCACGCCCGAGCCGGCCGTCGCCGGCGAGTCCGTGACCATCGCGTACGACCCCGCCGGCGGTCCGCTCGCCTCGGCGGGTGAGGTCAACCTCTACTGGGGTGTGGACGGCTGGGCGCCGGTCTTCGGCGATGTGCCCATGACGCCGACCGTGGACGGCTTTGAGATCACCGTCAGTCCGCCATCCAGCGCTGCGCTGCTCAACTTCGTCTTCAACGACGGCGCCGGCACGTGGGATAACAACAACGGCCAAGACTGGGCCGTCGCCCTCGAAGGCGCCGAGCCCATCGACACCTGGACCGTCGACGGCATGCTCGACGCCGACGCGATCGAGGTCGCCGACAACGGCGCCGGCCTCACGCTCTACGCCGGTGTCAAGGGCAACGTCCTCTACCTCGCCACCACGCTCAACAGCCAGAGCGGCGGCGACGACCGCTTCATTCTCCTCGCGGGCGAGAACGGCCCGGGCGCGCTGGGCACAGCGATGTGGGGCAAGAGCGGTCAGGTCGCCACCTGGAACGCCTTCGTCGGCACGGAAGGGACCAACGGCTTTGCCGGCTGGTTCGATCAGGGCTCGGCGCCGGCGCAGGTCGTCCGAACCGCCGTGCTCGAGTCCACCATCGACCTCGCCGCGCTCCTCGGCGCCCTGCCCGACCGCGTCCACGTCGGCGTCGCCAGCTACACCACCGTCGACAGCGGCACGCTCATCCCGAGCTTCCAACTGCCCGCCAACAACGGCGACAACAACGTCGACGCCGCCGAGTACCTCGAGCTCGCGCTCTGCGACCTCACCATTGGCGCCGCCTGCTGCCCGGCCGACTTCACCACCGACGGCACATCCAACGGCCAACCCGACGGCGCCGTCACACTCAGCGACTTCAGCTACTACCTCTCGCTCTGGGCCGTGGCCGATGCCAGCGCGGACGTGACGACCGAGGGCGTTTGCAACTTTGGTCAAGGCGGCGACGGCGTTTCGCTCAGCGACTTCTCGTGCTATCTCGCCGAGTGGTCGACGGGATGTCCGTAGGGTCGTTGAATCTGCTTAACTCATCACAGTCTTTGCTCAGCGACCGCGGCGGCGTCTAGTGACGAGGCCCGATGCGACGGCAAACGTGCTGATGTAAACGCCCGTGCCTAGGCTTGGAACGACACTGATTCCGCGGATGTCGTACTGCGGGTCATACGATCCGATGAGCGTCGAATCACCGGTCTGGGCATCGATCTGATAAAGCGAGTTTGCCATCCCCCCACCTGGCAACACGCCAGCAGTCGCTCCGAAAATTGAATCTCCCGGCCCGAATGCGAATGACTGGAGCGAGAGGCCGATGTCGTCGACGAACACATCGGTTGCGGCGCCGGTCATCGGATCGACCATGAGCAAGCCCGCGCCCTGCCGAACACCTCCTGACGCTGCGCTTCCAGTGCCATCCCAAGCGAACAACGTTCCATTCGACGAAAAGGCAAGCGACTGCACGCCAGCAAAGCCAAGTCCACCTAGATCCGTCGTATCGCCCGTCAACGGGTCAATCTGAACCAGACGATCTTCGCTGCCGATGCTCCCCGAGTCCGCTACGGCCAACCATGTGTCGCCAGAAACCGCCAAGGCTCGGAACGAGGTTGGTCTTTGAAGATCGAGCAGCGGACCAAGGGACTCGGCTCCGGTGATCGGGTCGATGAAAGCCAAGCGGTTGGGCAGCTGCGTCATGGAATCGATGAACCCGCCCGAAATGGTTGCAAGGCGACCGTCCGGAAGCTGAGCCAGTGAGTTCATTCGGTTGATGGTCGACGCACGAGTGTTGCTGACCGCCCCGGTCTGTGCATCGAGTTCAACTACAAATCCGTCCCATGTCACCCCAAGGATGGGCTGGGCGCAGGCTACCGTTCCAAAGAATCCGATCACCCAAATGGCCAGTTGATGCCCTCGCATTTTGTCCTCCCTTTCCATTCGTACCGATACACCCTAAAAACACTCCAGAACGACATCGGCAGCCAACCGTGAACACGGTGTCACGGTTCTGGAGCGTGGCAAGGCATTTATGCTTTTGAGATGTATGTTTGGATACTGACAGCGACGTTTCGTTTCTCAAGACTACCGGCCTGATCCGCCATGACCGACTCGCCTGCATGCAGAGCCGCCGCTCGGTTCTTGGCGCTGAGATCCGCGCGTCCGTGCGGTATGATCGAAACTTCGGGGCTGTGCCTCGATCGGAGCCGCATCGCATGTCCAAAAAACCCACAGATGGTGTCACCCGCCTCCTCCAACAGGTGGACGAAGGCCAGGACGACGCCTTCGCCGATCTCATCGAGCTGGTCTACGAGGACCTCCGAGGCGTCGCCCGCCGGCGCCTCCGCAACCGCTTCGGCGAGCGCCTCGACCAGCTCACGCTGCGCCCCACCATGCTCGCCGACGACGCGCTCATGGAGCTCAAACGCCAGCACGTGACGTTCCAGAACTCCGAGCACTTCTTCGCCATCGCCACGCGGATGATCCTCCGCATGATCACCGACTACCAGCGCTCGCGCATGGCCCAGAAACGCGGCGGCGGCAACCGCGGCGTTTCCATCGACGAGAACCGCGACGGCCTCGAGGCCGAGGGCTCGCTCGAAGGCACCGCCTCCCTCGGGCCGGAGGTCCGCGACGCGCTCGCCGAGTTGCACGAGCTCGACCCGCGCAAGGCCGAGGTCTGCGTGCTGCACACCGTCGCCGGCATGTCGCTGCCCCGCGTGGCCGAGCTGGTCGGCGTTTCGCTGCCCACCGTCGAGCGCGACTGGCGCTTCGCCAAGGCGTGGCTGGCCAGCAAGGTATCGGCCGGGCAGGGCTGAAGGCGCCGGTTTGATGGGGCCCGTCACGCGGCCCGCGTGTGTTCCCGGGCGGGGTCTCTGTCCTTCGCGAGTGCGGCATGATCGACGCCAAAGAGTTTGAAGCGATGGAGGGCCTCTTCCACCGGGTGCGCGAGTTGGCGCCGGAGGAAGCCGCGTCGGCCATCGCCGAAGCCAAGCTTTCCACCGAAGCCCGCGCGATGCTCGACGACATGCTCGAGTCCGACCGCAAGGAATCGCAAGCCGAGGAGGGCGACACCGCGGGCACGAGCGCCGCGCACCGGCTGCTGGGCGAAGCGTTCGGCGGCGCCGATGGCGTGGACTGGCAGGCCGCCGTGGACGCCGCCGCCGCGATGGGCGATCCCTCCAAAGCGGGCGAAGAAGACCTCCCGCACCTGCTCGACAACCGCTACCTGCTGACCGAGATCCTGTCGCGCAGCCTCGTCGGCGTCACGTTCCGAGCCGTCGATCAACGCACGCACGAGAAGGTCGCCGTGCGGCGTATCCAGCTCATCCGCGCCGACGGCCTCGCGCCGCGCATCCGCCGATCCGAGCTCAAACGTCTCGCGCAGATCGAGCACCCGGGCCTCGAACGCGTGCTTGATACGTCGGGCCTCACCGGGCCCAAGCCCTACGTCGTGACCGAACTGCACCCCGGCCGACCGATCGACGAATGGCTCGAAAGCCGTAGCCCTACGCGCGACGACCTGCTGCGACTGTTCATCGGCGCCTGCGAAGCGCTGCACGTCGCGCATCAGGCGCGCATCGTGCATCGTCATCTGCGGCCCTCGGCGATACTGGTGGATCAGCCGCGCGACAGCTCCAGTCCGGCGACTACTCGCCTCATCGGCTTCGGCGCCGAGCTCGGCCGCGCGGGCCGTGCCGCCGATCCCGAAGCGTTCGTGTGCGCGGCGCCCGAACTCGCCAACGTCGGCGAACGGCCCACGATCCAGAGCGATGTCTACGCCATGGGCGCCGTGCTGCGTTGGCTGGCGACCGGGGATACCTCGTCGATCACCGCGAGCGCCCAGCACGGCCGACGCCGATGGTCGCGCGGGGCCCGCGTTTCGGGCGGCGGCCTCACCTCCGCGCCGCTCGCCGCCGCCATCGACCGTGCCATCGCCGCCGATCCGATCAACCGGCATCCATCCGCGGCCGCGCTGGCCGAGGACGTGCGCGCGTGCGTCGAAGGCCGGCCGTCACCGACCTACCTGCGCAACACGCTCGCCTCGAAGCCGCTCGCCCGCGCTGCGTATCTCACGCGCCTCAGGCTGCGACGGACACCGACGCGCGTGTTTGCAGCCGCCGCGGCCGCGCTGTTCGTGCTGCTCGTCGCGCTCGTCGTCCCGCGGCTCGCGTCTGGCGGCGCCCGGCCCGATGTCGAGTCCATTCGGGCCGCCATGCTGCACGCCGAGTGGTCGCACGCCCGCGCGCTGCTCGACGATGCGGCCGATGCAACGCTGATGCCCGGCGGCGAGCGGGCGGCGCTCCGCGGCGCCCGCGCCGAGTTGTTGCTGCTGGAATCCGGCCTGCTCGAGCGCGCCCCCGGCCCTCGGGCGCAGTGGCTGGCGCCCCCGGCCCACGCGGGTGTGATGCTCACCGACGCCGACCGGCGTCGGCTTGCCGGCGAGGAGGCCCGCGAGCTGATCGAGCGTTTGCAGTTCGACGGCCTGCTCGATCTGTCTGCCGAGCTGCCCGCGTCGTCGCTTCTTTCGCTTGCAGCGTCGCTCACAGACCTCGACGCACACGACGCGGCGAGGGTCTTGCTCGCTCGCGCACGCGAAGCCGACGCATCAGCGCAGGACATCGAACGCATCGACGCTGTGCTGGGCGCCCGCAGAGCATTGCTCGCCGAGGACCGGGCGGCCTTCGTCGCCTCGGCCCGCCAACTGCGCGAGCGGGCGGATGACGGGTCCGCCGCCGATCGGCTGATCGCCGCTCAGATCGATCTGCTCGAAGGCGAGCGGGCCCGTGCCGAAGTCACCCTCGCGGAGGTCGCCGCCGATACTTCGGCGTTGCCCGAGGTCCGCCGATTTGCCTCGCGCCTGAACGAAGGCTGATCAGCGAAGAGTGGCCGTTCTACCGCGGTTCGCGCCGATCGACACGCAGCACGGAAGCCGTCCCGAGCGTTTCAATCCGGCCGACCAGCGTCACCGGCTGCGCGACGTGCGGGATCAACGCCGGATCGATGCCCCCGCCGTCGGCGTCGGCGATCCAGTGCACACGCCCGTCGTTCGGACCGCCGCGCTCGATGAACAGCGCGGGCAGCCCGCCGCGAAGGCACAGCATCGCGCAAGCCCGGTGGGCGGCGCCGTCGCCGGGTTTCATGGCGCCGAGGTAGCACTTTCCGTCGAGAATCTCGCCCGACAGCGTGACCGTTTGCAGATCGCTTACGTCGCGTCCCGCCGGCCCAGCCGCCGCGCCCGGCTCGGCCTTCAGGCCGTCGTCGCTCGGATCCAGCGTGATCATCCGACGGCCTTTGCGTGTGAGCACCCAGCCGGAAGCCGTCATCGTGCGGCCATCCAGCGAAGCCGCGGCGCCGTCGGACATCCGATCCAGCCGATCGCCGACGCCCGTCTTGAACTCCTCACCCAACAGCAGCCGCTCGGTCTCCCGGCCGCTCGAATCGGTCTGTACCAGATGCGGGTACGGCTCCAGCCGCAGCACGCCGGTGTCCTGCACCTGCTGCGACAGATCCCACACCGCGGGGCCCGGATCGCGCAGCGCCATCGGCGCGGCTGCGCCCAGCACGGCCAGCATCGCCACCAGCGAACCGGCGGCGAGCAACGCCGCACGCTTTATGGCGCGCGGCGTGGGCAGGTACCCGACGTAGAACGGATCATCACCGCTCGGCCCGCGCAGGCCCTTCGTTCGTGGCCCATCACTCATGGTCGCGCTCCGTTTCGGCTTCCTGCGGCGTCGTCTTCACACGCACACGCCCGCCCTCAACGCGCACTTCGTACGTCGGCACCCGCTCCAGATACGGCGGCGGAGACTGGCCGTCGTCCGGCCGATACTGCCAGCCGTGCCAAGGGCAGGTGATGCAGCCGTCGATCACGCGCCCCTCGCCGAGCGGCCCGCCCTGGTGCGCGCACGCGTTCGCGACGGCGCACACCTTCTCGGCGCCGCCGTCTTGGTATCGGAAGACCGCGATGCGTTCGCCGCCATCGGGCGCCAGCGTGACCGTGCCGCCCATCGGGATGTCGCTCGCCAGTCCGCCGTCGATCCAGCCGTCTTCTGCTCCGACGTGCGCGATGCGCGAACGGGCCAACTCTCGCAGCGCTGCGAGCGAGTGCGCGCCGCCCACAAGCAGCACGCCGAGCACCAGCAACGCCGCGTACAGCGGGCTCCGCTCGTCCTGCAGAATCCCGAGCGCGACATGCGCGACCACCAACGCATACGCCGCATACACGCTCATGTGGATCCACTTCCACAGACGCGGGCCGAGCGAGAAGTTCCAGAAATCGTGGCTCGTCGCGGCCAGCACGAACAGAGTGGCCAACGCGCCCATGCCGAACACCTCGAACGGCAACCCGCCCGGCGCCGCACCCTCCAGCGGCGCCGCGACCACCGCCGAGAGCGGGTTCTGCACCCCGAAGCCGCCGTAGTACAGCAGCACCAACGCCGCGTGCGCGAATGAGACGAAGAACGTCGTAACGCCGAGATGCCGGCGGTTGTACAGCAGCGGCGATAACTGCGGAACCAACCGAGCCATCGGCCCGATCAAAAGCACGATGTGCAGCAGCACGATCGCCGCGACCGCGAACGCACGGATCATCAGAATCATCGGATCGTGCGGCCCGCCGGCCGGCGGCATCGCGATGCCCACACCCATGAACGCCGCAAGAAACAGCACCAAACCGCCCGCGACGAACGCGTCGTAGACCAGCTTGTGCCGATTCCATTTGACCCACGTGTGCGTCCCGCTCACGGCGTCACCTCCTCCGCGGCCGAGCTTTTACTCGCCGGCGCGTTCCAACTCGGCCGAACACTCAGCGACCACGCGATCAACGCCAGCAGCCCGATCGGCGCCAGCAGCCAGACCAACAGATGCACACGCCGCTGCGCACGGATCATGACGTACTCCCGTCCGCGTCACCCCGCCGAGACATCGAGCGGCCGGCCAACCAGCGCCAGGCCAAGACCGGCCACAACGCCGCCGATCCCGGCAGGATCATCAGCTTGAACAACACCGGCGCGCCGCCCGCGTGCGGGTCGAGCCGTCGAGCGCCCCGTGCAACAAACAGAACAGCAAACAGCAGCCCGATGACCATGTACACGCCCACCGCGGCGAGCACCGCATTCACTACGTCGACCGTCATGTCACTCCACCTCCGCGGCGCTCAGCCCCGCACTCGCCGGCATCGATTCACGCTCGCCGCGCGGCCGCTCGAGAAGCAAGAACAGCACGTTGTCCGCGAACGTCGGGTCCTGCGTCAACCCCAGATGGTCGCGGAACAGGAATGTCACGTTGTTCCACGCGATCGGCGAACGCAGCCGCGGCACCCACTTTCTACCCAGTCGCTCATCCATCAGCGCGCTCGACCGCGTCACCGTCCCGTCGCCCGGCTCGTGCTGCGCGACCCGCACACGTCCGGATGTTCGGTCAATCGTCACGCCCGACTCGGTCCGCTCCGCGTCGCCCGCGATCAGATGCAACTGCACCCAAGAGGGCGGCGAGCCCTCGACATCCAGTGCCGCGTGGACACGCCGTGCTCGGTCGAGACACTTGCGGATGTGGTCCAGCGCGATCCGCCGCCGCTCGGTCTCGTCTTCAACTTCCGGCAGCAGGCGTTCGAGTTCGGTCCGTTCACGACGCGACAGCAACCCCCAGCCGTAGCGTTCCCAAGCTTCGGCGTCGAAAACGTCATCGATCGCCTCGCCCGTTTCCGCATCGCGGTATACGCCGTGCCGGGGCCGCGGCAACAACTGATACACCGCCGGCATCGTGCCCAACAGCGACGGGCCGTACGTCGGCACAAACGGAATCGGCGGCGTGCCGCGGATCAACTGCAAGAACGCATGGATCGAACCCGCGTTGGGTGTGCCGACCATGATCAGGTGCTCGATGTTCTCGGCGCCCGCCCAGGTCAGCTCCGGCAGCGAGCCGTCGGCGGGCAAATCCGCGGCGCCGTACCGCAGGTAGTACCGGGCCACCATCCCGCCCATCGAATGGGCCACGATGTCGACCCGCGGCGGCAGAGTCGCGCCCGTCGCATCCATCTGCAACCGCTGGGCGTCACGGATAAACGTGTCGAGCGTCTTGGCCGACTCGACAATGTCCCGCCGCCAGTCGTACGAGTACTGGAAACACGTGTAGTGCGCCTCGCCGTAGTCCACCGCGCCGGACTGCCCGAGCATCTGATCGCGGTACCCGCCCACGCCCAGCGTCATCAGGATGTCGACGTACGCGCGCAGCTCGACCGGGATCCCAAAGACCGGCACACGGACGCGATCCAGCGCGCCGTCCGGCACGATGTCGTCACGCAGATCACGCAGCGCCACGCCCTCGCCGATCGGGTGGGCCACAAGCCGAAGCCCGTCGGCTTGCTCAGGGTTGGCAAAGTCGCCGTCGAACGCGCCCCACGCGACACGGTTGGTCGTGCCCTCGACCAGACGCGAACCCAGGATGCCCGGGATCACAATCACCGGGTTGCGACCTTCGTCCGGCTGCTGCGCCGCCTGGGCGTAGATCGCCGCCAGGTCCGCGCGCCGGTCGCCCGAGGCGCACCCCGCGATCCAAGCGCCGCCCGCCGCGGCCGCACAGGCAAGCAGGCCTACCAATCCGTTCCGACGCATCAGATCAGCTCCGTTTCCGTCAGCACTTCCACGGTCGCCGGACCTGGGTACGCGAGCGCCCGCTCGATCGCGTCGTCCAGTGCAGACCGCTTCGTCACACGGATGCCGAGCCCGCCGCAAGACGTCACGTACTCGGCGATGTTCGGGTTCGTCAGCCGTGTTTCCCAGACCTCCCATTGGCCCGCGCGTTGTTCCTTGCTGATCTTGCCGAGCTCATCATTCACGAGCAGCACGTGCGTGATGTTCATGCCGTGGCGCACGGCCGTGTTCACCTCCCACGCGTACTGCCCGAACCCGCCGTCACCCGTGACGCACACCACCGGCCGATCGCGGAACCGGTCGAGCGCGCGCTCAGTGTCCGGAGACTGTGTCGCGGCCCACGCGCCCATTGCCGCCGGATACCCGAAGCCGATCGACCCCAGATACCCCGACATCAGCACCGCCTGATCGCCCGACGCCTCGAAGTACCGCCCGAAGCTGTACGTGTTGTTGCCCACGTCCACCGCCAGGATCGCGTCCCGCGGCACGAGCCGGTTCATCGCGTCGAAGACCGCGATCGAACTCACGCGCGAGCCGCCCGCGTCGCTGCGATCATCCGTCAGGCGCGACGCTTTCTCCGCACGCCACATTTCCCACCGTTCGGCGATCTCGGCGGTGTGATCAATCGCGTTGTTCTTGGTCGCCAGCCGTTCACACAGCATCTTGACCGTCACGCCGATCTCGCCCCAGACCGGCACGTCCACGCCGTGGAACCGCCCGAGCTGCCAGCGATCGAAGTCGATCTGAATCGTCGGCTTCTTCGGCGTGATGCCCGTGTGGTTGCTGAAGCTCGCGCCCAGCACCAGCAGCACGTCGGCCTCGTTCATAAACCAACTCGCGATCGGCGTGCCCGAGCGGCCCAGCACGCCGCAACCGAGCGGGTGGCCCGCGCGATCCTCGTTGCCCGGTTCCGGGCAATCGCCAATGAGCCCCTTGCCCTTGAATGTCGTGAGCACCGGCGCCTTGAGCGTTTCGGCGAGCGCACGCACCTCGGCCATCGCGAATCGGGCGCCGTGCCCCACAATGATGACCGGCCGCTTCGCCTCGCGCAGCATCTCCTTGGCGCGATCGAACGCGTCCACGGGCGGCGCGATCGCGGGCGCCGCCACGCGACCCTCCGGCGTGCCCGCGGGCGCCTCGTCCTCCGCCCGGATCGTCTGCACGTCATCGGGAAACACCACGTGCGCGACTTCGCGGTGAATCAGCGCGTGCTTGCAGGCCAGGCTGATCAACTCCGCGTGGTTCGACCCCGGCAACGCCGTGTGGCTGAACCCCGCGACGGCACTGAACGCCTCGGTCAACGGCAGTTCTTGAAACGCGCCCGGGCCGAACACCTGCTGGTTCACCTGTCCGGTCAGCGCGATCATCGGCGCCCGGTCCACCTTCGCGTCCCAGCACCCCGTCAGCAAGTTCGTCGCGCCCGGCCCGGCGATCGTGAGGCAGGCCGCGGGAAGGCCGGTCAGCTTGCCGTATGCGCTCGCCGCGAACGCCGCCGCCCCCTCGTGCCGGATCGCCACGTACCGCATCGCCCCCGAATCCGTCTGCCGACGCAGCGCATCGGCCAAACCAAGGTTCGAGTGCCCGACCATCCCGAACACGCTCGTCACGCCCCAGGCGACCAGCGTTTCCGCCATCACGTCGCTCACCGTGCGCTCGTGCGGCGTTTCTTCCTCGACCGCGACGTACACGCCGTCGTCCCGTTCTTCGACCGGGTACGTGCGCACGCCGTCGTCGTACCCGCCGGGCGGCTTGCCCGTGATCGGGTCGAAGTCCCACCCGTGCCACGGGCAGCGCAAACAGCCGTTCTCGATCGAACCCTCACCGAGCGGCCCGCCCTGGTGCGGACAGGCATTATCGAGCGCCCCGTACTGCCCCTCGGCACGGGTCAAACACACCTGCACCACCGAGTCCCCGCGGTCGATGCTCACCGTGCGCACGCGGCCATCGGGCAGGTCGCCCTTCTCGGCGACCTTGTGCCAGGTCAGCGTTACGCGTTGTTCGTTGCCGCCGTTGGTATCAGCCATGCCCGAGCATTTCCTCGCAGGTGTTGAACCCCGCCGCGACGAACGCCGCGATCCTCTCCGATTGATCCGATGCGTCGTCCAGTTGAGCGATCTCCGAGATCGGCAGCACCGCCATCGCGCTGCCGCCGCCGCGCATCTCCCATCGGCCGTGCGGCATCGGCGAGAGCGTCGGCGCTTCCGACGATTCCCCATCCTTCCGCCACGCCGAGACGTAGAAGTACCCCGACCCCTCCGTCTCATCCGGCGGCGTCAGGCCAACGCCGATCGTCTTGGTCATGTTCCCGCCCGCGTCCCGCGCCAGCACCGCCAGCGTCGCAACGTCGAAATGGTGCGGCCAGAGCCGGATCATCAGCTCGTCTTCCCCGTCGGCCGTGCGCGCGTGCACCGCCTCGGCCGTCCGCGCGAGCAGATCGGCCGCGAACGTGTACAGCGTTTCCAACTGAGACAGCGCGCCCGCGTCATCGAACGAGAACCGCCCGCCTGTGCCCAGTTCGTGCTCGGGCAGGTCGGGCGCGGGCTGCGCGTCCTGATCCGGCGGCGCATCGGTCAACCGCTCGGCCGTCGAACGCACCCACTGGCGAAGCGTCTCCAGCGTCCGCCCCGTCGGGTCGATCCACGCGCCCTCGCCCGGCTCGTCCCGATCGATTGTGATCACGCCCGCGCCCAGGTCCAACCGGGCCCGCACGCCGCCGTGCCGATCCGCCGCGGGCGAGCACCACGTCTCATCTTCCGGGTCGAACAGCAGCGCCGAGTGCGCGTCGTCCTCCCGCGGCTCGCCCCACGACTTGCCCACCTCCGCCACGGCCTGCGCCGCGTAGTGCGCCTGGCGCCACGCTTCGGTGAACGCCTCGGCGTCCGATCCGACATGGGCCCACAGCTCGGCCGCCAGTTGATCCACGGTCAGGCTCATCGCTTTGTCCTTTCCAAGCCGTCCGTCACGAACGCCCCACGCCCGCGAATCGCACGCCGCTCAGTTCGGCCATGTCGCGATGCCACGTCGTCAAATCATCGGCCTGGAAGCCGCCGAGGTGATCGTGCCCGCACGCGCGGGCCATGACCTGCATCAGTTCCACGGCCGCTCCAAAGAAGTTCGCCAGACGCTGCGCAGACTCGTCCACGATGATCCGCGCTCGCAGGTGGTCCTTCTGCGTCGCGATGCCGACGGGGCAGTTGTTGCTGTTGCAGGCGCGCATGCCGAGGCACCCGATCGCCTGGATCGCCGAGTTCGCCAGCGCGATTCCGTCGGCACCCAGCATCATCGCTTTGACGTAATCCGCCGGCGTGCGCAGGCCGCCGGTGATGATGAGCGTGCACGGAATGTCCGACGCCCGTCCCCGGCCGCACGAGTCGAGGTGTTGGCGCGCCCGCGCGAGCGCCGGGATGGTGGGCACGGAGATGTGGTCTCTAAATATCAACGGCGCCGCGCCCGTGCCGCCGCCGCGACCGTCCAGAATGATGTAATCCGCCGTTGCCTCGAGCGCAAAGTCAATATCTCGCTCGATGTGCTGCGCCGAGAGCTTGAACCCCACCGGGATCCCGCCCGCCGCCTCACGCACTTCCTGTGCGATCGCCTTGAAGTCGGCCGCCGTGTGCAGATCGGGGAACGTCGCCGGGCTGATCGCCGACGTGCCGACCGGGATGCCGCGGACCGTCGCGATCGCTTCGTTGACCTTGTTCCCGGGCAAATGCCCGCCCGTGCCCGTCTTGGCGCCCTGCCCGCCCTTGAAGTGGAACGCCTGACACCGCGCGACCTTATCGAGCGAGTATCCGAACTTAGCCGAGGCGAGCTCATAGAAGTACCGCGAGTTGGCCGCCTGCTCGTCGGCCAGCATCCCGCCCTCGCCCGAGCAGATCCCCGTCCCGGCAAGCTCGGCGCCCTTGGCCAGCGCCACCTTCGCCTCCGACGACAACGCCCCGAAGCTCATGTCGCTCACGAAGAGCGGGATCTTCAGCTTCAACGGCTTGTCGGCGCCCGGCCCGATCACCAACTCGGTGCCGACCTCGTGATCGTCGAGCAACGGCTTCGTCGCGAGCTGCGCCGTCACGATCTGTAGATCGTCCCACGAAGGCAGTTCCTGCCGCGGCACGCCCATCGCGCCCGAGGGCCCGTGGTGGCCCAGCTTGCTGAGCCCTTCGCGCGCAAGCTGCTGGATGAGCGCGTTGTGCGGCTCTTCGTCGGCGCCGTGGATGTCCTGGTACGCGCCGAGATACTCGTCCCGGTGGTACGGCTGCGGGTTCTTGCGTTCCCACTCGGCGATCTCGTCGGCATCCACAAAGACCGTCGCGTGGCCGCCGAGGTCCTCGATCCACGCCTTGAACTTGTGCAGCCGTTCTTCGTTGTTGTACGCGCTGACACCGGTCTCGTAGCGGTAGTCCCAACCGTGGACGCCGCAGATCAGGTTGTCGCCCTCGACCGACCCGTCGGCCATGAGCGCGCCGCGGTGCAGGCATCGGCCGTAGAGCACCGAGACCTCGTCGTCGCCGTCGGCTTCGTACCGGACGACGACCAGGTCCACGTTCTCCACCAGCGCGTGGGCCGGCTCGCGGCGTTGCAGTTTGTCGAGTTGGGCGATCGCGGTCACTCTCATAAGGGCTCCAACGTCGGGCGAAAGGTCGGTCGCCGCCATCGGCGCGCCGGCACGCTTCAACGGATCGGGTCACCGGCCATTACGGACCGCTCCATGCGGAGACGCCGTGGCCGCGCCACGATACCGATCCCGGCCGATGAAGATGGGACCGGGCCATGAGAAATCCGGGGGCCATGCACCAGGGCCATCGGATTGGCACGGCATGTGTTAGCGAACACAAACATGAACTTGGGCCGCTCGTTGCCTATTCGGTACGGCCGTGAGTTTCTTGCCGAGCCGCAGCCCGAGCGAGTCCGCGATCGAAGAGCACTCGGCCGGACTCGCTTCAATAGCTGATCGTTTGCTTTCAGATCGTCAGGCCCCGTACTATCCGCCGTGACCGACCGCTCCGACCTCTTTCTAATCCGCGATCTGCCGCGATTCGAGTCGATCGCCGCCCACGCCGAGCGGTACCCCGAGCTCGAGCCAACGTCGGCCGAGGCGTACCTAGTGCTGCTCCGCGTGGCATCTGGCGTGTTGGCTTGGCGCCAGCGCTTCGTCGCCGAGCACGGGCTGACCCAGCCGCAGTTCACGACTCTGATGCTGCTGAGCTGCGAGGACCACGGCCCGGCCGCGCCTTCTGAGCTTGCCGAGCGTGTCGGCGTGACCCGAGCCACCATGACCGGCGTGTTGGATGCCCTCGTGGCTGACGGCCTCGTCGACCGCGTGCCCGACCCCGACGACCGCCGCATGCAGCGCATCTCGATGACCGAGGCGGGCCTGCATCGGCTGGAGTCGATCCTGCCCGAATACTTCGGCGCCGTCAGCCGGTTGATGAACGGTGTTGCGCCCGACGACCGCCGCCGCCTCGCCGGCCTGCTCGCCGATGTCGGCCGATGCATCCCCGGCGAGGCGAACGCACCCGCGTTTACGCCGCCCACCACCGACCCCGTCGCCCCAGCGGGCCCAACGGAGACCACCCCTTGAGAGCGATGACGCCCCTATCGAATCCCGTCGCGGCGTGCGTCGCGCTCACGTGCGCGATCGCCTCGTACGCCTTCGCCCAGCCCGGCGGCGGCCCACCGCCCGCGTCGGTCATTGTTGACTCGGCCCGCATCGAGCCCGTGGAGCAGTGGCGCGAAGTGACAGGCACGCTGCGCACCACCCGCCGCTCGCTCGTTGCCGCCGAAGCGGAGGGTCGGGTCGTCTCGCTGTGCTGCCTCGAAGGCGCCAGCGTCTCGGCCGGGCAAGAGATCGCAACGCTCGATGACACGCTGGCGCGCATCGCCGTGCGCTCGGCCGAGGCGACGCAGCGATCCCGCGCCGCCGAGGTCGCCGAGTGGTCGGCCGAAGCCGAGCGCGCCCGGCTCGATCTCGACCGCGTGGTCCGCGCGACCGAGCTCCGCTCGGCCAACCAGCGCGAGCTGGACGACGCCCGCCAGTCGCTCGCCTCGCGCGAAGCGCGTCTGCAACGCGCCGAAGCCGAGCTGGCCCAGGCCGAGGCCGAACTGGCCCGCGTGCGCGAGCGCCTGTCGGACATGACCATCACCGCGCCGTTCGACGGCCGGATCGTCCGCCGAATGACCGACGCCGGCCAATGGGTCGACGAGGGCGGCGGCGTGGTCGAACTCGTCGCGCTCACCGAGATCGAGGCCTGGCTCGACGTGCCCGAGCGCCTGATCGACCGCCTGACCGAAGGCGAGAGCACCGTGCGCGTCCGCGTGACGGCCACAGGAGAAGAGGTCGACGCGGAGGTCATCGCCGTCGTGCCCGAGGCCGACGAGCTCTCGCGTCTGTTCCCGGTGCGCGTGGCGATGGACAACGCCGACCAACGGCTCAAGCCGGGCATGTCCGTGATCGGGCTCACGCCCACGGGCATCACGGAACCCTCCCTGACCGTACCGAAAGATGCGCTCCTGCGCGACGACGCGGGTGAGTTTCTGTATTGGGACGCCGGCGGCATCGCGGCGATCGCGCGCGTCACGCGGCTGTTCGTTGCCGGCGAACGCGTCGCGATCCGGGCCGAAGGCCTGCCGCCCGCTTTCGATGTCGTCGTCGAAGGCAACGAGCGCTTGTTCCCCGGCCAACCTTTGACGATCACCGGCCGGCGCGACGCCGCGCAGCAACAGCCGCCACAGGCAGTCAGGAACTGACGCATGGACCTCGTCCGACTCAGCATCAACAAGCCCGTCGGCGTGACGGTCGGCGTGCTGCTGCTCGTCCTCTCCGGGCTGATCGGGCTCACGTTTATCCCCGTGCAGCTCACGCCCACGGTCGATCGGCCGGTCATCACGGTCACAACCAACTGGCCCGGCCGAAGCCCCGACGAGGTCGTCGATCAGATCACCAAAGAGCAGGAAGAACGCCTCAAGAACGTCTCGAACCTCGAGTCCATGCGATCCACCAGCCGTGACGGCGGCAACGAGATCACGCTCGAGTTCTACCTCGGCGCCAACATCGATCGGGCGATGCAGGAAGTCTCCGATCGGCTCCGTCAGGTGCCCGAGTACCCCGACGAGGTCGACGAGCCAGTGATCAAGGCCGCCGAGGGCGCGAGCGAGAACGCCATCGCCTGGATCATCGTGGACGTGAACCCGGAGTGGGAGGGCGACCCCGCGCAGCTCGAAGGCTTCGAGATCGCGACCGTCTTCGACGCCCTCGACCGCGACGTGAAGCCCTATCTCGAACGTATCGACGGCATCGCCGAGGTCAACATCTTCGGCGGCCGCGAACGCGAGATGCAGGTCCGCGCCGACCCGGTCGCGCTCGCGCAGCGGATGCTGACCTATCAAGAACTCGCCGATGCCCTGCGCCGAACCAACCGAAACACCTCGGCCGGCGCCATCGTCGAGGGCAAACGCGACTACCGCGTCCGCGTCACCGGGCAGTACGACGACCCGCGGCAGATCCTCGAAACCATCGTCGCCTACCGCGACGGCAAGCCCGTGTACGTGCGCGATGTCGCAACCGTGGAGCTGGGCCACGAGAAAGCACGTTCGTTCGTGCGATCGATCGGCCACCCCGCGATCGCGATGAACGTCATCCGCCGAGCGGGCGCCAACGTGCTCGACATCATGGACGAGCTGCGCCTCCGCCTAGATGTCATCGAGGCCGACATCCTGCCCAACATCGATCCTCAGGCCGGCCCGGCGCTGCGCATGCGGCAGGTCTACGACGAAACGGTCTACATCGACTCGGCGATCGGCCTGGTGCTCCAGAACCTGGTCATCGGCGGGCTCATCGCGGCCGGCGTGCTGCTCATCTTCCTTCGGTCGTTCACTTCCACCGGCATCATCGCGATCGCGATCCCCGTCTCCGTCATCGGCACGTTCCTCGTGCTGCTGCTGATGGGTCGAACGCTCAACGTCGTCTCGCTCGCCGGCCTCGCCTTCGCCGTCGGCATGGTGGTCGACAACGCGATCGTTGTGCTCGAAAACATCTTCCGCTATCGGCAGGCCGGCATGGCGCCCATCGCCGCGGCCTACCGGGGCGGCCGAGAAGTCTGGGGCGCCATCCTCGCCTCCACGCTCACCACCGTCGCCGTGTTTATCCCGATCCTCACGATTCAGGAAGAAGCCGGCCAGCTCTTCCGCGATATCGCGCTGGCGATCGTCGTCTCCGTCACGCTCTCGCTCTTCATCTCCATCACCGTCATCCCCGCGGCCAGCTCGCGCTGGATGCGCTCCGGCACAAAGAAAAAGTCTGCGCCCGTCCGCGCGGTCCAGAGCCTGTTCGGCCTGGCCCCCGTGCTCGAGGCCTTCACGCGGGCCGTAGCCGGCTTCATCCACTGGCTCATCACCGGCTGGCGCGGCTGGACGCTCCGCCCGGCGCTCATCATCGTCCTCACCCTCGCCTCCGTCATCGGCGCCATGGCCCTGCGTCCGCCGCTCGATTACCTGCCCAAGGGCAACAAGAACCTGGTCTTCGGCTTCCTGCTCATCCCGCCCGGCTACGCGATTGACCACATGCAACGCATCGCCGAGCGCATCGAAGACCCGATGAAGCCCTACGTCGACGCCTCGCTCGACGACCCGGCCTCCGTCGCCGCCCTCGACCCGATCGAACGCTTCGCCCCCGGCGCGCCCGTCCCGCCGCCGCCCTTCGATCCCGTCCCCATCGACAACATGTTCATCGCCGGGTTCAACGGCGTCATGATCGCCGGCGCCACCAGCGAAGATCCCAACAAAGTCATCCCCGTCGGCACCAAGCTCACCAGCGCGATGCAGCAGCCCGACGCCTACGGCGGCGCACAACAAACCTCCATCTTCCAGAGCGGCATCGATGGCGGCAGCACCATCAACATCGAGATCTCCGGCCCGCGCCTCGATCGCGTCAACGACGCCGCCGGCATGATGTTCGGCACGTCCGGGCAGCTCTTCGGCTTCGGCAACCTCCGCGCCGACCCGCCCAACTTCAACCTCAGCCAGCCCGAGTTCCGGCTCGAAGTCAACGACCGAGGCCGCGAGCTCGGGCTCACCGCTGCCGATGTCGGATCCAGCGTCCGCGCGCTCTTTGACGGCCTGTTCATCGGCGACTACGAGCTCGACGGCGAAAAGATCGACCTCGTCATCGTGCCCGACCAAGGCCGGCTGGATTACAAGGAACGCCTCGCCAGCGTGCCGGTCTCGACGCCGCTGGGGCGCACCGTGCCGCTCGATTCGGTGATCAACTTCACCGATGTCCGCAGCCCGCAGCAGATCGCGCGGATCGAGGAACTGCCCAGCGTCACCATCCGCGTGACCCCGCCGCAGGACGTCCCGCTCGAGCAGGTCATGGCGCAGATCCGCTCCGAGATCATCGAGCCCGCCGAGCAGGCCGGCCTGATCGACGACACCATGCGTGTGCGACTCGAAGGGACCGCCGCCAAGCTCGACGATGTCCGCGCCGCGCTCTTCGGCGCCGCCGGAACACCCACCGAGGAAGGCGGGCACGACATCCTCCGCTCCAGCGGCCTGGCGCTCGCGTTGGCCGTCGGCGCGATGGGGCTCTTCGGCATGGCGCTCTGCGCCTATCGAGGCGTCAAACGCAAGCAGGCCATGTTCCTCTACGGCGCCATCGGCGCGATGCTGCTTGCCTCCGTCCTCGCGGGGCTCTTCCTGGGCGTCGCGTTCAATCCCGGCTTGCTGCTCGCGCGGTTCGTCTGGGCGCTGCTTGTGACGTACCTGCTGATGGCCGCGCTGTTCGAGTCGTTCGTCTACCCGTTCGTGATCATGTTCACGGTGCCGCTGGCGGTGGTGGGCGGGTTCGCCGGGCTCGCGTGGGTGCACGCCGCGTCGCTCGCCGATCCCACGACCCAGCCGCAACAGCTCGACGTGCTCACCATGCTCGGCTTCGTCGTGCTCATCGGTGTCGTTGTCAACAACGCCATCCTGCTCGTGCACCAGGCGCTCAACTTCATGCGCGGCGATGAAGACGACCCGGTCAGCGGCGGCCAGCCGCTTCCGCCCGCGCGGGCCATCGCAGAGTCCGTGCGCACGCGCATCCGGCCGATCTTTATGTCGACCATGACCTCGGTCGGCGGCATGCTCCCGCTCGTCCTCGCGCCCGGCGCCGGCTCAGAGATGTACCGAGGACTCGGTTCCGTCGTAGTGGGGGGCTTGCTCGTCTCGACGTTCTTCACGCTGCTGCTGGCGCCGCTGCTGCTCAGCCTGACGCTGCAGATGACCGAGTGGCTCCGCAAGGCGCTCGGCGCGAGCGATTCGGGTCCGGTCTCCGGCGGGCCCAAGATCAAGCAGCCGACGCCGCCCGCGCGCGAACTCCAGCCGGCCTGATCGACCCGCGCCTGATCGATCGAAGAAAGCTCAGCCGCCCCGAGCTTCGGGCGTAGCCCGGAACTCCCAGTCGATCCGCCGCACCGTGACCGGCGGCACCAACTGCGCGTTCGCCAGCTTGCGGAACTTCGTCCCCGCTTCCTGGATCTCCCACCGCATCAGCGCCGGCGTGAACTCGTTCTCCGGCTCCTCGTCCTCGTAGAAACGCACCGTGAGCTGCTGACCCACTGGGATGTCCACGCTCCAGTAGACCTCGTCCGTCCGCAGATCGACCAGCATCACCGTCTTGGGCTCGAAGGGGCGCGAAACCCAGGTGTACTGATCGATCGACGCGCCCGAGCCGCTCTCGTGGTAGTTCAGCTTGTACGCCTGCCCGCACCCGCCCAGCAACGATCCGAGGCCGGCAAGCGAGAGACCGGCGAGCACAACAAACCGAGCACTGCGAGACATCGAAAGCTCCTTACGAGATCCAATCCAAGAGCCCGAGACGGGTCCAAGAGCCCACGCCGGGCCGTCGATCCCCGCCGACGGCCGCATACCGTACCCAAGACGAGCACGAGCCATCGCCCTCACCCGTACAGACCGACAAGACACGTTTCTATCGGCGAGCGTAGCGGCTCAGATCAACAACGGCGCCGGCTGCCCGCCGGTTCGCCTGTTCGGAGTGCACCCGTGACGAATCCTCCATCCCAGGGCCCCCAACTCAGCCCCGGCCCGAGCCCCAGCCCGACGAGCCCCAGCCCGAGCCCCAGCTCAGGACCCAACCTCCGCATTGGCCACGGCTACGACCTCCACCGCCTCGCGCCGCTCGCCGAGGACGGGCCCAGCACCCCCGTCCGCCCGCTCATCATCGGCGGAACCCGGTTCGAGCACACCCACGGCGTCATCGCCCACTCCGACGGCGACGCCCTGTTCCACGCCGTCACCGACGCGATCCTGGGCGCCCTCGCCCTGCCCGATATCGGCCAACTCTTCCCCAACCCCGACCCTCGGCACGACGCCGAGGATTCGTCCGTCTTCCTGATCGAAGCCGCCCGCCGGGCCCGCGACGCCGGCTGGGAAGTGATCAATCTCGACACCACGGTCATCCTCGAACGCCCCAAACTCGGCCCGCACAAGCCCGCCATCATGCGGTCGCTCGCCCAGCACCTCGGCATCCCCACGGCGCGGGTCAACGTGAAAGGCAAGACCCACGAAGGCGTGGACGCCGTGGGCGAAGGCCGGGCG
>JBCBZM010000140.1:0-4299 GCA_039815345.1 Planctomycetota bacterium | reverse complement strand
CTCTGGTTGGTTTCGCTGACCTTCAGATCCTGGGTGAGCAAGCCAGGGAGTTTGCGCGACTATTTCCTGGCGGGAAAGTTGGATGTCTTGGGCGCTCGAAAGGCCCTTGATATCACATTGATATCGCATCCTGTTACGTCGCTTCGCCGGTCCTTGGCGTCGCTGCCGAGACTATACCAGAAAGTACGCACGGGCGCTCAGAGATAAGGCGCGCCCCGCTGGGTCATTTTGGATCCGTGTGTGATTCGTTCGAGACTGCATCGATTCAGGCCGCACGCGCGGCGTCATCCCCCAACTCTTCCACATCCGAGAGCGCCAGCTCCACATCCGCGATCGGATGCGCCGCCTCATGCGTCGCGATGTGCTCGCGCGTCGCGACTTCCGCCGCCGCTCCGATCACACCCCCAACAGCGCGGGCGATGACCATCGCGACCAGCGCCAAGAACAGCGCTTCGGTGGTTGGGCGACCGGCCGCGGCCGATGAAATGAGAGCCACTGCGAATGCGGCGAACGCAAACGCGGTGGCGATCACATCGGTCGGGCGATCGGCAACGTCCACAAACCCCTCCGATGGGTACAACTCAACCCGGCCGCTCTTGCAACAGCGCGCGGCTCTCTCTTCAGGCCAACTGATCGGGCCCCGGCCACGGTGAAATCATCAGAAATCAGCGAAAGCGTGCGTTTCCGCCTCGCATAATCGGCGCCATCGGGTCAGCACTCGCCCCAGAACCCGGCGGGTGCGCTGGGAGCGCCGAGGGCAAGGCCCGGGCTCTCAATCCGCGAGCCCGACGGCGCAGACGTTGCGCACGCTCGGGCGTGATGCCCACCGCATCGAGCAAGACCTGCGCGAGGTCGTCCACCTGACGGGCCGTTCGGCCGTTCGGACGCCGCAATACCAGCGGCTTGCGGGCCCGGATCGAACGCCCCGCCTCGGCATCGTGCCGGGCCCAGCCCGCCGAAGCGGGCGCCCCGCCCAGGAACTTCCGCGACACCGCCTCGATCCGTGCACGCACCGCTTGGGCGTCGGCCTCGTTCTCGGCCTGATTCACAAAGAGCCCGACCGCCGACGGCGGCACACCCTCCGTCCCCAGGCACTTCAACAGCGCGTACGCGTCCGTGATCGACGTCGGCTCGGGGGTCACGACCAGTAAGGTCGCCGTCGCGACAGCGCACAGACCCAGCACGCCCGGCCCGATGCCCGCGGCAGTGTCGAGCAGCACCAGGTCCGACCCGCCGTCGAGTTCGACCAGCCGCTGGAGCAGCCGCGCCCGCCGCGACGGCTCGAGCGCCGCCAGCGAAGACACGCCCACCGCCCCGGGCACCAGCCGGAACCCGCCCGGCGCGTCCACGGCCAAGCGGTCCAGACCGGGCCCATCGCCGCGCATCGCGTGATCGAGCCGCCGCTGCGGGAGCAACCCGCACAGCACATCGGCGTTCGCCAGCCCCAGATCGGCGTCCACGAGTGTCACCCGCAGCCCGCGCTTGGCCAGCGCGATCGACGTGTTCACCGCGATCGTGCTCTTGCCCACGCCGCCCTTGCCCGAGGCTACCGCGACCACTGGCGTGCGCCGGAAGGCGTACGCGGGCGCGACCGCGTCACGTTCGATCGTCGCAGCGGGCGGACGTTCGAAGGCGGGCGCCTGCGCGTCCAACCGAGTCACGAGCGCCCGCAGCCGCGAGGCCTGATCGTGTCCCTGATCGTGCGCCTGTTGATGGGAAGCGGCGGCGCTCACGCAGGCGCCCCGGCCATCGGGCCCTCCGCCGAGGCCCCGGGTTCGGCCCGCGAACCCTCGAACGCAAGCGAGGCCAGCCGCTCGGCCCGGGCCCACTCGAACTGATCGGGCACTTCCTGCCCCGTCGACAGCATCGCGATCGGTCGACCACAGGACGCGGCGGCACTCAAAGCCGGGCCGAGCGTCTCGGCTTCGTCCGCCTTTGTCACGGCCAACGCGGTGGGATGCAGTGGCTCAAACCGCCCGATCACGCCCCGCAGTGTTCGTTCGCTGGCGTTCGCCGCGAGCGCCAGGCACGTGACGTCCGGATTGGCAGCACGCACGAACGCGGACAACTCTTCGAGCCGCGAGGCGTCTTTGGGTGATCGACCCGCGGTATCGATCAGGATCACGTCCCGGTCGGCCAAGGACTCCACGGCCGCCGACAACTCCTCGGGCGTCAGCGCTACGCGCAGCGGCACGCCGATGATCCCCGCGTAGGTGCGGAGTTGATCGACCGCGGCGATGCGGTAGGTGTCGGCCGTGATCAGCCCGACGCTGAGCCCGCGGCGGAGCTGGTACGTCGCGGCCAGCTTGGCGATCGATGTCGTCTTGCCCACGCCGGTCGGGCCGACAAACACGATCCGCGACCCGCGGGCGGGCTCGCTGAGCACACGGGCGTCGGCGCTGAGCTTCTCGGCGAGCAGCCGAACCACCGAGCGGTCGACGATCTCGGCGTCCTGGGCTTCGTCTTCGGAGAGTTCGCGTCGGACCTGTGTCAGCACGGCGTCGGCGAGGTCGGGCGACAGTTCGCCGTCGATCAGCCGGCCGTAGGCGGCGTGCAGCGTGTCCGACGCGCCGCCGAGCCCGATGGTCAGCCCACCGCCGACCCCACCGCCGACCATCGGCGCCGGTCCGGTGCGGGTCGCGTGGAGCAACTGGCCCACCAGCCGTTTGATGCCCGCGATCTCGTCTTCGAGCGACTTGCGCGCCTGTTCGTTCTGCGGATTGGCCCGCACCGGCGTGACAAGGGCCTCGAGCGCCGGCGAACGCCGAACGACCGGGCGATCGGCGCCGGTGATCGGATCCACCGGCGCGTCATAGGTTGGTTGAGGCGGGGCCTGTGCCGGCGAGGGAGCCGAACCCTGCGTGCTGGCGTCGGCCGGGGATCGCCGCGGCGGGCGGCGGCGGACCATCGGCGGGGCGTCCGCGGCCGATGACGCGGTGACTTCGATCAGCGATCGCGCGCCCAGACCCATGACCCCGCCCGCCTTGAGCGTGCGCGTCCGCAGGATCACGGCGTCGGGACCGACTTCGCGCTTTACCTCGGCAAGCGCGGCGGCCATGCTGGCGGCTCGGATGGTCTTCAGGCTCATGTCGCCGTCCGTGGCTTGAGATACGCGAATCAATGGGGGTCATCCTGACCGCCCGTGTGCGACCGCGCTCGAAACTAATGTACCGCGGCCGTGCGCATCAAGCCAGTCGGCGCGGGTTTCCTCTCAGCGAGCGCTCGTGGATTCAGCCCGCTCGGGCCGGCGCCGGGTCGATCTGGGCGCCCGAACCCGTCCCCACGCCGGCGTCGTCCGGCGGCGGCGCCGTGATCAGCGCGGCCGATTCGACTTCGATCCCCGGCACGATCTCATTGAACCCGAGCACGATCACGCCCGTGATCTCGGGCGCGAGCATCTCGCGCACGATCGAGCGGACCTGCGGCGAAGCGAGAATCAGCGGCGGGCGGCCTGTCGAGATCAGCCGCTCAAGCCCGAGCGCCGCCTGCTGCGCCAGCCGACGCGCCACGCGGGCGGGCATAGAGAACGTCGTGCCCGCGGGCCCGCGATCGACATAGGCGTTGACCTGCGATTCGAACTCGGGGTCGAGCGTGACGCAGCGGATCGTGGCGCCGCCACGCTCGTTGGGCTCGGCGTAACGCTGGCAGATGACCCGCCGCAGCGCGTGGCGGACGTACTCGGTCAGCACGTCGGTGTCCTTGGTCTTGTCGCCCCAGTCGGCCAGCGTCGCGACGATCGTCTCCATATCGCGGATGGGCACGCGCTCGCGGAGCAGGTTCTGGAGCACTTTCTGCAACTCGCCCGGCTTGACGATCGGGCCGATCGTGTCTTCGACCAGCTTGGCGTCTCGTTCCTTCAGCGGCTCGAGCAGGTTGTTGACCTCGATGCGCGTCAGCAACTCCTCGGCGTGATCGCGGACGACCTCGGTCAGGTGCGTCGCGAGCACGCTGGTCGGGCCTACGACGGTGAAGTTCATCGTCTCGGCCCGGGACTGGAGCTTGGGATCGATCCACCAGGCGTCGAGGCCGAAAGCGGGCTCCTTGGTGCGTTCGCCCTCGAGCGTGCCCGAGGCGATGCCCGAGTCCATCGCGAGGAGCTTGCCCGCGCGGAGGGTGCCAGAAGCCACCTGAGCGCCGCGAACGCGGACGCGGTAGGCGCCGGGGTCGAGCTGCATGTTGTCGCGGATCCGCACGGGCGGCATGACCAACCCGAGCTCCACCGCGAGTTGGCGACGCACGGCCGAGATGCGCTCAAGCAGATCGCCGCCCTGCGCCGTGTCCACGAGCGACACGACCTGG
>JBCBZM010000070.1:0-15604 GCA_039815345.1 Planctomycetota bacterium | reverse complement strand
CCTCGGGCTCAAGCTGAAGAAGTGGAAGGAAGAGAACCTCGTAGAGACCACGCTTTGAGCGGTTGGTGGTCTGGCGCCCGGGTTGCTTTGGGTGCTGCTGCTGGTTGTTGCTGCTGGGTGATCTGTAGGAGACGGTGATGGTGAGTATCGCGGGCATCTCGGACAGCGGAGCGCTCCCGGCGCTGGCGAAGTCGATGCGCTTCGCGGCTCAGCGCAACCGTTTGCTCGCGCACAACATCGCCAACCTGACCACGCCGGGCTTTCAGCCCAAGGACGCGGACCCTCGGGCGTTCCAGGCAACACTGGCCGAGGCCGTGAACGAACGCCGGGCCCGCACGGGCGGGCTGAGCGGGAAACTGGAACTGCCCGAGACCTCGGAGCTGCGACGGGACGCACGCGGGAACCTGCGGCTGGAGCCGCGGACGCCGAGCACGAACATCCTCGGCCAGGACCGGAACAACAGCGATCTGGAACGCTCGATGCAGTCGCTCGCGGAGAACACCGCGTTCTTCCGTGTAGCGGTCGATCTGATGCGGTTCGAGGGCGACCGTTTGAGCCGGGCGATCCGAGAGACGGCGTAAGGGAGTAGTCGGAGAGCATGTACGGCGCGCTCGACATCTCGACCAGCGGCTTGATCGCGCAGCGGACGCGGATGACCGTGATCTCCGCAAACCTGGCGAACCGGAACACGATTCTGGACACGGCCGGGAACGTGAACCCGTACAAGCGTCGGCATGCGATGTTTGCGCCGGGTGATCCGACGGCCAAATCCGGGGCCGCGCGGGAGTTGGGCGTGCACGTGCACACGATCGATATCAACGAAGACGCGGTGAGATGGCGGTGGGACCCGAGCAGCCCGTATCGGATGAAGAACGGCCCGCATAAAGACCATGTGCCGGTGCCGGATATCGACCCAGTGGTTGAACAGGTGAACGCGATGGAGGCGAGCCGGGCGTACGAGGCGAACATCGCCGCGGCGGATGCGACAAAAACGATGCTGGCACAGGCGTTGCGTCTATTGGCGTGACGGAACGAGCCGCGGGCCATGGAGGGCCCATTTCTGGCGCAGGCAGACAGGACGGACGGGCGCCACTCCCTTGTGTGGGTGTGGTCGGGACGAGATCGGACAGGTAGGCGCGGACGCCCACAGGGCGTGCGTGCGGAGACGGCGCGATGGGCGATCCGCTGGGACTAATCGGGGGCATAGGTGGGGCCGGTCAGGTGGGCAAGAGCTCGCTGCCTTCGGTGCGCCCGGGCGCCAACCAGGCCAACGACCCCGGCGCTCCTTCCTTTAAAGACGTCCTGCTCGACAACCTTGGCGAGGTCAACAAGCTGCAGGCCGACGCGACGCGCGCGATCGAGGACCTGCAAACGGGTCAGCGCGACGATGTGGAGGGCGTGCTGCTCGCAACGCAGAAGGCTGACATGGCCTTCCGCATGCTCCAGTCCGTGCGGAACAAGGTCGTGCAGGCGTACAACGAGCTGCGGGACGTCCGGGTCTGAGTGTGGGCCGATGGGCTCACGCGGGGGCTCGGCTGGTGACTTGAACAACTCGGTGTTGACGCAGCGCGCGAAAGCTGCGCGGCATGGCGGCGGATTCTGCGCGTGCCGCGCGTAGATTGCAGGCCGAGCGGTGCTTGCGCCGACAGACTCCCGGTGCGCCACAGTTCCGGCGCGCGCTGGCCGAGGGGCGCGGGAGGATCCCGCACGGAGCCCGGCGGGAGTCGATCGGCATGGGGTCTCTACAGAACATTTTGGTGCAGATCCGGGCGCAGCTCGGCAAGATGACGGCGAGCCAGCAGCTCCTGCTCGGGTCGCTGGCGGTCATCATGCTGATGGCGCTGTTTCTGTTGAGCCAGTACGCGGGGCAGCCACAGAAAGTGGAACTGATGCCCGCCGACGAGGGCGCGGCCAGTCTGGTCGCGCTCCAGCAGGCCGGCATCGAGGCGGAGAACCGGGGCGGGACGATCTTCGTCAGCGCGTCCGACCGCCGGGCGGCGCTGGCGCAGCTCGGTCAGCAGGGGATGCTGCCCAACGACACCACGATCCTCTTTGGGAATCTGCTCGAGAAGCAGAGCTGGCGGCACAGCCACAAGCAGAACGAGCAGTTGTTCCTGATCGCTTTGCAGAACGAACTCGGACGGACGATGTCGCTGTGGGACGGCATCCGCAGCGCGACCGTGCTGATCGATATGCCTGACCCGAACGGCGTGGGCAAGATCGTGCGCACACCCACGGCCTCGGCGACGGTCTTCAGCAGCGACGGCGGGCCGCTGAATCAGAAGGAAGTCGATGCGATCGCGGGCTTCATCGCGGGCGCCCGCGCGGGCCTGACGCCGGCGAGCGTCCGGGTCATCGACGGCAGCACGGGCCAGCAGCGTCGCCCGACCGAAGAGGGCTCGGCGATCGCGACGACGTATCTCGAGCACACGGCGACAGTAGAGCGAGAGCTCCAGCGGAAGCTGTCGGACCTACTCGCGTACATCCCGGGTGTGATCGTGGCGGTCACGGCGCAGGTGGACGTGACGCACGTCAACGAGCAGCGCAAAGAGCACCTCGCGCTCAACGAGGGCACCGTCTCACTACCCGGTGAGGAGCGGCGGACCGAGGAGACGATGAGCGAGCAGTCCCGCGGCGCCGAGCCTGGCGTGCGGTCGAATGCGGCGGCGGATATCAACCGCGGCTCAGGCGGGACCGGCACGCAGACATCGCGCACGGATGAAGAAATCTCGTTCCAGAATGCGGTGGGGACGTCGGTCCGACAGATCGTGGACCCGCGCGGGCACCCGACGCGGCTTGCGGCTTCGATCAATATCCCGATGGGGTACGTCCGATCACTGGTGGATCGCACGCTCGCGCCGGCGGCCGAGGGCGAGGAGCCACCGGTGGCGACCGATGAGCAAGTCGAAGCCCGGTTTGCGGCTGAGCGTGCTCGGATTGTCGAAGCGATCCGCCCGCACCTGAACGCGCGGGACGCGCTGGGCGCCCAGACGGAGGGCGAGGTCGTGGTGTCGATGATCCCGATCGATGTTCCGGCGTTGGGATCGCCGCAGCGCGCCGGCGTGCTGGGCGGATTCGGAGACGCGCTGGGCGGCGGGAACCTGATGGCGTCGGGCGGGCTGATCGATAAGGCCGTGCTGGGTGTGCTTTCGGTTGCGGCGCTGGGGATGATGGCGTTGATGGTGCGCAAGGCGGGCAAGCGGGTTGAGTTGCCCTCGGCGAGCGAGTTGGTGGGCTTGCCGCCGACGCTGGAGGGCGACGGCGACCTGGTGGGTGAGGCCGACGAGACCGAGGCGGCGATGCAGGGCATCGAGGTCGGCGACGACGCGGTGCGCACGAACAAGATCCGCGAAGAGGTCGAGACGCTGGTGCAGCAGGACGCGCAGCAGGCGGCGAAGCTGCTGACGCGCTGGATGGCGGAAGACGGGTAAGCGAATGACGAGTCGGACTGACGCCGACTCCGGGAGTTTGTAAGCGACATGCCACGCAAGCCGAACGAGAAGCTGCCGGCGAATCCGTCGGAACTGGAAGGCCTGAGCAAGGCGGCGATTCTGCTGCTGGCGGTGGGCCAGGAGGGCGCGGCGGCGATCCTTCGGAACATGGAGGCCGAGCAGGTCGAGGAGGTCACGCGCGAGCTGGCGAGCCTGGGCCGTGTGCCGGAGGAACATCAGAACGCGGTCATTGAGGAGTTCTACAACACCACGATCGCGACGAACTTCGCCAACGAGGGCAACCTGGACTTTGCCAAAGATCTGCTCCGCGGCTCGATGGATCCGCAGGTCGCCGACCGGGTGCTGGCGCAGATCCAGACGCAGGTGCAGAAGACGCCGTTCTCGTTTCTGCAGCGTGCCGAGTCGGAAAACCTGCTGACGTTTATCCAGGACGAGCACCCGCAGACGATCGCGCTGATCGTGTGCCACCTGTCGCATCACAAGGCGTCGGAGATTTTGACCGGGTTGCCCGTGCAGAAGCAGATCGAGGTGATCAAGCGGATCGCGAACATGGAGCAGACGAACCCCGAGGTCATCCGCGAGGTGGAGAAGGGGCTCGAAAGCCGGCTGAGCAACATGCTGATGCAGAGCATGGAAAAGGCGGGCGGCGTGCCGACGGTCTCGGAGATTCTCAACCTGGCGGACCGCGCGACCGAGAAGGCGATCCTGGAGGGGCTGGAATCCGAGGACCCAGACTTGGTCGAGGAGATTCGCCGACTGATGTTCGTGTTCGAGGACGTGATGATGGTCAACGACAAGGGCATCCAGGCGGTGCTCAAGGAGATTGAGAACGACGAGCTTTCGGTCGCGCTCAAGACCGCGAGCGAGGAGTTGCAGGAGAAGATCTTGGGCAACATGTCGCAGCGTGCGGGCGAGATGGTGCGCGAGGACATGGAGTTCATGGGCCCGGTGCGGCTGTCGGACGTCGAAGCGGCGCAGCAGCGGATCGTGGACGTCGTGAGGCGCCTGGAAGAGTCGGGCGAGGTGATGATCCAGGGCCGCGGCGGCGATGCGGAGATGGTCGTTTGATCGCGCCTGACGCCCGAACTGGGGCACTTAAGGGAGCGCTGGCATGGCGGTAATCCGCTCAGTCGAGGCCGACCGGGTGGTTCGCGATGCGGCGTCGCTGCACCTGGGCGATTTGGCGCGGCAGGGCTCGCGCCTGACCGAGGCCGCGCGCGCGCAGGCCGAGTCGATCGTGGCCGAGGCGCAGCGGGAACGCGAGACGCTGGTGCAGGGCGCCGCCGAGCGAGGCCATGCGGAGGGCCGCGAAGCCGGCTACGCCGAGGGGCTCGAAGCCGGCCGAGCGGAGGGCGCCAAGCTGGCCGAAGAGTCCCGGCGCGAGGCGCTCGCCAAGATCGAAGTATCGTGGCTTGAGACGCTGGCGTCGATCGAAGCGGAGCGTGCGGCGATGCTCTCGGCGACGCGGGCGGACCTGTGCCGATTGGCGGCGTTGGTAGCCGAGAAGGTAACGAAGCGGGTGGTGTCGCTGGATGAGCGCGTGGTGGTGGATCAACTCGGCGCGGTCTTGGCCGTGCTGGCCAGGCCGACTCGGCTGACGGTGGCGATCCATCCCGATGATGAGAGGCTGCTGACCGAGACGCTGCCTGAACTGGTGTCGCGGTTCACCGCGGCGGAGCACGTGGAGTTGACGCCGGACGCGACATTGGAGCGCGGTTCGTGCGTGGCGCGCACGGCCGAGGGCGGCGTGATCGACGCTTCGGTGCGCACGCAACTGGATCGGTTGGTCGAGGCGCTGCTGCCCGCGGGCGAGTCGATAGAAGATGAGGAGCCCGAAGCGTGAGCGTGCTGGCCGGTCCTATGAGCACGATCGAGCGATCGATGCCGATGCGCGTCATCGGCACGGTGGTGGCGCTGCGTGGGATGACGGTGCTGGTCGAAGATGCGCCGCTGCCGGTGGGGTCGCTGGTTTCGATCCGCGCCGGTGACGCGACGCCGGCGAGTGTGTTCGGTCACGGCGTTTTGCAGCGGCACGCGCCGTCGGAGCGGCGGGAAGTGTTGGGAGAGATTGTCGGTTTCACGCGCGAGCAGGCGATCGTGATGCCGTTGGGCTCGACGGAGGGTGTGCGTCCGGGTGACCGGGTGGTGGGCGAGCAGACGGAGCAATCGGCGCCGGTCGGCGCGCGGCTGCTGGGTCGAGTGTTGGATGGATTGGGCCGACCGTTGGACGGCATGCCTGGGCCGACGGAGACTGAGCCGAGGCCGATCGGCCCCGAGCCGATCGGGGCGTTGTCGAGGCGCCGGATCGTGGAGCCGATGGCAACGGGCGTGCGCGCCATCGACCTGATGGCGCCGATGGGCCGGGGTCAGCGGCTCGGCGTGTTCGCGGGCCCGGGCGTGGGCAAGAGCACGCTGCTGGGCATGGTGGCGCGGGGCGCGCAGGCGGACGTGAACGTGATCGCGCTGATCGGCGAACGCGGGCGCGAGGTGCGTGATTTTGTCGAGCACTCGCTGGGCGCGGATGGGCTGGCGCGGTCGGTCGTGATCGTGGCGACGGGAGATGAGTCGCCCTTGCTCCGGCTGCGGGCGGCGCGGTACGCGTGCACGGTCGCCGAGTGGTTCCGCGAGCACGGACGCGATGTGCTGTTGATGATGGATTCGGTGACACGGTTTGCGCACGCGCAGCGGCAGGTGGGCTTGAGCGTGGGTGAGCCGCCGGCGAGCAAAGGGTACACGCCGAGCGTCTTCGCGCAGTTGGCGCTGCTGCTGGAGCGGGCGGGCGCGTTGGAGCCGACGCCCGGTCAGGCGTCCGGCGTTTCGGGCGGGTCGATTACGGGGCTGTACACGATTCTGGTCGAGGGTGACGACATGACCGAGCCGGTGGCGGACGCGGCCCGTGGCATTTTGGATGGGCACCTGGTCCTGTCGCGCCGGCTGGCCCAGCGGGCGCACTTCCCTGCGATCGATGTGCTGGACTCGGTGAGCCGGGTGGCGGACGAGGTCGCCAGCGCCGAGCACACCGAAGCCCGGCGGGTGGTGCTGCGGTTGCTGGCGGCATACGGAAAGGTCGAGGACTTGGTGCAGATCGGCGCGTACGCGAAGGGGTCGAACCCGGAGTCGGACGCGGCGATCGAGTTGCGGCCGGCGGCGGAGCGGTTGCTTCGCCAAAGCGTGGATGAACTCGAAGACGCGGCGGCGGCGGCGGATCGGCTTTTGAAACTGGCGTTGCAGGCGATCGAGATGGCGCCGAGCCTTGCCTCGGGCGGCGTGCTGGCCGGGGAGCGTGCTTGATGGCCGGGTTTGTGTTCGAACTGGAAGCCGTGCTGGAGCAGCGTCGGCGCGAGGAAGAGACACATCAACGCGCGGTGGCGGAGCTTGAGCGCGAACGCATCGCGCTCGAAGACGAGATCGCCGAGCGGCGGGAGCGCATCCGGGCCGAGCACGAGGCGCTGCGGACGGAACTGGGCCGGGTGCGCGAGGGCGAGGCCGACACGGTGTTCGGTGGCGTCAACGTTTCTGATCTGCGTCTGCAGGCGCACGCGTCGTTGACGGAGATCGCGCGGGCGGAGGCCTCGGTGCGCACGCTTGCGGGTTTGTGCGAGCGGCTCGACACGGCGAGGCTCGGCTTGCTGGAGGCGATGACCCGTCGCCGGGCGCTCGAGGTGCTGCGTGAGCGGTGGTACGAGGCTTGGAAGCTCGAGGGCGTTCGGCGTGAGAACGCGGACGCCGACGATCTGACCGTGCTGCGCGCCGGTCGCGATGCCGAGGAGCGGGCCGCGTGGGCGGGCGGTCGCGGTTCTGCCGAAGGGAGTGACGCGGCGTGAAGGGTGCATGGAAAGTGATCTCGGTGATCGCGCTTGCCAATATCGTCGCAGTCGCGGCGCTCGTCGGGTGGCTCGCGGTGTCCGGTCGGCTGGACACGCAGCGGATGCAGGACCTGCGGGCGATGCTGAGCGAGACGGTCGCCGAGCGCGATGCGCGGCTGGCGGCGGAGGCGAGCGAAGCGGAAGCCGCGGCGGCGGCGGCGGACGAGGCGGCGAATCTCGCCCGGCCCGCGTTGACGGCGACGCAGCAGTACGACATGCGGATCGAGCGCACGATGCTCGACCAGCAGCGCGTTGAGCGGCTGCGGCGCGATGTCGAAGATCTGGAACGCACGCTCGATCTCAAGAAGGTCGCGTTGGATGCGGACATCTCCGCGTTCGAGCGCGAGCGGTCGGCGTTCGAGGCGACGCGGGCGCGGCTTACTGAACTGGAAGGCTCGGCGCAGTTTCGTAAGTCGCTGTCGGTGTTGGAAGGCCTGCGGGCGCCGGCGGCGAAGTCGGCGCTCATGGAGTTAATCGAAGGTCGGGTCGAGGTGCTGGACGGGCCGGAAGAGGCTTCGGCGGCGGGCGTGACGGCGGCCGAGTTGGGCAAAGAGCAGGCGGTCGCGTACCTGAACGCGATGCAGGGCCGTGTTCGTACGAAGGTGATGGCCGAGTTCGTCAAGGACGACACCGAGTTGGCAGCCGAGTTGCTTGAACGTCTCCGGATGCACGGGCTGACCGCCCGGGCGCCCGGAGATGACGGCGGATGACGGCACCGATTCGAGTAACCAACAGTCCGACGGTCGAACGAACCCAAGGGAGCGCGACGCCTGCGCCCACGGGCGCGGAGTTCGCGCCTGTGCTGGCCGAAGTTGCGCCCGAGCTCGCGCCTGACCTCAATCTCATCGCCTCTGTGCCTTCAGCCGAGCTTGCGACCGCGACGGCGAATCCGCCACGCACCAGCGCGGGGCTGGTCGCTGGCTCTTGGAACCGGCAGTTCGGCGGCGGGTTCAGCGTTTCGGATGCGGCGCACCGGTCACTCTCGTCGCAGGGTGAAGCCCGTCTGACGGCGAACAGCGGTGGGGCGGGCCTCACAGAGCCCGGTGGAGGAGGCATTCGCGCTGCTGACGCGGGTGGGCGATGGGCGCCCGGGACGGCGGCTCACACGGGCGCCGCCCGATCGGCGGAATCGGCGTTGCCCAACTCCAGCACGCAGGCCGCGCAGCGGGCGCCGGCGGAAGGACTCGGGAGCGCGAAGTCATCCGTGGCTGGCGGGAGCGCGCCGAACTCCGGCGGTGTTTCACAGCAGATTTTCAGGGTTGAGACGACGCAGGCGGAGCCCTACCGGCCCGGCGGCGCGGCAGCGAGCGCACGCGCATCACTCGCGGGTGGCACGGCGGCGGTGGCTGGGAGTACGGCTGCAGCCAGCGCAGCGACCGCGTCAAGCGCGTCAAGCGCCGGCCCAACGGTCAACGCCCCGGCGGCGGTGTCGGCGGTGTCGGCCGTCTCGCCCACGAACAACACGCCGGCACGGCAAACGCCCACGAGCGCGCCGGCGCCGACGGCCAAGCCGCAGCAGCCGGGCGCCGCGGTGGACCAGGTGGCACGCGGCATGACAGGCCTGCTCAAGAACGGCGGCACGATGACGCTCAAGCTGACGCCGCACGAGTTGGGCGAGTTGCGGGTGCAGGTTGAGCTTCGCGAAGGCGTGGTGTCGGCGCGGTTCCGAGCCGAGCAGGCTTCGGCACGGGAGTTGCTGAATGGTCACCTTGACACGCTGCGGTCGGCGCTGGAGGCGCGGGGCGTGCGCGTGGATCGGCTGGAGGTCGAGGCTTTTCGTGAAGCGCCCGTGATGGCGTCGAGCGAGGAAGCCGGCCGAAAGGCGCGGTTCGGCGGAGTCGAACCGAGATCGGGCGGAGGCCAGGGTTCGGGTGATGCGTCAGATGATCGCGCAGGCGATCGCTCGCCGGAGGATTCGGCGGAGCAGGACGCGAGCGACCGTTCTTGGAACGGATCGCACGGATCTGGTCAGTCATCGGGTGGAGACCCGGGACCGGACGACCGAGCCGCGCAGGGACGCGCGGCGGCCGGCGCTGAGCCGGTGACGGAAGGCGTGGGCGTCGGAGACGCCGCGGGATACACAACAGAACGAACGGCGGACATCGCGGGCGGGTCGGAGACCCCGGTGCGGATCCGTGTGGACGTGGTCGGCTAAGAGCGCGGTCGGCGTGGCTTCGGTGTGAAGCGTGCGCGGTCGTTGCGTCGGGCGGACGGCGTTTAAGTGCAAGGCGCCCTTGGGTGGTCGCGCGATGGTTGCGGCCGCCGGTGGGTTTGCGGGAGGTTGATGCGCCATGAGTCAGATCGGTTCAACCCAGCCGGCGTCGCTATCGAGCGTGAGCCGCCAGCCCGAGAGCTCGCAAGACGGCTTCGGCCAGCTCAACACGAGCGAGTTCATGGACATCATCTTCAGCGAGTTGCAGAACCAGGACCCGCTGGCGCCGAACGACACGCAGGCTTTGCTCGAGCAGCTCTCGAGTATTCAGTCGATCCAGTCGGATATCGATCTGGCGGATCGGATGGAAGCGATCGCGTCGCAGGGCCAGCTGACCGAGGCGTCGGCGATGATCGGGATGTTCGTCAGCGGCCTCGATGAAACGAATGAACGCGTGCTCGACTGGGTCGGCAGCGTGAGCCGAACGGATGAGGGCGTGGTGCTGAATCTCAACGGCGGGCAGCGCGTGCCGATCGAGAACGTGGACGAAGTGCTCAACGGCGACGATGCGCGGACGCTCCTGGAAGAGCTGGTCGGCGACGACGAGGCCGACGAAACGGATGAGCAGGACGGCACGGAGACGACGCCATGAGTGCCGACGCGGGCGCCGTTCTGAAACTGCTGGATACGGGCGTGCGCGCGGTGGATACGGCTCGCCGCGTAGCGCCCGACGTGGTCAACGGCGACTTCGCGGGCCTACTGGCGCGGGCCAACGAGTTGGCGCCGAGACGTGGCGTAGATGTTGCGCCGGACGTCGGCCAGCGGCTGGAACTGAATGCGGATCAACAGTCCCGGCTGGCCGAAGCGGTCGACCGCGCGGAGCTGTCCGGCGTGCGGCGGGCGTTGGTGATGCTGGATGGGCACGAACTCGTTGTGGACGTGGCCGACCGGGTGGTGCTGTTCGACGAGGCGCTGTCGGACGGCGGACTGGTCGCCAACGTCGACGGCGTGGTGCGTGCGGACGCGCCCGCAGCGGATGGCGGCGGCGAGGCCGGGGTGACGACCGAGGGACTCAAGCTCTCGAACCGCTCGCTGCTGGAACTGCTGAGCGGGTCGTCCGACGGCGTTCAGAGCTGATCGACTGGGTAGATGAGGTTGATGCGTCGCGGCGATCGGTCGCGGACGCGAGGAGATCGGTATGCCTTCAACCACGGCGTTGCTGACGGGATTGAGCGGGCTGAACGCGAACGCGCGCAGTATTGATGTCATCGGCAATAACATCGCCAACGTGAACACGCCGGCGTTCAAGTCGAGCCGCGTGAACTTCGAGAACCAGTTCAGCCGAACGGTGTCGATCGGCACGGAGCCGGGTTCGAGCACGGGTGGGACGAACCCGTATCAGGTGGGCCTGGGTGTGCAGGTGTCGGGCACGCAGCGCGACATGAGTGACGGCTCGGTCTCGGCGACGGGCGATGCGCGGGATCTGGCGATCGAGGGCGCGGGGTTCTTCACGGTGCGCCGCGGTGATGGGACGTTCTATACCCGGGCCGGCGCGTTTCGCCAAGACCAAGACGGCGCGCTGGTCACGCCCGGCGGTGAACGGCTGCAGGGCTTCGGCGTCGATGAGAACTACAACGTCGTTGAGGGTGTGCTGCAGGACATCACGATCCCGATCGGGGCCTTGACGATCGCCGAGGCGACACAGAACGTGAACTTCACGGGCAATCTCGATGCAGACGGCGAGCGGCCGACGCAGGGGTCGTTGTCTTTGCTGACGGGGATCGCGGGCGCGGGGTTGACGGTGATCGGCCAGCCGGCGGGCGCGAACCTGATGCAGCCGGGAACGCCCTTGGTGCAGTTGGAGGATCCCGAGCAGGTCGGCGCCGGGGCGCCGTTGTTCGCGGTGGGGCAGCGGCTTGAGGTGCGAGGCGTTGAAAAGGGCGGCGGCATTCTCTCGGCGCAGTCGTTGGAGGTGACCGCGACCACCACCGCGGCCGAGTTGGCGGCTTTCCTGAACGACACGTTCGGCATTCAGGACACGGGCGCGAACCCGGACGGCCGAGTACCGGGCGTGGTCATCAACGGCGCCACGGGCGCGATTGAGATCACCGGGAACACGGGCACGGCCAACTCGCTGAGCCTTGATCCGTCGGACCTGCGTGTTTTGAACGCGGACGGCACGCTGGCGCGGTTGCCGTTTGAGGCGTCGAACTTAGCCGAGTCCACGGGTGAGAGCGTTCGCACGACGTTTATCGCGTACGACTCGCTCGGGGCGCCGTTGGAGGTGGACATCACGCTGACGCTCGATGGCGCTTCGAACACGGGCACCCGCTGGCGGTACTACGTGGAGTCGCCGGCCGATTCGGACGCGGCCATTGCTGTAGCGACGGGGACGCTGGACTTCGACACGCAGGGTCAGTTGCTGACGCCGGTCTCGCCGCGAATCTCGATCGACCGTGCCGGGACGGGCGCCGTCACGCCTTTGACGTTTGATCTGAACTTTTCGACCGGCGCCGACAACGTGACGGCGCTGGCGGATTCGCAGTCGTCCATCGCGGCGACGTTCCGCGACGGGGCGCCACGGGGTGACTTGGCGTCGTTCGGTGTGGGGCCCGATGGCGTGATCACGGGGGCGTTCAGCAACGGGCTGACGCGGACGCTCGGGCAGGTGCCGTTGTCGATGTTCCGCAACCCCGAGGGACTGGTGGACGACGGGAGCAACCTGTTCAGCGTGGGCGCGAACAGCGGGCCCGCGGTGACGGCTACGGCCGGCACGCTGGGCGCAGGCTCGGTGATCGGCGGGGCCATCGAGACGTCCAACGTGGATCTTGGGGCCGAGTTCATCGGGCTGATCTCGGCGCAGACGGGCTACTCGGCGTCGTCGCGAGTGATTCGTACGGCGGACGAACTGATCCAGCAGTTGCTGGTGATCGGCCGATAACGGCACGCCGCGATGAACGCGGCCGAGTGCCTTGAGCGTGGGCGGTGCAGGGCCGATAGCCAAACACGCCCATCGAGATACGGAGTGTCGCCTTGATCACACTGACACGGCTCAATCAGTCCCGATTCGTGCTCAACGCCGAGTTGATCCGCTCGATCGAGGAGAAGCCGGACACGGTCATCACGCTGACGACGGGCGAGCGCGTGGTCGTGCGCGAGCCCTCGCGGGATGTGGTGGACAAGGCGATCGAGTACGGGCGGCGCTTGCGGACCCTGCTGCCGCCGACGTGATTCGGTCGGGCCTGATCCAACCTCATCTGGATCTGACGGGGTTGTGTCCTAACGGGTTATGCGGCGTCGGGGCGTTGGTGGGGCCGGGGTCGGGCGGCGAGTTCGTCGGCGGCGTCAAGGGCGCGGGCCGGTCGGACGATGATCTCCCGGGCGTTCCGGTGTGGATGCCCGGCGAGGAGCCCACGCGGTGGATATCGGCACGGTTCTGGGACTGTTGGTAGCAATCGTGGCGGTCGCGTTGTCGATTATCCTCGGCGGCGGCAACCCCGCGGCGCTGATCAACATCCCTTCCATCTTCGTGGTCTTCGGCGGCACGACCGGCGCGATCATTTGTGCGTTCCCGCTCGCCAAGGTGCTCAAGATCCACACCGTGGTGCTTAAGTCGGTGTTCGGCGATTCGATCGACCCGGCCGGCGCGATCCGTGACCTGGTGCGCTACGCCGAGGTCGCCCGTCGCGAGGGCATCCTGAGCCTCGAGAACATGATCGGGGAGATGAAGGACCCGTTCATCGTTCGCGGCATCAAGATGGCCGTGGACGGCACGGACCCCGAGTTGATCAAGACGATCATGGACACCGAGCTCGAAGCGCTGATGGAGCGGCACGTCGACGGGAAGAAAATCCTGGACAACATGGGCAAGTACGCCCCGGCGTTCGGCATGATCGGGACGCTCATGGGCCTGATCTTCATGCTCCAGAACATGGACGATCCGTCGGCGATCGGCCCGGGCATGGCGGTCGCGCTCATCACGACGCTCTACGGCGCCATCATCGCCAACGTCATCACGGGTCCGGTGGCCGACAAGCTGGCCGCCAAGGACGCCGAGGAAGTGATGATCAAGACGATCATCATCGCGGGCGTGATGAGCATCCAGTCGGGCGATAATCCGCGTGTCGTGGAGAGCAAGCTCTTGACCTACCTCCCGCCGGCGCAGCGTGGGGAGTTCGAGGCGGCCGCGGCGGCGTGATCGGTTCGCGTGATCGAGCGGGCGACCGGGGAGGGTGAGCGAACATGGCCAAGCGCAAGAAGCCCGCAGCGCCGGAGATCCCCGAGTGGGTCGTGACGTACGGGGACCTCATGTCCCTGTTGCTGTGCTTCTTCATTCTGCTGGCCGCGTTCAGCGAGATGAAGCAGGAACGCGAGTACCGCAAGGCGATGGAGTCGATCAAAGAGGCCCTCGGTTTTCGCGGCGGCCTCGGCCAGATCTCCAGCCAGGACAACCCGATGAACTCGTCGATCAACTCGCTCGATGAGGCGCGGAACCTGAGCCGGAACAGCAAGGGCGAGGCCGAATCGCAGATCCAGAGCGCGGTGGGTCGCCAGCAGGAAGTCAAGAAGCTGCACCAGGGCGTGAAGGCAACGGTGGGGGCGCCGGTGGAGTTCCCGCCCGCGCGGGCCGAGCTGACCGAGCAGGCCCAGGCCGAGCTGGTCCGGATCTCCAGGCAGATCAAGGGCATGAACTACATCGTCGAGGTCCGCGGGCACGCCTACGGCACGGCGGACCAGACCGGCGGGCAGACGGCGCTGGAGCTGAGCTTTGATCGTGCGAAGGCGGCGCACGAGTTCCTGGTCCGAGAGTGCGCGGTGGATGAACGGATCTTGCGGATCGTGGCGGCGGCCGACTTCGAACGCGTCAACGCCGACCGGCACTCGCTGCAAGGCGCAGCGCAGAACCGCCGAGTCGAGGTGATCAGGACGGAACTGACGATCGACGAGGCGGATCCCGATCCGCGCCGCGTCGGGCGAGGCGGCTGAGCCCGCGCGTGTGAGTTGAATCAGGGGGACCCGAGATGGCCGACGAACCAGCCGCGACCGAGAGCACCGAGGACGCGCCCAAGAAGGGCGGCCTGCCGCTCAAGACGATCATCATCGTCGCCGCGATCATGCTCATCGAGGGTGTCGTGGTGGTGGGGCTCTTGAAGATGACCGGCGGGCCGTCGGTCGCGGCCGCGTCGGACCTGGCGGGCGAAGAGGGCGCCGACTGGGAGAGCGTGGTCGAGGTCCCGCTGATCGAAGACCGGTTTCAGAACATGCAGTCCGGCCGGGTCTGGTTGTGGGAGACCTCGATTGTTCTGAAGGTGAAGAACAAGAACAAGGAACTCGTCGAGAAGCGGCTGGAGCGGCGAAAGAACGAGATCCATGAGGGCGTCTCGCTCATCTTCCGCAGGGCTCAGGATCGCCATCTCAAGGAGCCGGGCCTGGAGACCGTGACCCGGCAGCTCAACCGGTACATCGAGGACGTGTTCGGCGTGGACGCCGACGGCATGCCGCGGGTTGAGCGCGTGATCATTCCCAAGTGCAAGGGCTTCCCGGCGGACTTCTGATCCGACCGGGCCTCGGGCCGAGCTCGTCGCCAAGCCAGCGGCCGACGCGCAGATCTTGCCGACATTCGGCGCGAAGATGGGCAATTCTCGCGGTTGTCGGCGCTTCGTGCCGATGACCCGACCGATGGTGTGAACGGTGACACGACACGGCGGAGCCGTGGTGTGATCGGGATTGGATGACGGCGTGACCGCGTGTACGCGCGGCCGGGCACGCCTCGGAGGTCAGGATGGCCGAAGACGAGACCAACGCAGCAGACGGCGGCGCCGACGAGGCGGGCGGGGCGGAAGACCCACAAGCCGAACAGCCGGAAGGCGAGCAGCCGGCAGCCGGCGGTGAGTCCGAGCAAGAGCTCGCCGACCAGGCGCTCGCCGCGGCGCGTGAAGCGATCGCGAGCTTGGGCGGTGGAGACGCGGCGGCGGAATCCGATGCCGCGGCCGCCGCCTCGTCCGAGACAGCGCCCGGGGCCGAAGCCGCTCCCAGTGCAGATGCCAGCGACGACCCGGCGGCTCAGGCTGCCGCGGCATTGGAGGCCGCGCGAGCCGCGGTCTCGGCGACACAGGATTCGGTCGGCCAACCGG
>JBCBZM010000149.1:0-2352 GCA_039815345.1 Planctomycetota bacterium | reverse complement strand
TCTGTGATCGGCGGTGGAGTAGGCCGATGGCAGCACCGGAAGCTATTTAGGAACGCCGGCCATCCTTCGTTTAGAAGGTGACGCCGGGAACCAAGCGCCCTGAGCGGGGCGGCGGGCCTTTGCTGCCGAGCGCGAGCGATCGCGGGAGGCGGGGCGGGGTCCATCCGATCGCCACTCCCGCGGTGTCGCTGCCCAGAATCGAGGATTGCCATGGCGAGTTCACTCGTCGAAGACCTGATCGAAGCCGGTATTCACTTCGGCCAGCGCACCAGCGGCTGGAACCCGAAGATGACCCCGTTCATTTACGGGAAGCGCAACGGCATCCACATCATCGATATCAAGGAGACCGTCAAGGGCCTCCTGCTCGCGAAGAAGTTTGTGTCCAAGACCGTGGGGTCGGGCAAGGACATCTGCTTCGTGGGGACCAAGCGTCAGGCCCGCACGGTGCTGACCGAGCAGGTGCCGACGGTCAAGATGCACTGCGTGACGGAGCGTTGGCTCGGCGGCACACTGACCAACTTCCGCACGATCCGTCAGCGCCTGAAGCGACTGGCCGAGCTCGAGGAGATCGAGCTGCGCGACAACTTCGCGTCGTACTCCAAGAAGATGGAGTCGCAGCTCCGTCGCGAGAAGCGGAAGATCTCGCGGAACCTCTCGGGCATCCGGGACATGGAAAAGCTGCCCGGCGCCATCGTGGTGGTCGACGCTCGCATCGAGCTGACAGCGTTGAAGGAGGCCCGCAAGCTGGGCATCCCGACGATCGGCCTCGTTGACACCGACGGCGACCCGGATTTGGTGGACATCATCATCCCGGGCAACGACGACTCGATGCGTTCGATCGACGTGATCGTGCGCGAGCTGTGCAAGGCGATCACGGAAGGCCGACAGGCCCGTCAGATCGCCCGCGCGGCGGACGGCGGCGAGGGCAACGAGGACGGCGACCAGCCGCGGCGTTCGCGTCGCGCGCAGTACCGGGCGAACGACCCGGGTGAGGCGCCGGCGGGTGACGAAGCTTCGGCGGATGCGCCTGCTGCCGCCTCCCCCACTGCCGGCGCGGCGCCGGCGAGCGCTTCGACTGGTGAGTAACACGCAGACCCGTACACGATCGAATCGAATCTGGAGACTCTGAGATGGCCGACATCAGCGCCAAAGACGTGATGGCTCTGCGCAACCGCACGGGCCTCGCCATGATGGAATGCAAGAAAGCCCTGGTCGAGGCCGAGGGCGACGCGGAGCGGGCCGAGGACCTGCTGCGCAAGAAGCTCAAGGGCAAGATGGACGCGAAGACGGACCGCGCCGCGGGCGAGGGTCGGATCGCGATCGCTCTGTCGGACGACCACTCCGCGGCGGCGATCGTGGAGCTTCGCGCCGAGACGGACTTCACGGCCAAGAACGACGGCTTCATCGCGACCGCGCAGAAGCTGGCCGACGCGGCGCTGGCGAGCGGCGCGACGGGCGAGGTCACCGCGGACGACGCGATGAGCAAGCTCGTGGACGACATCCGCATCTCGACCGGCGAGAACATCTCGATCGGGCGTGCGACGCGGGTGGTCGGGACGCCCGGCTCGACGGTGTTCGGCGCGTACATCCACCACGACGGCAAGACCGGCGTGCTGCTGAAGGGCGAGGGCGACGTGAACGCCGACACGCTGAAGCAGGTCGGGATGCACGTGACCGCGGCGTCGCCGCGGCCGCTGGGCGTGTCGCCCGATGACATCCCGGCCGATCAGGTCGAGAAGGAGCGCAAGTTCCGGATCGAGCAGGCGATGGACTCGGGCAAGCCCAAGGAGATCGCCGAGAAGATCGTCGAGGGCGGGATGAACAAGTTCTTTAGCGACGTGGCGTTGCTGCACCAGGACTACGTCATCGACCCGTCGAAGAAGGTCAAGGACATCCTCGGCGGCGGCACGGTCACCGAGTTCTACCGCTGGGGTGTGGGCGAGACGGCCGACACCGCGGCGGCCACGGCCTGATCCGGCCTGATCCGGCGCCGCCCAAGCTCAAGTCGATCATGACGCCGCCCACGCCCTTGCGTGGGCGGCTTTCGTTTTGGGGTCGTACCCTGCACCGGGCGTTGTTGGAAACCAGTTGCGATCAGGACTCGAAGGAGCCGCTATGCAGACACCGCACTCGGACTCGAACCTTTCTTTGTCGCGTCGAAGCCTGATCGCCTCGGCCTTGCCGGCGGCGGCGGTTGTCGCTGCGGCGCCGTTGGCCGCCCACGCGGGCGCCGTGGGCGCGGCGGGCGATTTCCCTCTAAAACTTCTTGATAGACTTGTTGATATAACTGCTCTTGATGCTCATTGGGTTGCCAGTTAAGAGTTTGTAACCAAACCTCATTGAGTAGGGGTA
>JBCBZM010000006.1:0-49333 GCA_039815345.1 Planctomycetota bacterium | reverse complement strand
GCCGACTTCTTCGATGTCGAACACGCTGACCATGCCGAGCGCGGCGAGGCGGTCGACCATGTCGTCGCTGACGCCTTCGATGCCCGTGAGCGTTTCCTGCAGCGTCTCCAGGCCCTTGTTGAACTCCTCGGGCGTGAGGATGTCCACGTCCCAGCCCGTCAGACGCGCCGCGAGGCGGACGTTCTGCCCGCGCTTGCCGATCGCCAGGCTGAGCTGGTCCTCACGCACGATCACCGTCGCCCGGCCGAGCTCGAAGCAGAGGCTGATTTCCTGCACCTCGGCCGGCTTGAGCGAGTTGGCGATCAGGATCTGGCTCGACTCGTTCCATCGCACGATGTCGATCTTCTCGCCGTTGAGTTCGTCGACGATGTTCTTGATGCGGCTGCCCCGCACACCGACGCACGCGCCGACCGCGTCCACCTTCGAGTCGATCGAAGAGACGGCGATCTTGGTGCGGTGCCCGGCTTCGCGGGCCATGGCCTTGACCTCGATAATCCGCTCGGCGACCTCGGGGACTTCCACCTCGAAGAGCCGCTTGATGAAGTCGGGGTGCGCCCGGCTGGCGACGATCTTGACCTGGCTGCCCGCTTCGCGGACATCGAGGATCAGGCAGCGCACGCGGTCGCCCGCGTTGAACTGCTCGCCCGGGATCTGCTCGGAGCGGGGCATGAACGACTCGGCCCGGTCGATCTGGACGACCAGGGCGCCGCCCTCGTAGCGCTGCGCGGTGCCGGTGACGATCTCACCGATGCGCTTGCTGAACTCATCGAGGATGCTCGAGCGCTCATCGTCGCGGAAGCGCTGGATCATGACCTGCTTGAAGGTCTGCGCGGCGATGCGGCCGAACGCTTCGGGGGGCATCTCCATCGGCTCGCCGTGGCGCGTCAGCGACATCTCCCCGTTGAGCGGGTCGATCGTGCAGACGAACTCTTCAGCGTCGAGCGTCTGGAAGTGCTTGCGGGCCGCGGACATCATCGCCTGCTCGAGGTCGCCGATGAGCATTTGGCGATCGAGGTTCCGATCGCGAGCGATCGAGTCGATGATGCGGATCATCTCGGCGGTGTTCAAAGCCCGTATCTCCCGGCGCCGGGGCGCCCGTGGTCTGCCATGGATTCGCAGAGTCCTGCTGCGAAGCGATTCCAAAAACGCACACAGGGTCACGCGTCTGCAAGAGCGTGACCCCGCGGGCCAACGCGTCCGGTCCGGCTCGCCCCGATCACTCGGGGAAGGCGGGCGGGACGCCACCGACATGGGTGGTCCGATTCAGAGCATCGGACCACACCTTCGATGGGCCCTCTGACGCGGCGCGAACCCGACGCGACTAGAGGTCACGCCGGCGCCAGCCGTCAGCGGATCAACGCACATTGCCGAGTCCCATACCCATGGGTGCTACTCCCAACAACCCCGGCTCCGGCCGGGAAGGTTCGTCCCGCAACGATAGCTACGGCCGTAGGGGGGGGTCAACACAAACCGCCCTACACCCCGACCGGGCGGTACGGTTTTGTGCCAACGCGTCAGGATCGATTTTGAGGATCGGCGATCAGATCCGGTCGGTGCCGTCCACTGCTCGCCGGATGCGCACGGCTCGCTTGCCCTTGTGCTGACCGATCTCGGCAATGAACTTGGGCTCATCCTCGACCGTCACCACAGTCGGCGAGGCGGCTTTCTGGTCGGTGACAATCACATCGCCGACCGACAGCCCTCGAAGGTCAGAGAGGGTCATCGTGGTGCGGGCCAACTCGGCGACCACGCCCAGCCCCGCACGGTGCAAACCCCGGCCGATACGGTCCTTGAGGGCATCGGTCTGCTGCGTCTTGGCGGCACTGAACCAGCTCTGAGCGCTCAGTTCGTCCATTACGGGCTCGATGACGGCGTACGGGATGCACAGGTTCATCGTGCCTGCGCGGTTCGACATCTTCATCTCAAACCCGATCACCACAACCACCTCGTTCGGGGGGACGATCTGGACGAGTTGCGGATTGCTCTCGGTCGAGGTGATCGTGAAATGCATCGTGCGGACGCTCTCCCAAGCTTCGGTGAGCGCTGAGAGGCCGCGATTGGTGATGTTGGAGATCAGGCGGGTTTCGATGAGAGTCATCGGCCGCTGAGGGATGAAGAGTTCTTGGGTGGTGCCGCCGAGCAGGCGATCGATCACGGGGTAGATGATGAGAGGCGAGATCTCGAGGCAGACCTGGCCTTCAAGGCCGTCGGACTCGATGAGGTTGAAACTGGTGGGGTTGGGCAGGCCGCTGATGAACTCGGAATAGGTCATCTGCTCGCAGGTCGCGACCTTGACCTCGACGATGGTCCGCAGGAAGCCCGAGAGCGAGGCGCCGAAGTTCCGGGCGAAGGCCTCGTGCAAGGTTTGGAGGGCCCGCATCTGGTCTTTGCTGACGCGTTCGGGGCGTTTGAAGTCGTAGCCCCGGATCTCGATGCCCTCGAGATCCCGGCGTTCGCGGCTGAAGATCCGCGTCGCCCGTTGCTCCTCCTCGACTTCGCCGGATTCCACGGCTGCGAGCAGTGCGTCGACTTCAGATTGGTCAAGCACCTCCACCGGGGGTCACTCCGCGGGCCGATGCCCGTATGGGTTCTGTGCGGTCTGGTATGCCCTGGGGATGTCGCACATCCCGGCGCACCGCAGCAGCCCGCTTCGGTCATCGGTCGCCGGCGGGATAAGGCTTGAAGCGGGCGGCGGGTTTCCGTTCTCGGGCGTGCCGGGCGATGATGTTGTCCGAAGCTGCGCGTGCCGCGGGCGTTGCGTTGGCATCGGGCAAAGTGTCATCGGTGTGTAAAGGCGGGCGTCATTCGGGCCGCCGAAGACCGGTTGAGGAACAAACAGCCGATGGCGGAGGCTTCAATGCACGCAATGAAGAGCATCAAACCGCGCCCGTCATCTTCGTCGTTCGCGTTGTCGTCTGTTTCGCCGTCGCGCCCGATGGGTCGACTGGCCGGCTGGCTTGCCGCGGCCGCTGCGCTGCTGGTCGCGTGGCTGGCCCCTTCGGCTTCGGCCCAGTTCGGTCTGAACGGCGGCGGCGTGCCCGAGGTCGAACTCCGGATCGTGCCGCAGAGCGAGACCGTCGCGGCGGGCGGTCAGGCGGTGATCGCGGTGGTTCTGGATCACCAGCCGGGCTGGCACTCGCACCTCAATGAGCCGGTGATCCCCGAGGCGATGGGAGACTTCGAGGCGATCGCGACGATCGTGCGCGTGGCATCGTCGCCCGGCGCCACGGCGGGCCCGGCGCAGTACCCGAAGCCGTACACGGCGATGGTGGACTTTCTCTTCTCGGGCGAGCCCGTGCCGTACCAGGTGTACGAGGGTCGGGCGGCGATCTTTGTGCCGCTGCTGATCGATCCGGACGCGAGCGGTGAGATCCCGGTCACGCTGTCCATTCAGTATCAGGCGTGCGACGACACGACGTGCCTGATCCCTGAGTTTCTGGAGCGCGAGGTCACGCTGCGCGTCGTCGAGCCGACGCTCGCGGGCGCTGACGCGCCGGACCACGGGGACCTGTTCGCCGACTTTGACCCGGGTGTCTTCGCGGCCATGGCCGAGGGCACGGTGCAAGCGAAATCGACGGCTTCGACAGGGGCCAGCGAAGGCCGAACGTTCTTCGGCATCCCGCTCCCGGCCGAGGGCAGCCCGGCCCGGCTGATCGTGCTGGCGCTGCTGGCCGCGGTCGGCGGCTTTGTGCTCAATCTCACGCCCTGCGTGCTGCCGGTCCTGCCGATCAAGGTCATGACGATCAGCCATCACGCCGGCTCGCCCGGCAAGAGCCTGTACCTGGGCATCTGGATGGCGGTGGGGGTGGTGGCGTTCTGGCTGGCGTTGGGCCTGCCGGTTGCGTTGACGACCAGCATCACCGATCCGTCGATCATCTTCGGCATCTGGTGGGTCACGCTCGGGATCGGCCTGATCATCGGGATCATGGGCGCGGGCATCATGGGCCTGTTCACGATCAACCTTCCCGACAAGGTGTACATGGTGAACCCCAAGGCCGACTCGGCCGGCGGGTCGTTCATGTTCGGCGTGATGACCGCGGTGCTGGGTTTGCCGTGCTTCGGATTCGTTGCGGGGGCGCTCTTGGCGGGCGCCGCCACGCTGCCCGCTTCGACGATCCTGGTCATTTTCGGCAGCCTCGGTGTTGGCATGGCGTCGCCGTACCTGGTGCTCAGCGCCAACCCCAAGTGGGTGGACAAACTGCCCAAGACCGGCCCGGCGAGCGAACTAATCAAGCAGATCATGGGCTTGCTGCTGCTTGCTGCGGCTGCGTACTTCGTGGGCGCCGGCTTGATCGCGCTGCTGGCCGATTCGTCGGCGACGCTGCCCTGGTGGTCCAAGACCGTCCACTGGTGGGTCATCGCGGCGTTCGTCTCCGCGGCCGGATTGTGGCTGCTCTACCGGACGGTGCGGATCACCAAGTCGGTCGGCAAACGCGGCGTGTTCGCGGTCATCGGCCTGCTGCTCGCGGCGGCGTCGGTTGCGTATGCCGCGGACACCACGGGCAAGGCGAGGAACAACTTCTGGACCCCGTTCGACGAGGACCGCCTCGCCGCGGCGCTCGAGGACGGGCAGATCGTGGTCGTGGATTTCACGGCCGAATGGTGCTTGAACTGCAAGGCGCTCAAGGCGGCGGTGCTGATGCGTGAGCCGGTGAAGTCTCGGCTGCTTTCGGGCGAGGTGACGCCGCTGGTGGCGGATCTGACCAGCCGCAAGGCCCCGGGCTGGGACAAACTGCGCGACCTCCAGCAGACCGGGATCCCCCTGCTGGCGGTCTACGGCCCCGGCCAGGCCGAGCCCTGGCTCGCGAACGCGTACACGGCCGAAGAGGTCCTGCGGGCGTTGGAGATGCAAGGTCAGACAAAGATATTACTGCACTGAATCGTTGTATATAATTAGTTTCTCCGGAACAGGACCGGCAGTCTCCCCTCTCTTAGATGGCTAGGAAAACTACTCAAAGCCTCTTCCCAGCCGCTTCATTGATCGCTCGACTGATTTCTTTGAGCCTACAAAATAGAAAGCCGCTTTGCGCTGCTTGCTCCCGCGTCCTATGGACACGTTGTAGTGCCCTCCCGTGATCAAAAGCCCTTCTTTGAACTTCCGCATCCTTTTTGGAGGGATTTCGCCGTATAGCTTGTTTGTATGGTCGAGCGTTAGTCTAGAAGGCTTATCCTTCTTGCCTTCTATGGTTACGAGTTTATCTTCGCCGATCCCCTGTTTGCCTCGTTCGCGCTTATAGTTTCCGCCTAGCTCACCACCGAGAAGGTCGCGAAACATGACGGCATCTCGCATCGCTTTACTCTTTTCGTTGCAAACAAAAACTAGTGTCTTGGGCATCGAAACTTTGAGAAATTTTTCGGGAACCAAAGTGCTTTTTAGTTTCTTGATGACCTCTTGCATTTCGTTATCGATGATTGCCATTTCTGTCTCCCGAAAGTGCTCGAGCAAATCACTGAAACCCTATCATATTGCAAACGGAAAGTGTTTGCGAGTGCAGTTGTCGTCTTAAATCGTGAGCACTTGGCTTTGTCCAGATAGTGGGTATACTGTCCGCCCGACGCGGGTGTAGCTCAGTGGTAGAGCGTCACGTTGCCAACGTGAATGTCGGCGGTTCGAATCCGCTCACCCGCTTTCAGATCCAGCCCCTTCGGCCTTGTGCCGCGGGGCGATAAGCGAAAAAAGGACGACCCGAAAGGGCCGTCCTTTGTTGTTTGTCGAGTGCTGCCGGGCTCGGACTCGGCTCCGAGTGCCGGTCTCTGGTTCCGGCTGATTACGGGAAGATGCCACGGACGTCGTAGACGTTGCCGATGTGCTCCAGCGCGGCGATGTAGGCCGCGGTGCGGAGGTCGCACTGGAAACGCTGGCGGGCGAGGTTGGTCCGGCGGGCGGCCATGACCATGTGCCGGTTGAGTTCGCGGTCCACGTGCTCGGCGTCCCAAGTAACGGCGGACTTGTTCTGCACCCACTCGAAGTACGAAACGGTCACGCCGCCGGCGTTGCAGAGGATCGCCGGCAGGATCTCGACGCCGCGCTTCATGAGGATGCGGTCGCCCGCGGGCGTGATGGGCGCGTTGGCGGCTTCGGCGATGACCTTGGCGTTGATGAGTTCGGCTTCGGGCGCCTTGATCATCTGCTCGAGGGCGGCGGGGATGAAGACGTCGACCGGGGTCTTGTAGAAGTCTTCCAGCGAGACGGCGGTGGCGCCCTGCGCCGTGTGGCGGCCGCTGCCGGTGATGGTGTCGTGCGATTCGAACCCCGCGATGCCCCGGTTGGCGGCGGCGTACTCGGCGAGCGCATGGCAGTCGAGGCCCTCGTCGTTGCGGATCTGGCCCGTGTGGTCGGCGATCGCGACGACCTTGGCGTTGAGATCCTGAAGAATGCGCGCGGCCCACGAACCAACGTTACCGAAGCCGAGCACCGAGACACGCATGCCCTCGATCGGGATGCCGATCTCGGGAAGCATCTCTCGGAGCACATCGACGACGCCCTGACCCGTGGCTTTTTCACGTCCGAGCGATCCGCCCATTTCGATCGGCTTACCGGTGACGACGGACAGACCGTTCTGCCCGCGGCCGGCCGTGCCGGAGATGTTCATGTACGTGTCGGCGATCCAGGCCATGACCTGGGCGTTGGTGCCGACGTCGGGCGCGGGGATGTCGTAGTCGGGCCCGAGGTTGGTCGCGATGGCGCTGGTGAAGCGACGCGTGACGCGCATGAGTTCATCGGGGCTGAGGTCGCGTGCGTTGCACTTGATGCCGCCCTTGCCGCCGCCGAATGGCACGCGGACGAGGGAGCACTTCATGGTCATGAGGAAGGCGAGGGCCTTGACGTCGTCGAGGTGGACGTCTTCGTGGAAGCGGAGGCCGCCCTTGTACGGGCCGAGCGCGTTGTTGTGCTGGACGCGGTAGCCCTTGAAGAGCTTGTGGTGCCCGTCGTCCATCTTCACGGGGAAGTGGACCATGATCTCGTTCTTGGGCTGGGCGAGGATGATCTTGACGCGGTGGCGGACGCCGATGATGTCGGCGGCGCGGAGCATCGTGGCGACGGTCTGCGTGTAGAGGTTGTCCGGGTCCTCGGGGAAGCCGAGCTCATCGAAGACGGGGTCCCAGTCGAGGGACTCGGGAGCGGCGGAGTTCGGCGTCGAGGCGGTGGTCATCACTGGGTTCCGGTGGTTCCGGGCGCCGATTGCGTTCGGCGATCGGATTGTGCTGCCCGGTGTCTGCGGGCGTCAGCCGGCCTGCGTCGCCCACGCTGGGCTTGGCCGGTTCGAAACGGTCATCGGGGAACTAATCGGGGGCCGTGGCAGGAATCCATGAGTTGCGGCCCCGCGATTCGGAGCGAGGTCGCAGCACAGCCGCGGATGCTCGCCGAGCGGGGGACATCCGAGCGAGGGCAACGAAGGTGTTGGCGCAGTTTGGCACTGGGCATCGGGGTCACGGCTCGGACTCGGGGGTAAGGTTTTCGGCGAACGGGCATCTCTCTCGGCCGGCATCTGATCCCTATCGGGCCGACCATCGGCGATCTCAACCCTTCGGGCGGTTCAGAGTCGGCTTTCCGCGTGACGCTTCGGGCCTTGTCGGAATGAGCGCAAAGGATCTGTGATGGTACTCTACTCAGCCGCTGATCTCTTGTGGGCGAGCCGGATCAAAGCCGTGGCCGATGCCGTCGGCGTGCCTGCTCGTCCGGTCCGTTCGACCCAGATGCTCGACGACCGGTTGGGTGAGGGCGGCGTCCGCGGCCTGCTGCTGGACCTCGACGCGCCGGAACGCGCGTGGGAACTGCTTGAGCATCTGGGCGGTCTGCCCGAGGCGCGAGCGAGTGTGCGGGTGGTCGCGTTCGGGCCGCACGTGGCTCGAGATCTGCTCCAGTCCGCTCGCGAGCGGGGCGCCGACGACGTGCTGACACGCGGGGCGTTCGACCATGACCTGCCCGAGCTGCTTGTTCGGTTGGAGGCCGGGGCATCTCGGTGAGTCTGGTCGCCGCGGTCGGGCCGGTGGAGCGTCACATTCACGACGTTTGGGTTGGGTTGCCGGGCGGGTGAGGACTATCGTTACGACCCTGTCGGCCCGGCTCTCGCGTGCGCGAGGCCGGATTCGCCATAGTTCTGCCACCCCAGAGGGGTTGGATCGGGCGGCCTTGCCCGAGCCAGCGATCGGGTGGGCCTCTCCGGTTGCCGACGCCGGGGCGCTTGACGGCGAGCGAAACGCTCCTCGCGGCTTGGCCCGGACCCGGCGGGAAGACCCACACACACATGATGATCGATGAAACGCTGATCGCCTCGCTCGGCATCGACGACGCCGAGACCGAAGCTCTGCTGTCGGAGGCGTTCGAGACAGGCTACGACGAGCAATCGATGGAAAGCGTGATCGGCGCTTCCGTCAAGGACCTGACGACGGGCAAGCTGATCAAGGGCCGCGTGCTCGGTCTGGCCGGCGACGACGTGGTCGTCGAGGTCGGCTTGAAGAGCGAAGGCCTGATCGCGAAGGAAGAGTTCGACAACTTCGACGAGCTCAAGCAGGGCGACGAGGTCGACGTGCTGCTCGAGACGCTGGAGGACGAGAACGGCCTCGTCAAGCTCTCGAAGCGCAAGGCCGACCGCCTGATCAACTGGCAGCGCATCATCGACACGACCAAGGAAGACGATGTCGTCGAAGGCATGGTCATGCGGAAGATCAAGGGCGGCCTGCTGGTCGACATCGGCGTGCCGGTCTTCCTGCCGGCCAGCCAGGTCGACATCCGCCGCCCGTCGGACGTGGGCCAGTTTGTCGGCCGACCCGTCCGCGCTCAGATCTTGAAGATCGACAAAGAGCGTCGCAACATCGTCATCAGCCGTCGCAAGCTGATCGAGGACGAGCGTGCCGCGGCCAAGAAGCGCCTGCTCGGCAGCATCAACGAGGGCGACCTCGTCACCGGCACGGTCAAGAACCTCGCCGACTTCGGCGCGTTCGTGGACCTCGGCGGCATCGACGGCCTGCTGCACATCACCGACATGTCGTGGGGCCGGGTCAACCACCCGTCCGAGATCGTGCGCATCGACGAGAAGATCGAGGTCAAGGTCCTCAACATCGACTTCGACAAGGAGAAGATCGCGCTCGGGCTCAAGCAGAAGGAAGCCAGCCCCTGGGAAGCGATCGAAGCGAAGTACCCCGTGGGCAGCCGCATCACGGGCGAGGTCGTTTCGATCATGTCCTACGGCGCGTTCGTCAAGATCGAGGACGGCATCGAGGGCCTCGTGCACATCTCCGAGATGTCATGGACCCGCCGGGTCAACCACCCGTCGGAGATGGTTACGGTCGGCCAGGAGGCCGAGGTCGTGGTCCTCGACATCGACAAGAACAAGCAGGAAATCAGCCTCGGCATGAAGCAGACCGAGGTCAACCCGTGGGAACTCGTCAGCGAGAAGTACCCCGGCGGGACGATCATCGAGGGCGCGGTCCGCAACCTTGCGAACTACGGCGCCTTCATCGAGATCGAGCCCGGCATCGACGGCCTGCTGCACATCTCCGATATGTCCTGGACCAAGAAGGTCACGCACCCCAACGAGCTCTACAAGAAGAGCGACATGGTCAAGTGCGTCGTCCTCGACGTGGATCAGGAGAAGCAACGCATCAGCCTCGGCGTCAAGCAGCTCACCGAGGATCCGTGGCTCGAAGCCATCCCGGGCGCGTACCAGCCGGGCATGGTCGTCCGCGGCACGGTCACCAAGATCACCAACTTCGGCGTCTTTGTTGAACTCGAAGACGATCTCGAAGGCCTGCTGCACATCTCCGAGCTGGCCGACCACAAGGTCGAGAACCCGCAGGAAGTCGTCAAGGGCGGCGAGGAGATCGACGTCAAGATCCTCCGCGTCGACATCTCCGATCGCAAGATCGGCCTGAGCCTCAAGCGGGCCCAGTGGGGCGACAGCACCGGCGGCGGCGATGAGTACAACACCGGCGGCGGTGGCGGCGGCGGCGGCGGGATGCCCAGCTTCGACCCGCCCACCGGCGGCGGCATGGGCGACCACGACGCCATGGGTACCGACAAGATCCAGCTCTAACGAGCCGGACTCGTCAAACCCATTCCTTCAGCGCATGACACAGGGCCTCGATCGCAAGATCGGGGCCTTTTTCATTGCGTGCATCGGGTGCTGCGGTGGTCCGAGAACGGTGGGAGGTCTGGGCCGGCGAGCGGGGCTCTAGCAGAGCGCGGCGAAGCTCAATAGGCTGAGGATGGCGATCTGGCGATGGCGAGACGTCAGGGCGATCAAGCGGTACATATCTGTTCTCCAGTTGTCTGCAGAACAGTGGTTCAACCGCCGTGCCAGCCGGCCCGAACGGCCGCGACCGCCCTGCGGACCGCCTACGGCCGATCTCGAGCGCCACGTGTGGTGTGCTGACAACAGCGCGCGTCGCGTCAACGCCACGCCGGTGAAGCAACGAGGTTGCCCGGAACATCGAAAGAGGACCCGATGCGGAACGCATGTTGGACAACGAAGAGCGTCCGAGAACGCGCACGGCGCCGCGTCATCGCGTTGGCGGCGTGTGCGGTCGGGGCATGCGCCGGTGGAGCGGCGGCTCAGCCGATGCCCGGCGAGGCCACGGGTGGTTGGGAGGAGACGCTGCCGACCGGCTCGTTCGAGGACAAGCCGATGACCCTGCAGACCGAGTTTTCGTCTGTCCGGGTCGGATCACCGCCGTCGCCCCCCGCAGCGTTGCGCGCCTGGAACCGGGCGATCGAGAGCTTCGATACCTGGCGGGTCGCGGCGGATTTCTCGGACGCGGAGCGAGGCTGGATGGGTGCGCGGGTGGTGGTCCGCGTGGCGGGGCAAGTCGTTGGCCGCGGGTCGGCCGTGCGCACGGATGAGCAGATGTCGGTCGTCGCCGCGGCGCTCGCCGCCTGCTTGCGCGACATCGAACGCCGTTCGCCTTTCGACCGCGACGACGATCTGTCGGCCAAGCTCTCGGAGTTGGTCCGGGCCGGGCGCGTGGAGTTGGAGATTGCCGGTGGGCTGGCGCCGTTGGACGATGAGGCTGTCGAGCATCCCGACTCGCTGCTGAGCCCGGGTCTCGACGGCGTTGCGGTTCGGCTCGGCGATCGACTGGACCTGATCGGCCCGGGCGAGTTGCTTGCGACGAACCGCGCGCCCTCGCAGGGCTATGCGGCTTTGATCTCGCGGCTGACCGGCGAACCGGGGCTCGCGCTGGAGCCCATGCCAAAGGTCGCGGCCGAACGCGGGGCGGTGTTCTACCGCTTCCGTTCGGCGCACCTCGCGCAACTGGGATTCGAGCGCACGCCGCGGTTTCTGCAGCGAGGCGGGGACGTGGTCGAGGCGGGCACGCTGGACCGCCGAGAGCTGGAGCAGTTCGCCGAAGGGCTCGCGGCGTACATCGTGGACGAGCTCGCAGGCCGTGCGAACGCCGCGGAAGCGGCTTCACGGCCGGACGCGTGGCTGGCGGTCCTTGCGTTGGCGCACGTGTCGTCGTCGCTGCCCGAGCCCGTGCGCGGCCGCGCGGCATCGGCCGTGGGTTCGTGGCTGGAGTTGGCCCGCTTGAGCCCGCCACGGAGTGAGGACGCGCTCGCGCTCGCGGCGGCTGTCGCGTATCGCAGCGGGCAGCCGGCGGCTTGGGCGCGCCGCGCGATGGAGCAGTTCGCGGAAACACCCCCCGACGGCGCGTCGCCGCGGGAGGCGCTGCGGGTGTGGGCGTTGACGCAGGCGGGCGCGCCCGCGGGGGATCGTCTGGATGCGTTGCTCGCGGCGACGCCCGACGGCGCCTTGGTCTCGTTGATGCCGTTCGCGGGCTGGGCGTGCCTTGACATCGTCGGCGAGGACGAACGCTCGACGGCATGGCTTGAGCGGTTGATCTTGGAGCGGTTGCTGCTGTGGGGCCATCAACTCAGGCCGGGGAGCGTGGACTTCGAATCGCGCGATCTCGTGGGGGGCGTGGTCTTCACCGCCGGGGGGGCTCGGCTGCCGACCTGGCACACCGCCAGGCCGGTCGCGTTCGCGGCCTCGGCGTTGCGCGACCCCCGGCTCACGCCGGAGGATGAGCGTGTCGGAGAACTGTCCCGCGTGATGAGTTCGTTGCGCTTTTTGCGTCAGTTGGCGGTGGACGCGGACTCGTTCTCGGCGTTGCAGTGGGGGGCTTCGGGTTGGGGCGTGCGGGCGTCGCTTTGGGACGCCGAGCAGCCTCTCGCGGCCAGTGCGCTGACGCTGATCTCGGTCTCTGAGACGCTCGAGACGGTGCGGTCTTGGGGCGCGAACAGGCCGGCAGAATAAAGGGCTTTAGGGGATCCTCAGGCGCGTTCGGGTGTGCGTTTGAGCCTATGATTTGTGTCCGATTCTGTGCCGCGGGGAAGCGCGGCGAGAGCTTGCTGACCGCTCGCCGCCGCCGCCCGTTTGGGCTCGGCCAAGCCGGCGACGAACCGAGGGCCGCACCCGAATGAGTGACGAGACGCAGGACGCCGGATTGCCCGCAGACGGTTCTGACGGCGGCGCCAATGGCGAGTCGAGCGCGGTGTCCGCCGCAGGCAATGTCGTTGAGCTGAAGATCGAGAACGAGCTCCGCGATTCGTATCTGACCTACGCGATGAGCACGATCATGGATCGGGCGTTGCCCGATGTCCGCGACGGGCTCAAGCCAAGCCAGCGCCGAATCCTGGTCGCGATGAACGACCTGAATCTGAAGCCGGGCCGAAAGCACCTGAAGTGCGCGAAGATCGCGGGCAATACGTCGGGTGACTATCACCCGCACGGCGAGAGTGTGATTTATCCGACGATGGTCGGCATGGCGCAGTCGTGGAAGATGCGCGTACCGTTGATCGATCCGCAGGGCAACTTCGGTTCGATCGAGGGCGATCCGCCGGCCGCGATGCGGTACACCGAGGCGCGCATGACGCACGCCGCGGTGGACATGCTTCAGGACATCAAGCTCGACACCGTCGATTACCAGCCCAACTACGACGATCGGCTCATGGAGCCGATGGTGCTGCCGGGCAAGTTCCCCAACCTGCTGATCAACGGCGGCATGGGCATCGCGGTGGGCATGGCGACGAGCCTGCCGCCGCACAACTCCACGGAGATACTCGACGCGATCACGCGGGTGATCGACGATCCGGACATCTCGCTGATGGACCTGATGACCGACGAGAAGGACGAGTCGGGCGAGGTCACACGGCTGGGCGTGCAGGGCCCCGACTTCCCGACCGGCGGCGTCATCAAGGGACGCGCGGGCATCTTGCAGGCGTACTCGACCGGTCGAGGCCGAGTGATCGTGCGCGGCACGTGCCACACTGAAGAGTCGAAGACCGGGCGCGTCTCGCTCGTGATCGACGCGATCCCGTACGCGCTGATGCAGAACACGCTGGTCGAGCGGATCGTGGACTCGGTCAAGGACGAGCGCATCAAGGACATCTCCGACGTGCGCAACGAGTCGGGCCGCCAGGCGCAGACCCGGGTCGTCGTTGAGCTCAAGAAGGGCGCCGACCCGCAGGTGGTCGAGAACCAGCTCTACCAGCACACGCCGTTGCAGCAGACCTTCAGCATCATCAACATCGGGCTGGTCAAGCGTCAGCCGCGGACGCTGGGCCTGCGCGAGCTGATCGACCTGTACATCGAGCACCGCGTGGATGTCATCCGCCGGCGCACGGCCCGGTTGCTGCGCGACGCCAAGAAGCGCGCCCACGTGCTCGAAGGCATGATCTACGCGGTCTGCGACATCGACGAAGTCATCCGCCTCATCCGTGCCTCGCGCACGCGCGAGGAAGCGATCGAGAAGCTGATGGAGCGTCGCTTCCGCATCCCGTCGGACCACCCGCACGCGGGGCTGCTCCCGCAGCGTCTGCTCGACATGCTCGCGGCGGCCGAGGCACGCGGCGGCGTGTCGCTGACACGCGTGCAGGCGGAAACAATCGGCGCCATGCGGCTGATCCAACTCGTCGGGCTCGAGATCGAGAAGCTCACCAACGAATACCGACAGGTGATCGGGGAGATCGAGGAGTACGAGACGATCCTCGGCGACCCTGCCCGCGTGCAGGCGATGATCAAGGACGATTGCCTCGAGATGCGCGCTCGGTACCACCGGCCGCGATTGACGAAGATCGAGGAGAGCGCGGGCGATATCAACATCGAGGCGTTGATCCAGGAGCACAACGTCGCCGTGACGATCAGCCACCAGGGGTACATCAAGCGTGTGCCGCTGGAGACCTACCGGGCGCAGGGTCGCGGCGGCAAGGGCATCCGTGCGGCCGAGTCGAAGGACGGCGACTTTGTGCATCGCGTCTTCGTCGCGTCGACGCACGACAACCTGCTGTGTTTCACGAACACGGGCCGTGTCTTCAAGATGAAGGTGTACGAGCTGCCCGAGATGTCGCGTACGAGCAAGGGCCGGGCGATCGTCAACCTGATCGACCTGCGCGAGGGCGAGCGGACCTGCGCGTACCGCGCCGTGCGTCACTTCGAGGCGGGGAGCCATTTCCTGACGTTCGTATCGAAGCGCGGCATCGTGAAGCGGACGCCGCTGAAGGACTACCGCAACGTGCACCGCGGTGGGCTCATCGCGGTCGGGCTCAAAGAGGGCGACGACCTGCTCGACGTGCGGCTCACCTCGGGCGTCGATGACGTGCTGCTGGTGACGGCCAAGGGCGCCGCGATCCGCTTCAACGAGCAGGACGTGCGGCTCATGGGCCGATCGGCGGCCGGCGTGAAGGGCATCGAACTCGCCGATGACGATGAGGTCATCGGCGTGGTGCGGATCCCGATGGAAGCGGACGCGGACGGTGACCTCATGACCGTGGACCCGTCGCTCTCGCTGCTGACCGTCACGACCAACGGCTTCGGCAAGCGGACAATTGTGGACGAGTACCGCGTGCAGCCGGAGGGCGGCAAGGCCCGATCGCAGTCCCGCGGCGGCAAGGGCCGCGCGGATATCAAGTCCACGGCCCGCAACGGCCGAAGCGTCGCGGCGCTCGGCGTTGAGGATTCCGATGATGTCGTGATCATCTCCAAGGGCGGCCAACTCGTGCGCGTCTCGGCGGATTCGATCTCGCAGATCGGACGCGGGACGCAGGGCGTCCGTGTCGTATCTCTGAAAGCCGGCGACGGCGTCGTGGCGGCCGCGCGGGTGGCCGGGAGCGACGACGAAGCCGAGCCGGTTGAGGATGTCGGCGACGGCGCCAAGAACACCGAGGACGGCGCGGCTTCCACAGAAACGACCGAGGACTGAACACAGCACCACGCGGGTGCGCCCGCATTCGACTCTGGATGGGAACTCCCTATGCCTACCGACTGGTCTGAAGACATTGTGATCGCCGAACTCGCCGATGAGCCGGCGCTCTCGGATGAACTGACCGTGATCTCCGATCGGCTGGCGGCTGCGGTTAGCGCGGGCGGCTCGGCTCCGAGCGTGGTGCTGAACTTCAGCCGGGTGACCTACATCAACAGCTCGAACATCGCTCAGTTGCTGCGCGTCCGCAAACAGCTCGCCGAAGCAGGCAGCAAGCTGCGGCTGTGCTCGATTTCCGACGAGGTCTGGTCGGTGATGCTCATCACCGGTTTGGACAAAGTCTTCGAGTACGCGCCCGACCCGATGACGGCCCTCGCGAGTCTTCAAATTGAGGGTGAGAGTTGAGCGGAGCGCGTCGGCCCTGCCAACGGAACCCGGACTGCAACCCGCGGCGGCAACGCGGCTACAGTCGAGTGTGACCGAGATCCGTACACGAACCCAGACCGATCCACAACGCGCGACCGAGAGCCACGAAGGCGACGCGAACCGGGGGCGAGCGATCGTCGAGTTGGCCGGTGTGCGCAAGACGTATTACAAGCCGGACGGCACGATCATGGTCGAGGCGCTCCGCGGCGTGGACCTGACGATCAACAGCGGCGAGTACGTCGCGATCATGGGTCCCTCGGGCTCGGGCAAGTCCACGGTGATGAACCTGCTCGGCTGCCTCGATCGGCCGACACAGGGCAAGTACCTGCTGGCTTCCAAAGACGTCACGACGATGTCGGACGCCGAACTCTCGACCTTCCGCGGCCGCACGATCGGGTTTGTGTTCCAGGCGTTCAACCTGATCCCGGCGTTGACGATCGAGGAGAACGTCGAGGCCCCGCTGTTCTACCAGCACATCAAACGTGCGGAACGACGCAGCCGCGCCGCGGCGGCGCTCGATCTGGTCGGTCTGCACGACCGCATGGGCCACCGCCCGCGGGAACTGTCGGGCGGGCAGCAGCAGCGCGTCGCGATCGCCCGGGCGCTCGTCACCAAACCCGCGGTGCTGATGGCCGACGAGCCGACCGGCAACCTGGACTCGACGACCGGCGAGCAGATCCTGACCCTGTTTGAGGACCTGCATTCCTCGGGCATGACGATCATCATGGTGACGCACGACGACGAAATCTCGACCCGCTGCGAGCGTGTGGTCCGTTTCCGCGACGGCGTGATCGAGACCGATCAGGTCTTGCGACGCCGGGGCAACTTGGTCGACTCCGGCTCTTAGCCGCGTCTCACGCGTGCGCGAACGCCAGTGTCAGGACTGGTGGCGGATCATGTCGCCGGTGACGAGGAAGACGACTTCCTCGGCGATGTTGGCGACAAGGTCACCGACGCGTTCCAACTCGCGTCCCGCGCGATAGAGCAGGAGCCCGTTGGCGGAGGCTTCGACCCCGCCGGTGCGGACCATGTTGGTCACGATTTCGTCGAAGAGTTGGTGGTCGATGCCGTCGATGATGTTGTCACCCCGAACCAGCGACTGGGCCGCTTCCACGTCCTCATCGAGAATGACGCGGAGCAGTTCGTGGCACATGCCGGGCACGCGCGTGGCCATATCGCGGAGCGCGGTCGGCCACGCGACGGAGCCGTCGAGCCGGGTTGCGACCTTGGCGATCGAGCACGCGTGGTCCGCGACGCGTTCGAGATCTGCGTTGACCTTGAGCACGAACGTGATGGATCGGAACTGTCGTGCGACGGGGCTGTAGAGCGCGAGGATCTCGCGGCATTCCTGTTCGATCGCAATCTCTTCGCGGTCGACGCGATCATCGTCGCGCCGCAGCTCGGCCGCGCGGTCGTGATCCAATGCCCACAGGATGTTGATGCTCTTCTCGAGCATCTGGATCGCCATGGTCGCTTCGCGGAGGAGCCTGCGCTTGAGGTCGGCCATGCGCGTATCGAACGGAGCGCCGGCGCCGTGCCGCTCGGCAGCGGTGCGCTCGGGTCCGTTGGAGGGTGATTCGATCGGCTCGGCCGCCATGCGGGTTTCCAGGGAAATCACTGATGGAGATACGCCCCAGCATTCTGAGAGCACGCCGATTCCTCGCGGCGTAGCTGCGATGCTAGCGCTCCGAAAGCGCTTTGTCCGCGGGACGATCAGAACCACCCAGCGAGGACGCCCCGAGCCGACGCGTGAGAATCGGCAGCAGTGTTTCCCGTTCGAGATACGCCGGCGGCGGGCGGTAGTAGACCTCGTGCAGGTTGTCGCGTTTGTCGGGCGCGAGCGTGCGGAGCGCCCCGGAGGCGCCCGCCATCGCCGACTCGACCCGCTCGGGCGTGGCGGTTCGGAAGACGACGTCCGGCCCACGAACGACAATCGCCCGGATCCCGAGACCCGCGGCCGAGGCTCGCGCCCGGGCCAGATCGAGCAGGCGCGCCGTCGAAGTCGGCGGCTCGCCGTAGGCGTCGCGCAGGTCCTCTTCGACCCGATCCACCCCGTCGACGCTGTCGGCCGTGGTCAGGCGGCGATACGCCTCGAGCCGGCGGGCGTCGGACGGGATGTAGACCTTCGGGATCGTGCCGGACAGACCGATCTCGATGGTGGTCTGGCTCGTCCGATCGGTGGACTCGCGGTTGAGCGTGCGCACGGCGTCTTCGAGCAACCGGCAGTACATCTCGTAACCGACGGCCGCGATGTGGTCCGATTGCTCGGCGCCGAGCAGGTTGCCGGCGCCGCGAATCTCAAGATCGCGCATCGCGATCTTGAACCCGGCGCCGAGCATCGAGTACCGCTCGACCGCTTGCAGCCGCTTGCGCGAGACCTCGGTCAGTGTTTTCTTGGGATCGGTGAGCAGGTAGCAGTACGCGCGCCGACCCGAGCGCCCGACCCGGCCGCGGAGCTGGTGCAGATCCGCCAGCCCGAACCGGTCGGCGTCATCGATGATCATCGTGTTCGCAGTCGAGATATCGATGCCGCTCTCGATGATCGTCGTCGCAACAAGCACGTCGGCTCGGCGTTGCATGAACGTCAGCATTACCCGCTCGAGGTCCTTGGGCGCCATCTGCCCATGGCCGACGACGATTCGCGCCTCCGGCGCGAGTCTCTGGATGCGCTCGGCCGCGTCCTTGATGCTGTGGACCCGGTTGTGGACGAAGTAGACCTGGCCCTCGCGCGAGAGCTCGCGCTCGATCGCCCGCGCGATGCGCCGTTCGTTGGATGGAAGCACCTCGGTCACAATCGCCCGCCGGTCGGCAGGCGGCGTCGTCAGGTTCGAGATGTCACGCAGGCCCAGCATCGCCATGTGCAGCGTGCGTGGGATGGGCGTGGCCGAGAGCGTGAGCACATCCACACTGGTGCGCAAACGCAGCAGCCGTTCTTTGTGCTCGACGCCGAAGCGCTGTTCCTCGTCGACGACGACCAGCCCGAGATCGGCGAACCGGACATCGGCCGAGAGCAGGCGGTGCGTGCCGATTACGACATCGACCTGTCCTTTACGGAGCGAGGCCAGCACGCCGTTGATCTCTTTGTTGGTCTTGAATCGGCTGAGGGACTCGACGCGGAAGGGATAATCGCTGAAACGCTGGCCGAACGTGCGGGCGTGCTGCTCGGCCAGGACGGTGGTGGGGCAGAGGATGGCGACCTGCTTGCCGAACTCGCACGCCTTGAACGCGGCACGGATCGCCAGTTCGGTCTTGCCGAAGCCGACGTCGCCGCAAAGCAAGCGATCCATCGGGCGGTCGTGCTGCATGTCGCGTTTGATCTCGGCGATCGCGGCGAGTTGGTCCTCGGTCTCGTCGAAGGGAAACTCGGCCTCGAACTCGTTCTGCCACTTGGTGTCGGCCGGGAACCGCACGCCCGGCGCCGCGTCGCGCGCCGCGCGCACGCGCAGCATCTCGCCGGCCAGATCATGGACCGAATCGGCGACGCGTTCTTTTTGCGTGCGCCACTTCTTGCCGCCGACCGTGGACAGCGGCGGCTTCCCGCTGAAGCCGCCCACGTACCGCTGCACCAGATCGATCTGCGTTGCGGGCACGTGCAGCCGGCTGCGTCCCGCAAACTCCAGCGTCAGAAACTCCTCCGGCTCGCCCGACGCCGGCCGACCCGGCAGCGCGTTGGGCGTCATGCGTTTCAGGCCGACAACCCGCGCGATGCCGTGCTCGGCGTGGACCACATGATCGCCCGCTTCAAACTCCAGAAACGTGTCCATCGCGCGCCCGGCGCGGACCTTGCGCGAACCGCCGCGCGGCGGCGGGCGGTGCAGCAACTCATGATGACCGACAATGCACAGCGAGCCCAGCGGGTTGGCGTCGCCAGAGTCATCGTTCGCATCACCCCAGATGAACCCCGCGTGCAATGGCGCAACCCAGGATTCGACCTTGGACGCGTGCTCGGGCGCAAACTCGGTCAGCAGCTCCCGCAGCCGAGCGAGCTCGGCTTCCTGTCGGCTGGTCACGAGCGTCTGACTGTGCCGCGAAGCCAGCTCGCCGAGTTCTTCGACTCCCTTGGCCGCGTCTTGATCAAAGATCGGCAGCGACGACACCGGCAGTTCGATGCGCTCGGCTGCGTCCGCGGCGCCGGTCGAATACTGGTTCAACTCGCAGAATCCACGGAACCGCGTGCTCAGGACCCTGAGCACCGCGGGCGGGCCGTCTACACCCGTCGCGTCCGTCACGCGTTCGTAGTACCCGCGTCCCTGTTCCACGGCCTCCATCGTCTCGACAAGGACGGCAAGGGATTCGGGCGGCAGTAGATCAAGGAACTGAGCCGTGGGCCGCGCGGGTTTGCCTTTGGCCTTGCGTTGATTAGCTTGCGTGTCGTCGGTGGACGCATCCGGGCGAGCGGCGATGATCTCGACCTGCTCGATCCGCCGATCGGAGCCCATGGTGTCGAGATCGATCTCAAAGATTGCTTCGATCTCGTCGCCGAAGAAGTCGAGCCGAACGGCGCGGCCGTCGCCGCCGCCGGGTGTAAACACATCGATGATGCCGCCCCGGACCGAAAACTCGCCCGGGGATTCGATCACGTCGGTGCGTTCGTAGCCGGCGTTGGCGAGCCAGGCGATGAGCGCGTCGGGCTCGAGTCGTTGACCCGCCGCGGCCGTGCGCACGAGTTCGGCGATCGCGGCGGGCGCCGGCACACGCTGCATCAGCGCGTGGATCGAGGCGATGACGATCAGCGGCTGATCGGGCCGGATCTCGCCCGCCGCGCGCACCGCCGTGAGCCGTCCGGCGAGCAGATCCGCGTGGAGCGAGCTCTCGCCCGGCAACGCTTCCATCGCGGGAAGCCGAAGCGCGGGGATGCCCGCGTGGGTGAGTTCTTCGGTGTCGTCCTCGGCGTCGTCGAGGTGTGCGCGGACGAGCACGATCGGGGCCGAGTTCATCTGCGCCAGGGCCGCGGCGAGCCAGACGGGCAGCGAGCCGATCGCGCCGGTCGCCACGGTGCGCGTACCGTCCGCAAGCGCACGCGCCAGCCGGCGCGTCGCCGGGTCGCGGGTCAGGCGGTCCAGCACGGGCGATGCCATCGAACTCCAGCTACCGATCGGCGGCAGGCCGACCTTCGGCGGGACGATAGGCGGGCCCATCGGCCGGACCGAACCAGAGCATGGGCGCCAGTTTCGCGGCTGTCTTCTCCCCGATACCTCGCACGCGGATCAGATCCGTCGTGCTCTTGTACACGCCTCGCTCGGCCCGATCCGCGAGGATCCGGGCGCTGAGCGCCGGGCCGATGCCCCGGAGTGTCTGAAGCTGCTCGGTGTTGGCGGCGTTGATGTTGAGCGGGCGGCTGGGCGCGGCGGTGGGAGGCTTGGGCTCGGTGGGCGTCGCTTGCTCGGGTACGAGCGGCGCGGCCGGTTGCAACTGAGAGGCGCCACCGACCGTGATCGCCTCGCGGAGTGATTCGAGTGTCTTCGGCCCGATGCCGCGTACCCGCGTGAGCTGCTCGACGGACTCGAAGGGACCCGTTTGGGTGCGTGATTCGATGATGCGCGCCGCGAGCGCCGGGCCGATGCCGCGGAGGGTCTCCAGTTCGGCCGCGGTTGCGGTGTTGAGGTCGATGCGCACGGGCGCGGTCGGCTGTGTGGTCGGCAGCAGTGGCGCCGCTGTGTTGGGAGCGGATGCCCCGATCGGCGCCAGGTGCGGTCGCAGTGCTTCCAGTGTCTTCGCGCCGATGCCGCGGACGCGGACGAGTTCGTCGATCGATCCGAAGGGGCCCGAGGCCCTCCGCGACTCGATGATGCGTGCGGCCAGAGCGGGGCCGATGCCGGGGAGCGATTCGAGTTGCTGTGTGTCCGCGCTGTTGAGATCGACACCGATGCGCTCGGCAACAGGTTGCGGTTCAGGCGCCGGTTGCTGTTGGGTCTGGTGCGTTGTGACCGTGACATACGCCCGCAGCCGATCGAGCGTGCGCGGGCCGATGCCCTTGACGCCAACGAGGTGATCCACAGTCGCGAACGGGCCGTTGTCTGAGCGGTGCGCCACGATGCGGCCGGCGAGCGCGGGGCCAATACGCGGGAGTGTTTCGAGTTCGATCGCGGAGGCGCTATTGAGATCGATGCGGACACCGGCGGTGGGCTCCGAGCGCGTCGGCGCCTGGAGCAAACCGGCCTTGATCGGAGGCGGGTTCGACTTGGCCCGCTCCAGCGTCGCCGGCGCGGGGCCCGCGATGGCCATCGCGAACAGGCCAACACACGCGGCCGCCATCGCGGCGAATGCCGCCCAGCCGGAAGGTCCGCGCACCGCCGACGGTCTTTCGGAAGGCGTAGACCGGGGGGCGACCTCGGTGTTCCCGTCTTGCGTTGTCGATGAGGATGGGGCCGTGTGCTCGTCCACGTTCTCAGCGTACCTCAGTCTGAGTTCGCGCGTCTGAGTTCGCGTGGGCCGCGGTTTGGTGAGCCTGCGTTCATTTCCGCGAGCGGGCTCGCACGGCTCGGAAGGCCTCGGCGCCCGGTTTGAGCGAGCCGTCGGTCCGCAGAAGGCCTCCGTGGGGCATCTCCGGCGTGTCGTCGGCTGTGGCGCCGTCCATCAGGTCGTGCCAGCAGACGGAGTGGACGTACGGTTTGGCAGCGCAGATGGCAACGGCCGACTCGATCCACGCGGCCTGCTGGGCTTCAGACCAGGGCTCACGCCAGTACCCGGGCTCCAGGTCGTCGGTCTCGGCGGGAATGACGGACGAGGGGGCGCCAACCGCGGTGACCGAGATCGGTTTCTCCAGCACGCCCGCGTACCGATCGAGCAACGCGGAGATCGCCATCAAGTCCCGCGCGGATTGCCCCGGCGCCGGCTGGCCCAGTTGCAGACGGAGCGCATACGCGTCCACGCCCACGCCGGCCTGGGCGACCATCTCGGCGTAGAGCAGCGGCGGGAGTGACCGGCGGTTCTGGCCGTAGTACTCGCCCCAGGGCTGCGTGATCTCGAGTTGGATCTTCGCGTGCGGGTGGAGCTTACGGACCATGAGCACGCAGACGCGCGTCAGGTCCATCATTTGATCGAACGTGAACGTGAAGTTGGTGTTGACGTGCAGGCCGCTGGCGACGGTCCATCGGCGAACGGTGCGCCGGTACCGCGTCACGATGTGCCGGACGTGCTCGTAGACCAGGTCGCGCAGCGTCTCGTAGTCGTTTTCCCAGATGTAGAGCCACTCGGGGATGCACGATCTTCGGAAGTCGATGATCGGCCCGGCGACGACCGGCATCTTGGCTTTGCGCACCGCCCACTCGATCCAGCGATCGGTCGGCTGGAAGGCGTACGCGCCTTCTTTGGGCTCCATGTCGCGCCAGCGCATCGGCAGACAGACGAAGTCGGCGATCGACGAGACGCCCTCGCGGGCGGCGTCCGTAAAGGTCTTGGGATTGACCGTGGCGCCCAGCATGGGACGGCCCGGCATCACAACGCCGATCGACGACGGCAGGATGATCGGCACGTCGGGCGGTGGGGGCTCGTTGGCGGCGTGGGTGTACTGCTCGGCGGCGTGGGCGTAGGCCTTGCCCGAGGCTCGGGCCGCGAGGGTGTCGTCGGCGTTGCGGCGGGCGAGCTGTTCGCCCGCTTCGATGCCCAGCGCGAGCGAGGCCCGGGCGAGCTGGTCGGCATGCCACGAAAACCCCCCCATCGACGGGTGGCCGTCGGTCTCGCGCTGCGCCACGAGTGCACGGGTGAACATGCCGCGGGCGGTTTCGAAGAGCGCCATCACCGGGTCGTCGGCCGGCATGTCGAAGAGCTGCCACGTCTCCAGCTTGTTCAAGAACAGCATGATGCGGTGGCGGGCCAACTCCAGGCTGAGCAAGTAGGGCGCGTCGCGGTCGGGCAGCAGGCACGTGCGCAGCGTGATAAGGCCCGGGCGGACATCACCGATCGCTTCGGCGGCGTCGCCGATCGCGTACTCGGCCGGGGCGTACTGCAGGCTCAGGCCCGCCGCCTCGTTGGTCGTCCGCTCGCAGGCGATGCAGGAGTCTTCGAACCGGACAGCCCCGGGCACGGGCACATCGTCGGCCCCGAACAGGTGCGCGTGCCGGATCGGCCAAGTCGTCGCGGGGCCTTCCCGATCAAACACCACGAATCGGAGCATGGGGCGGTCTGTCTCCTGGCACGAAGCGGTCAAAAAACCGGCACTGGGCGTCGCAGCCGCCGGAGGGAGAGTGTAGTGAAACGCTCGTGCCCCGGCAGTCCCGGCTCGCTCTCATCGGCGACAGCCGGCTCTCTCATCGCACGATAGCATCCCGCTGTGTCACAGGCCGTCATGACAACCGATCTCCGCCTGCCGGGGGCCAAACGGGGCAAGGTCCGCGATCTGTACGACCTGCCCGGCGACCGCCTGCTCATCATCGCCAGCGACCGCATCTCGGCCTATGACGTGGTCCTGCCTACGCCTGTGCCGGGCAAGGGCGTCTTGTTGACTCACATCGCCGCTTGGTGGCTCCGCTGGATCGAGGGCCGCGGCCTCTGCCGAACGCACCTGCTCTCTGACGACGTCGACGACGTACCGGCTGAGGCGTTTGTCGGCGCTTCGGTCTCGCGGGAGGACCTGCGCGGGCGTGTCATGATCGGCCGAAAGCGCCGGGTGATTCCGGTGGAGTGCGTGGTCCGCGGCTACCTCGAAGGCAGCGGCTGGCTCGATTATCAGCGCACCGGCTCGGTCTGTGGCGTCAAACTGCCGGCGGGCCTCCGCCGATGCGAGCGGCTGCCCGAGCCGATCTTCACGCCCGCGACCAAGGCCGAGGACGGGGCCCACGACGAGAACATCGGATTCGATGAAGCGGTGCGCGTAGCCGGCGGGCCTTTAATGGAGCGGCTGCGGTCGCTGTCCCTGTCGATCTACACCGCCGCAGCCGAGCACGCCGAGGCCCGCGGGCTGCTGCTCGCCGACACCAAGTTTGAGTTCGGTCTGGACCTGAACGACCCGACCGGCGTGCCGGAACTCGTGGACGAAGCGCTCACGCCCGACAGCAGCCGATTCTGGCCGGCCGACGGCTACGAACCGGGCCGCACACAGGCGAGCTTCGACAAGCAGTTCGTGCGTGAGTACTTGGAAACGCTTGTCGAGGCCGGCGCGTGGGATAAAGCTCCGCCCGGGCCCGATCTGCCCGATGCGGTCGTTGAGGGAACGCTCGATCGCTATCGTTCGGCCCGCGACCGCATTTTGGGCTGATCTGGTTGCTTGATGGACTTGCTTATTGCTGCTGGATGTTCAGCTCGAGTTGCTGTTGACGCTCGAGCCGTGCACGGAGGTCCCGGCGCCACGCTTCCATGCCCGGGGGCTCGGGGAAGAGGGCGTTGAACCCGAGCACACGCCCGTCGGCCGTGGTGAGTTGCACTTCCTCGGCCCGTTCGCCGAACGCGTCGAGCAACGCCTGATAGGCGTACCGCTTGAGCACATCGTCGGCGCGGAAGTAGAGCACCGACGCGGACTCGAGATCCAGCGAAGCGATGAACTGCGCGAAAACCGTGCCCGAGTGGATCCGGAAGTCCGGGTTCATCACGGCCTTGGGCCCGACCTGCTGATCGACCACCACTGTGCGCCGCTGCTTCTCCATGTAGTAGCGGTGGAAGTTCGCCGCGTACCGGAACTGGCTGCTGAACATCTCCTCGTCACCCGCGGCCAACGCGAGGTACGCCCCCTGCAACGCCGCGAGGATGTCGCTCGAGGCTACGTGCGGCGAGTACGCGCGGAAGTCTTCGAACTGATCGGCAACAAACTCCTCGATCGGCTTGGAGAGCTGGAACCGCCGCTCGGGATCGTTGAGGTTCATCGCCGGGTACGTGCGGAGGATGGTGTAGTACTTGTTCGCCAGGTCGAGCTGCCCCCGGCGGTAGAACAGCCGCGTCACGTCCTTGAGGAAGTTCTCGTAGCCCATGACGTAGAACGACCAGATCCGCCCGCGGCCGTCGGCCTTGGTGCCGGCGATGCGGTCGAAGCGGCTGCGCTCGATGATCTCCTCGACCGTGCGGCCGTACGAATCGGCAAACAGCGGGTTGGGCATCGCGAGCAGCGCGTTCGGGTCTTCCTGCACCGCGGCGAGGTAGTTGAGGTACACCTGGCCCGAGCGGTACAGCTCTTGGATGGACTGAATCACGATGCGGTCGGTGTTGACGATGTCGATGTCTTTTTGGTTGCGCTCGTCGATGCGCGCCAGCGCGTTCTCCACGCCGACGCCCGCCCAGTAGACAGCGTGCGCCGCCGGGTGGCGGTAGTCGAGCGGGCCGTACTTACGGAAGAAGTGCAGCATGCGACCCGGCTGCATGTTGTATTCCTCGACGAGCATCTTGCGACGCACGTAGGGGATCAGCGCCTCGAACGCGTCCGACATGGATTCGTCGTTGTAGATCCGCTGGAACGCCAAGGCCGCTTCGCTGAACCGAGAACGCACCCGCTCCTCGTTGTCGTCGGCGCTGCCGAGCAGCGACGCGACCGTGTATCGCCGGAGCAGGTCGTACCCGAGTTCGGTCTCGCCGACTTCGTTGCGCAGTCGATCGACAAGCGTGCTCGCGGTCGGCTCGGCCTCGTACACCGCCTCCAGCGATCTGGGCGCCTCGGCGATCGGGCGGAACCACTCGACGAAGGCTTCGATCGCCTGCTCGGGTGTCCGCATGTCGGGGCTCGGCTTGGGCGGCTCGCCGAGGACCGTCGCCCATTCGAGCGCGAGCTGCTGCTTGTAGTACCGGTTCGCGTCGTCCGTCCAGCCGCCGACCTTGTGCAGAAAGATCCACGCGAGCTCGCGGTGGACCATGATGTCGTTGGGGTTGTAGACCACGCCTTCTTCGCGCAGCAGCCGGATGCCGGATTCGACCCATTGCCAACGCTCTTCGAGCGTCTGCGTGGTCACCGAGATGTTGTACGCCATGTTCCACGCGTGGAACGCCCACACGCGCGGGAACCGCGGCTGCAGCTTGGTGATTGCGTTCGAAAGCTCCATCGCCTCGTAGTACCGGCCCTCTTCCTTGAGGTGGTTGGCCCGGATCCAGAGCAGGTTGACGAACAGCCCGCGGAACGCGCCCATCGCGATGCCAAGCCCGACCTGCGGCGGATCCGAATCGGCGGCCCGTTGCGTGAACGCGAGTCGGTTTTGCCCGACCGAGTCCGACACGCGGGAGGTCATCGCGACCGAGCCCACAAGGAACCCGCCGAGGGCGACCAACGCGATGAGTTGGGTCCGTGTATCGCGGTGCATGATCTGCTTACTCCCTTCGGACCGGCCCGGTTCGATGGCCGCCGCCGCGTTTGCCGACCCGCTAGTTCCCCGAATACACCGCGAGCTCGCGCCGGCGGAACGTGAGCACCGCCGCCCCGTACAGCACGACGATCCACGATGAAAGCACCGCGACGCCGCGGAGCACGTGCCCGAACGTCAACAGCTCGCCGTCGACCAGCCTCGTCACAGGCTTCAACTCGGCGTAGATCCGGAACACCCACGCGACGGCCGAGCCGATGTAGAAGATCGGAATCCGCCACGGCTCGGGGTTGCCGAGTTGGTCCGTTGTGCCGAAGCGATCGACCGCTGTGGTCAAGAATGACGCCGATTCGGCTGTCAGAAACACGCCCACGGCCACCAGGCACGCGACCGGGAACGACAGGAACGTGGACGCCCAGATCGCCAGGATTGCGAGGAAGGCCAGCTTGAGCCAGAGCACCGCCACGGCACGCAGGAAGTTCGCCTGATAGCTGCTCTCGGCCACCGAAACGATCAGCGTGCCCTCGGGGAAGGTCACGGAGCTCGGGTTCGGCCGCGTCCGGAGCAACCCATCGGGCCCGACGAACAGCGAGCCGTTGAGCGCGCTCACGCGCAGCACGCCCTCCTCGTCGATCAACGCGGGGAGCAGTTCGAGCGTGTGCGGATGGCCAAGCCCGACGCGCTGCTGTGGATACGCCGCATCGTTGAAACGGAAGTTCAGGTTGTACGTTGTGTCGGGGTTGTTGGTGCCCGAGTCCACTTGGTACCGGAACAGTACGAGCCGGTCCGTACGAAGCGCGGCGTCCAAACCTTCAAACACAAACCCACGCAATTCGCCCGGACCCACCGAACGCTGCAGGAGCTGTTCCGAACGGAACAGCTCATCGATCAGTGTCTCACGCTCGGCCGGTGTCGGCTGAAAGTTCGGGTCCGCTTCGATCTGCCGGTCAATGCGCGCTTGCGCAAACCGGATGAAGTCCACGTCGTCGCGCTCGAACGGCGGGTTGGGCTCGAACTCACGCCGAGCGGAGAGCACCTGGGTTTCAAGGATCAGCCGGTCGGCGGTGGGCAGGCCGTCGTTGGGCGATTCGTATGCGACGCGCTCCCCGAGCGCCGGTTGGCCGCGCAGGTACTCGACGAACAAAAACGTGCCCGAAGCGCTCACGAGCAGCAGCACTGCACTAAGCAGGCTCACGCCGAGCCACTTGCCCAGGATGTACTGCCACGCCGCAACGGGTTTGGTCACGGTCTGCCAGATGATCTTCTCGCGCTGCTCGCCCGTCACCGAGGCGACGGAGAAGAACAGCGTCAGCATCGCGATCATCCAGAACGACCCGCCGGCGCCGTACTGGAGGAACGACTGCACCCGATAACGCAAGGGCGTCTCGGGGTCGAGCACGGCCGGCAACGCCGCGAGCCCGAACAGCAACAACACGATGAAGACCAGTGAGATCTTCATCCGCACCGCCTCGGCCAGCACGTTTCTCGCGACGGCAAAGACCGGGTTCGGCAGGCTCAGCAAGATGCGGAGCCCCTGCATGAGGGCCGTAAAACTGGCCGTGAGCGCCACGACGCCGATGAGCACGCGCGCGTACACCTCCGTCTGCGGAAACAACGACAACGGCGCCGCGACGCCCGCTGCCAGCAGCAGCAAACCCAGATATGTCAGACCCAGCCCAAGCCATATCACGACGACCGCGACCGCCGCGGCCAGCGTGATGCCGTAGGCAACGTCCGCGATGCTGGAACGTCCTGCGACGACCGTTTCGATCGATCTCTCGAACTGCCTCTGGATATCCGAAACTGGACCTTCCACAACGGCCGGCGCTTCTTCGGCGTCGATCCCCGAAGCTGCGAGTTCCGCCGCCTCGGCAGCGGCTGCCGCGGGCCCGGTGACCGCAAAGAAATACGTGCTGATACCGGCCACCGCGAGCGCGAAGACCACCGCGGTCGCGGTGATCTTGAACGCGAGCGCGTGCTGGAGGCGATCGAGCCGGAGAAGGATCTCCTTGAGCTTCACGGGCGCGGGTCCTCATCGTCCGGTTCTTTGAGCAAGGACGAAATCAGATCGGTGTCCACCTCGTCGCCAGACGCCGCCGGCGGAGTGGGCGCCTGGCTCTTCGGCTTCGACGTTTCGGGGCTCGGGCTCAGACCAGGTTCGGCATCGGGCCTGGGCTCACCCGCGGCGTCGGTCTCCATGCGCTCGACCATCCGAAGCAGCTGATCATCGGGCGTCGGCTCCGGGTCAGCGGGCGCCACCGGATCGATCAAGGCGTCGAGCACCGCATTGTCTTCATCAGCCTCGGCGCCGGCGGCAGGGCAGGTTTCAGGCGTGGTCTCTCGCGGCATTTCACCGTCGTCACCGGGGTCGTCCTTGCCGCGGACCAGACGGTCGATCAAGGCATCGCCTTCGCCGGTCTCGTCATCGGAACGAAGGAAGGCCGCGGTCGCGCCTCCGCTCGTGGCGCCGCTGGTTGTGATGCGCTCGGCGCGGGCCGACTCCACGATGTCGAGGAAGAGCGACTCAAGGGTCTGCCGGGGCTTGGCAACCTTCTGCACGGCGCCTCCGGTACGCCGGCGAATCACGGCGTCGATCTCGGCGATGGTCTCGTCGTCGAGTTGGTCGGTCTGCAGCGTCAGATGGTTGCTGTCCATCAGCAGTTCGTCCCGGGCGCCCTCGGCCCGCGTGCGCCCGCCGTACAGGATGACCATGCGGTCCACGCAGTCCTCGACATCGGCGAGCAGGTGGCTCGAAAGCAGCACCGTCTTGCCCCGGCGGCCCAGCTCGATGATCAGGTCTTTGACCTGCCGTGTACCGATCGGATCGAGCCCCGTCGTCGGCTCATCGAGAATGAGCAAGTCGGGGTCGTTGATCAGCGCTTGCGCCAGGCCGATCCGCCGCTGCATGCCCTTGGAGTACTCCCGCACCGGCCGGAACTGCGCCGCGGTCAGCCCGACCATATCGAGCAGTTCGTCGATGCGGCGCTGCCTTGTTCGGCGGTCGAGTTGAAAGAGCTTGCCGTAGTAATCAAGCGTCTCGCGCGCGTTCAGGAACTGGTAGAGGTAGCTCTCTTCGGGCAGGTACCCGATGCGTTTCTTGGTCGCCACATCGGTGGGGGATTTGCCGAATACAACCAGCCGACCCTTGGTCGGCCTCAGCAGACCCAGGATCATCTTGATCGTCGTCGACTTGCCCGAGCCGTTCGGGCCGAGCAGCCCGAAGATCTCGTGCTGGCGGATTTCGAACGACAGGCCGTCCACGGCCCGCGCGCGGTCCCGCATCCAGAAATCCTTGAACACCTTCGAAAGATTCTGGCACGCGACCACGACCCCGCCCGGAGGCGGCGCGTCGGAACGCGAAGTTGACGAAATGGCATCGGCCATGCGTGGTGCTCTCCGGCCCGGGGGCTTTCTACATGCCGGGTGTCGGCGTGCCGCGTTCGATGGTGAACTCATTGCCGCGACGCATATCCTCGCGCCGGTTCTCGGCCTCGATTGCCTGAATCAACTGCCGCTGGCGGATCAACTCTTTGCGTAGATCGGGGTCCGCGTTCAAACGCAAGACCAACTCCTCCGCGTCCTCGGGCACGAACATCAACTGCACCGTCGGCCCGCCGAGATACGCCGCCAACGCGTCGTACGCGGACTGCTTCACGGCCAGTGTCGGATTGGCGTTGTACTTCTGCAACTGCGCTTCGAACAGCGCCAGTTCGGCGCGGGCCCGCGCGACCGCTTGCGAACGCTCCCGCCGTGCCGACGCGATGATCCGCGCCACCTCGCCGGAGACACTCGCCGCGATCGTCTCGCCGTCCAGCGACGCTTCACGCCCTTCCAGCACGGTGTGGATGACGGCGAGCACTTCCTCACCGCGGGCGGTGTCGCCGGTTTCCAAAGCCGCTTCGTACTGACGGATCAGGCCAATCAGCGCCTCGGCTGAGGGGCCCGCGATCTGATTCAGGATTTCCTGTCGCTCGGTATCCGCACGCAGTTCGGCGGTGGTCGCTTCGCTGGCCGCGGCCTGCACGCCGTCAAACGCCGGTATCAACCGGCCGGGCGGCGACTTCTGTTCGAGCGAGAGGTTCTCGATCACGATGCCCGATTCCGCCGCATCGAGGGTGGCCTGAGCGATCAGACGGGCACGCACCGCGAGCGGCTCCCCCGACGAGGCCCCCTGCTTGAGCAGGTCATCGATCGTGGTCGTCGCGACCGACTGCACCACGCCGCGCTGCACGGCCGCGCGCACGATGTCGTCTTCTTGGCCCCGGTTCACGTTCTCGGCGAACAGCCGTGGATCGGATCGGCGGTATTGGATGCTCCATTGCGTGTGCGCGACCGCGCCGTCAGCGGTGAGCACCGAACCGTCACGCGCCGGCGGCAGCCGATCGCGGTTCGAGGGCGTCGTGCCGTCGCTATCCGTCCAGAACGCGCGGTTCTCGACCAGGCGCACTGCGCCGGTTTGCACCTTGACCAGTTCGCCCAGCGGGAACGGGAAGCTGAAGCGGAACCCGGGCTCGAGCACCTCGGAGTCCGCCTTGCCGAACAGCAGACGGATGCCCGACTGACCCTCGCGGATCGACTGGAACCCCGAGAGCAAGAAGAGCACGATCAGCACGAACATGCCGAGTTGAAGAATCCGAAACGTGATCTTCAGCGCGTCGGCCAGTGACTGGTTTGCCGGGTCCATCAGCACCGCAGACGATGCGTCCGGGCCGCTCTGGTTGAGCTGCACCGAGGCGTCGCGCGGACGCTCCCGATCGCTGATCGGGCTGATGGGTGTGTTGGGGTCGGCCATGGGGCTTACTCCCCGTCCCGGTCGGTATCGGCCGCCGTGTGGGTCGAGTTCGGGACCGAGTTCTGGGCCGTGCTCTCGCTCGGCGTCTGGGTCGGACCTGCCGCCGTGGGTTCGGACTCCGCCGCGCCGGCGTCGGACGACTGCGCGGGCGCCGAGAGCTGCCCGGCCATCCCCGGCAGCACCTGAGACGTCGCGTCCCACGACTGAATCGTCGCGGGGTCGAACAACTCAAGACCCGACGTGCTGAAAGGCAGCACCAGCGTTGACTTCTTGCTCGTGTTGTTCCGCAGGAACTCGAGCTCCCGCTGCAGCACCGCGAGGCCCTCTTCTTCGGCCATCTGCTGAAGGAACGGTACCGATTCGATATCACCCAACGCACGGATCTCGTCGGCGCGGGCCTCGGCGAAGTCGCGGATCGCGTTGGCGTTCTGCGTCGCGGTATCACGGATCGCCGAAGCGCGGGCCTCGCCTTCCGAGCGGAGCGTCTGGGCGAGGCGGTCGCGGTCCGCGCTCATGCGGTCGAACACGTTGCGGGTCGTTGCTTCCGGCAGCCGGATGCTGTTGATCCCCAGCTCGACGACTTCGAGCCCGGCCTCCGAAAGCGCGCCGATATCGGTCTCCGCCCGGGTCAACGCCTGCAGGATGCGGTTCTCGAGCTCGGGGAGCTTGGACTCGGACGCATCGCTGGTGAACAGTTCATCGAGCCGGTACGCGGAGGTTTCGGCCAGTGCGGACCGGAGATTGGCGCCGATGATGCTTTCGGCCTTGCGGTACTGCTCTTCGGCCCGGTCGCCCGCGTCGGAAAAGTTGCGGAAGAACGCGGCCGGGTCGCTGACCCGCCACAGGCAGAACGCCCGCACCACGATCTGGCGATCATCGGCGGTCTGTTGAGTCTCGAGCAGCGCCTCGTGGAACCGAACCCGCGTGTCGTACTTCGTCACGCTCTGGATCGGGTAAGGCCACTTGAACTTCAGCCCGGGCTCGGTCGTGATCGAGCCGTCGTCGGCGCGTCCGAACGTGGTCAGCACGGCCGACTCGGTGAACCGGACGGTGTACGTCACAGTGAACGAGAGCAGCGCAACCAAGAACAGAAGGCTGAGTACTAGTGTGATGAGTCTCTTCACGGATCGGTCCTCGAGAGGGATTCGGGCAGGTGATGCAGGTTCAGGCTCGGCAATGAAGCCGTGGGATCAGAAATCCTCGTCAGAATCAGGCGCAAAGATCTCGGCCTGCGTGTCGTTGTCCTTCAGATCAAAGTCAAGCCGCACACTGGGGATGCTGTCGGGCACCAGATACACTCGCGCGTCGTTCATGAGTTCGGCCAGCATGTCCAGATACTCCTGGGTCCGGTAGAGCGTCGGCGCGGCGCGATACGCAGCGACGCGACCGACATGCCGAGCCGCTCGCCCGCGTTCGCCCATGTGCCGGTTCCACCGGTCGGCCCGGGCCGCCTGGATAATCGCATCGGCGTCGCCGCCCGCTTCGCTGAGCAGGGCCTCGACCTCGAGCGCCTGCTCGGCGACCTCGGTATCCGAGCCGCCGCTGTCTCGCAACGAGTACAGCGCTTCCAACTCCACGGCGATCCGCTCGGCCAGCTCCACCGAGCCGACCACCTCGCTCAACGTCGCGATGCGGTCCGCGTCCGCGGCCGCGATCAATGCCAGCCTAGCTTGCTCTGCCTGCACTACGCGCTCGAACACGGGCGCCACCTGCTGCGGCGGGTGAGCCGTCTCGATGCCGACAAACCGGACCTCCACACCCGCGCCCTGGGGCAGGCCGTCCGAGTCGGGGTTGAGTGCATCCAACGCCTCGATCACCCTCGTCTGGAGCTCTTCGCTGATCGCGGCCCGGTCGTCCGAGATGATGTCGTCCAAGGCCCGCGAACCGAGATACTTCGTGATCGCCCGCTGCGCGACCGAGCGGAGCAGGTCGTCGCGGAACTCCGGCGGCGCCAGCCGATCGAACACCTCGACGTCCGACACCGTGTAGTGCATCGTGATCTGTGCGGCGACCAACGCCAACTCGCCTCGGCTCTCGGCGCCGGAGCTGCGCTCGGCCGCGCCGCTCGTGCCGACACGCGTCGGCTGACAGATAAAGTAGTACTCCTCCGGCGCGTGCTGCTCGGACCAGAGCACCGCGAGGATGTTGTCGGAAATCTGCGGACCCGCCAGATCCAGCGAACGCACGCCCGTGGCCGTCTCGGTCACGATCATTCGGTCCGCGTCGTTCGGATCCGGCACACGGTGCTCGGGGATATCCACGCGGTCGAACGGCCAGGGCAAGGTCACATGCAGGCCCGGGCCGAGTTCGCGGACCAGCGTCCCGTTGCGGACCAACAGCCCGCGCTGGTGCGGGTACAGCACCGTGAAGCACGAGAGCCCCCACACGACCAGGATCACCACCACGATCAGGATGGGCGTGATGCGCCGCACCAGCGTGTAGAACCACGTGGACGAGATGTCGACGCCGAACTGGTAGTTGAGTGCTTCGCCGATCGACTCGACTACGCGATCCGACGCGGCGACCAGCCCGAGCAGCCGCGACTCGAACGTCAACGCCGGGACTTCGCCTTTTTTTCGCGGGCGGTACAGGTCAAACAGGAAGACCAGCACGATCTCGGCCGCGATGACGATCGAGAACCAAGGCATCACGGCCGGCAGCCAGTGCACGAGCACCGAAGGGCCGGCGATATCGGTGAAATGGGCGACGACGAGTAGCAAGCCGAGCAGCGCGGCACCGACCGAATAGGCCGCGCCCGCCCGCAGGTTCGACCACACGTCCTGCCGCGCCATGCCCGAAACAAAGCGGGCAAAGACGAATCCGACGAACGCCAATCCAAGGCCGATCGAGATCACCCAGCCGCGGTGCTGGGGCTCGAGCCGGTCACTCTGCTCGAGCAGGTCGGCCGCGCCCCCGAGGCGCCAGATTCCGATACCCGCGTGGGCCGCGGCCAGCGTGAGGGCGATTGAGGGGAGGACGAACTTGGTGAGATTCCGCAGGCGCTGCGCCGCCGGCCGGGCGTCTTCGCCCGCCTCGTCAAACGCCGAAGAGACGCCCACGCCCGAAGCCGCCATCGCCTCGGCTTCGATCGCCTCGATGCGCTCCCGCCGCTGCTGATCGAACAGGATCATGAGGCTCAGCCACACCGGCAGCCCGAGCCCGACGAACAGCGCCGCCGTCATCGCGGCGTGATCCGAGGCGTAATACGCGTAGACGAACAGCAGCAACGCGAGCACGCCCTGGATCAGCAGCCCGATCAGGCTCACATTCGCGGCACGCTTGTAGGCAAGGTAGTCGGCTTTCATGGTGCTCCGTTGATCATCCCGTCAAAGGCCCCGATCCCGTACCCAACCCCGTGCAAGACCAAGTCGGCATGCCAGCAGCGCCGATCCGATCGGTCCAAGAGCGAACACCGGGGCAATCCTTCCGAGCCGTCGGATTGGCGACTCGTTCGTTCAAGACCCGCCGGCGGATCCTTCTGCAAGCCGGCCAGAGTCCAACTTCCACCGACGAGCATCCGGAACCGGCCCCCGAAAACGGACCGGAGAAGAGGCCAGTCGGCGATTCTGTCCACCTTCTGCCCTCTTGTCGAGTCGCTCGCCTTTCTGAAAGGTCCCGAGCACCACCCAGATCGGTCCGCTTTGGGCCTCCCGCCGGCGAATCAGATCGCGTTCCCGGCGCAGCGATACCAGTCCGGATCAAGCCCGTGCCGCGCTGCCTACGTCGGCGCGGCGCCCGCGTTCGCGCTCAAGCAAAAACTGAGACGAATTATTCCTCCGCTGCGGATCGGTGACGCCGAACGATCGAACCGAACACCCGTAAGCCCGCCGGGCTATCGTGAAGCCCCACGCAAACGCCCGAGTTCTTCGCGGGTACAGCCCGCCCGGCGTTCGCGATCGGAGCCGGGTCGCCCGCTCGCCTCGGGCCCCATTCAATAGACCCATCGGCGTAGGGACGCCGCAACGGGGAGACGCATGCCGGTTCAACTGCTCACGATCGCCCGCAACACGTTCGTCGAGTCGATCCGCCAGCCGGTCTACTTCGTCATCTTGCTGCTCGCCGGGCTGCTGATGGTCTTCACGGCGTGGGGCACGAACTTCTCGATGGAGTACACCGACGCCGCGGGCATGACCGGCGACGACAAGCTTCTGCTCGACGTGGGACTCGGCACGGTCTTCGTGTGCGGAATGCTGCTAGCCGCCTTCGTCGCCACGGCCGTGCTCAGCCGCGAAATCGAGAACAAGACCGTTCTCACCGTGGTCAGCAAGCCGATCAGCCGGACCGCCGTGATCCTCGGCAAGTACCTCGGGGTCAGCGTCGCCATCGTGATCGCGGTGGTCATCATGCTCGCCATGCTGATGCTCGCCGTGCGTCACGGCGTGCTCAGCAACGCCTCCGACACGCTCGATCAGCCCGTCATCGTCTTCTCCGGGATCGCCGTAGGGCTCTCGCTGATCGTGGGCGGCTGGTGCAACTTCTACTACGGCTGGCACTTCGCGCAGACCGCCACCCTCACGCTCCTGCCCTCGATCCTCGCCGCGTTCGTGGGCGTCGCCTTCACCAACGCCGATTGGCAAGTGCAGCACCCGCTCACCGATGTCCGCATCGAGGTGCTCATCGCATGTTATTGCCTCACGCTGGCAATCCTTGTACTGACCGCCGTCGCAACCGCAGTGTCCACACGACTCGGGCAGGTCATGACCATCTTCATCTGTGCCGCCGTCTTCGTCTTCGGCCTGCTGAACAACCATTTCTTCGGCCGCCATGCGTACGAAAACAGCTGGATCGGCACCGTCGCAACGTCACAGCCCCGGGTGGAGGGCATCTGGTCGTTCAGCGAGCCGGGCGATCAGTACCGCATCACGCTCGTGCGGCCTCCTACTGAAGTCACGCTCCAGCCCGGCACGAGCATCTATTTCGGGCCGTACCCCAGCGGCACGGGCCTGCTCGTCCCGCCGTTCCCGGCCTTCGAGGGCGAAGCCGAAGACACCATCCCGCTCAACGCAACCGATGAGCCGGGCCGAGTCGTGGTGGCCTCCCTCGATTCCGACGACGGCCAGGAGTTCTTCATCGAGATCACCGGCACGACGCCGATCTCGGTCGAGCGCCCGCCGCGCATCGATGACTACATCTTCACAAAGCCCACGAAGGCGCACCCGGTTCCCCTGGCGCTGTGGGGGCTCACGCCGAACATGCAGTTCTTCTGGCTCCTCGATGCGGTCAGCCAGAACCGCTACATCCCCATGAGCCACGCGGGCATGGTCACGGTCTACGCGTTCATGCAGATCGGCGCGATGCTGTCCATCGCCATCGTGCTGTTCCAAAAGCGCGACGTCGGCTGAGCGGCCGCGGGCTTGGTGAACGCGGGCCCGCGCGTGGCCCGTTGCTCTCGGCTGTTGCTACGAAAGCAGATCGGCGTATACCTGCACGCAGCGTTCGGCGGCGCCGTCCCAGGTCAACCGGCGCAACTCCATCGGAGCGTGCTCTTTCAGCGTCGTCCGAAGCGGCGCGTGCCGGATGACCGCGACAATTTTGCTCGCCATGTCGTCGATGTCCCAGAAGTCGACCTTGAGCGCGTGCGTCAGCACCTCGGCCACGCCGCTCGTCCGGCTGATGATCACCGGCACGCCGTTGTGCATCGCCTCGAGCGCCGCGATCCCGAACGGTTCGCTCACCGACGGCATCACGTAGCAGTCCGCCATCCGGAAGATCCGCTCCACGTCGTTCCCGCGAAGGAACCCCGTGAACAGCACCTGTGCCCGATGCCGTACTGCGCGGCCAACTCAATCATCCGCAGCGCCATGTCGCCCGACCCGGCGACAATGAACTTCGTCCGGGGCTCTTTTTCCAAGACGCGCTTGGCCGCCGCGACAAAGTACTCCGGACCCTTCTGCATCGTGATGCGCCCCAGGAAGAGCACGATCCGGTCGCCCGCCTCGATCCGATCCTGCCCGTCCGGCTGGGCGGATTCCTGCTCGACGCCGTTGTACACCACGTCGATCTTCTCCGCCGGCACGCCGTAGCGGCTGGTCACGATCGATTTGGTCAGCATCGAGACCGCGACGACCCGGTCGGCGCCGTGCATCCCGGCCCGCTCGATGTCGTACAGCGGCTGGTTCACGCCCTCGCCCGAGCGGTCGAACTCGGTCGAGTGGATGTGGCACACCAAAGGCTTGCCCGTCGCGTGCTTGAGCGCGAGCGCCGCTGGGTACGTCATCCAGTCGTGCGCATGGATGATGTCGAACCGTTCACGCGAGGCCAGCGTCAGCGCCAGCGCGGCGTACTTGTTCGCCTCGGTCATCATGTCCGCTGAGTAGTCGGCGCTCAACTCATCCGCCGTGACGCCCGAGTGGGCCATCGCGCGGATCAGCCGCAGCTGCACGTCGTCCACACCGCGATCGGTCGCCTCCTTGAGGACTTCTTCCAATCGGTGCACCAACTCGGCCTGCGCCTCGCCCGAGGGCAGAAACGCCGGATACGCGCCCTGATGAGCCGGTATGTCTCCGGGCCGAGCGCCCGTCAGGTCGTACCCGCCGATCGGGGCGTTGGGATCCCGATCGGGCGCCTCGCCCGATGCCTCCGCGGCGGCATCGATCGATTCAGCCTTGGCGGCCCGCGTCACCTGCTCGACCCGCTCGACCCATTGCCCGGCCGGGTGCGGCTCGGAAAGCGTCGCCGGGCTGAGCAGCCGAACGTGCGAAGACATCGACGTATCCACCCGCTTGGGCAGCACGAACAACACGTCCTGGTCCAGGCGCGACATCGCCTTGGTCAGTCCGTAGCACGCCGTGCCCAGGCCGCCGGCGATGAACGGGGGGAACTCCCAGCCGAGCATGAGGATCCGCATGGTCGATCAGTCCTCGTCTTCGGCGGTCATGTCGCCCAGCGACCGGAACGTGATCTCGTAGCCCAGCAGAAAGAAGCAGGCGTTGTCGATCGACTTCGGCGAGGTTGGGTCGTTCGCGTCCACCGGCACGCGCGAGCGGAACGTGAACAGCATGTCGTCGGAGCGGTAGTGCTCGTACGCCGGCCCGTCGCCGTCGAACCCGAGGTCGGCGAGCTCTTCTTCGAGCAGTTCACTGAGCGAGTCGCTCGAGTTCATCAGGTCGGCCTCGATCGAGCCGCTGAGCCAGCGGTCGGCCGTGACAAGCGACACCCAAAGCCCGTCATCGAGGGCGTCGAGGCGGTACTCGGCGGGCGACGCGGCGTCCCGGGCGGTCGCGGTCAGCCGGCCCTCGGTGACACGGACTTCCCCGAAGACGTCGGCTTCCTCGGCGCGTCCTCGGACAGATTCAAGCAACGATCGCATCGAAGCGGCGGTGTCGGGCATCGTCGAACTCCTACGGCCATCTTTGATCACACCTGATCAGATAGAGGCCTGCGACCGGCCTCCGGTGGACGATAGCCAGCCCGCCGCCCCGCAGAGAAGCCCGAGCCGGTCTGCGGCGGCACTCCGGGCGAATTCCCGCCTCTTCTCGGGTTCACGTCGGGTTCGGACAACTCAACGAGCGGCCGGCGGCGAGGGCGCGGAGTAGGGGGCTATACTGCCCGCCCACCGGGTCGACCTCGCGACGAGTTCGACCGACCTTGCCCGGGTGGCGGAATTGGCAGACGCGCTACCTTGAGGTGGTAGTCCTGGAAACAGGGTGGAGGTTCGAATCCTCTCCCGGGCATTTCGGCTCGCCATCGGCGGGCCACTCGGCCAATCGCCGAAGGTCTCCCTCAGGCGCTCTGGCCTCTGGACCGACCTATCCACGCCGTCGGTCTCGACGGCGGCCGTTCCGCTGCCTCACCAGCAAACCCGACGTCCGTGCAACGCACCCCTTGCCGGGGGGTACAGGCGTTGTTGGTTACACTTGCCACGGGACGGGTTCGAAGCGCTGTTCAGACCCGCATTCCGTCCACCGATGTTTGATCACAGCATCGGGTCCGCGAGCCCCACTTTGGGTCTCTTCTGCCGAGTTCATGCCGATATGTTTGGATCCCTGCTGGCTTCGCGCGACCGATCAGATGCGAGGGCGATGCGCACCCAACTCGTCCGATGCATGGTGGTCGCCGCGGTCTCGGTGGCCTCGGTCTTCGCTCAGGCTCCGGTCGCAGAGAACGCCGAAACGCTCGATCCAGTTGCGATTGCTCCAGTCGCGAACGAACCCGCGGTCAGCGATGCCGCGTCCGTCGACCAGCTCGAAGTGGAACGGTGGGCCCACACGCCGCTCATCCCGCGTGAGGTGCTGTTCGGAGATCCCGAGCGGGTGCAGGTCAGGGTCAGCCCCGACGGCGCCTTTCTTTCCTGGCTGGCGCCGCGCGACGGAACCATGAATCTCTGGGTGGCGCCGGTCGATGACCTTTCCAAGGCCACGCCCGTGACCGAGGCCCGAGGCGGCGGAGTACGCGAGCATTTCTGGGCCCACACTGGAAGGCACATCGTCTATCCGCTCGACACCGACGGGGACGAGAACTGGCGGCTCCACGTCGCTGATGTCCGCACCGGCCGATCGATCGATCTCACGCCGTTCGACGGCGTGCAGGCGCGCGTCGTCGGCATGATCCGTGATGTGCCGACACGCGTCCTCGTCGGGCTCAACCGACGAGATCCGAGGCTGCACGACCTGTACGCGGTTGACGTGCAGGACGGCTCGCTCGAGTTCATCGCCGCCTGCCCGCCCGGCGGCGCCGGCTGGGTCGTCGATGAGCGTGGGGCGCCCCGGTTCGTCATCCGCCTGACGCCCGGCGGCGGCGCGGAGTGGCTCGCGCCGGGCGAGGGCTCGGACAACTGGAACGCCGTCTTCGATGTGCCCGCGGAAGACCTGATCACAACCCATCCCGTCGCGTTCGTGCCCGACGGGCAAGAGCTGATCATGGTCGACAGCCGCGGGCGGGACACCGCCGCGTTGGTTGCCGTGGATACTCGCTCGTTCGAGTCGCGGGTCATCGCGTCGAACGCGTCGAGCGACATCAGCCGCGTTCTGCTGCACCCAACGACGCGAGCCGTGCAGGCCGTTTCGACATCGCGCCTCCGCGAACGATGGCGCCCGGTGGATCCGGCGATCACAGCGGATCTGTTCACGCTCGAGCGCCTCGCCGACGGCGGGTTCCATGTCGTTAGCCGGACCGAAGACGATCGGCTGTGGGTCGTTGTCACTCCTAACGACGACGGCCCGGCGCGGTACTGGCTCTACGACCGAACCGACGGCGAAGCGACCTCATTGTTTTCCCACCAGCCCGAGCTCGAAGACGCGCCGCTCGCGCCCATGCACCCGGTCGTGATCCGTGCTCGGGACGGGCTCGAGCTTGTGAGTTACCTCACGCTCCCGCCGCACGTCGGCGCGACCATCGGCGAGGGGCTCGGCTTCGCCGGCGGCGCGAGCGTCAGCACCGCCGAATCCGCGCCCTTGGTGCTCCTCGTGCACGGCGGGCCCTGGGCACGCGACCACTGGGGTTACAGCCCTCTGCACCAGCTTTTCGCGAATCGCGGCTACGCCGTCTTGAGCGTCAACTTCCGTGGCTCGACCGGTTTCGGAAAGCGTTTCGTGAACGCAGGCGACCGAGAGTGGGGCGGCGCCATGCAGGACGACCTGGTGGACGCGGTCCACTGGGCCGTGGAATCGGGCATCGCCGACCCCGAGCGTGTCGCGATCGTCGGCGCTTCGTTCGGCGGCTACGCCTCGCTCATGGGGCTCGCCCGTGATCCCGGCCTGTTCGCCGCGGGCGTGTCGCTGATGGGGCCGAGCAACCTGGTGTCCCTGCTGCAGTCGATTCCGCCCTACCAACAGCCCCTGGTCGAACTGTGGCGTTCGCGCGTGGGCGATATCTCGACATCCGAAGGCCGCGCGTTCCTGGAATCGCGGTCGCCTTTGACATTCGCCGATCGCATCACGGCGCCCTTGCTGCTGGCTCACGGCGACCGCGATCCACGCGTGCCCCGTGCCGAGTCCGACGCGATGGCCGAAGCCCTTGTCAAGCGCGGCCTGCCGGTGACGTACGTCGTGTTCCCGGACGAAGGGCACATGCTTTCACGCCCCTCAAACCGGTTGGCATTCTTCGGCTTGGTCGAGCGATTCTTGGCCGAGCACCTCGGCGGTCGCGCCGAGCCGGTTGCCGATGACCTTGAGCGATCGAGCGGTGAACTTCGCTTCGAGGCCGGCTCCGAGGCTCACGACGCCGGGTCGGACCCGTCCCCGAAATGAGTAGACGGCAGTCGGCGTTCGGGGTTGGAGTGCCACCCCTGTTTGTTCGATAGATCTCCCGAGGCGGGGCGTCTTTCCCCGGCGCCTGGGAGGTTGGTACGTGCAGACGGAACGGTTACGGGTGCTGGTAGTGGACGACTCGGCCGTCATGCGTCGGGCGATCACGCGCATTGTCGAGAGCGATCCGTCGCTGGAACTCGTGGGTATCGGACGCAACGGCAAGGACGCGATCGACAAAGTCAATCGCGTGCGGCCGCAGGTGCTGACGCTCGATATCGAGATGCCAGAGATGGACGGGCTGCAGGCTCTGTCCAGGCTGCCGGTGGACTGCCAGGCCCCGTTGCCCGCTGTCCTGATGTGCTCGTCGCTGACGTCGGATGGCAGCCACGCCGCTCTGAAGGCGCTACGGATGGGCGCGGCCGACGTCATCGGCAAGAACCCGGCCGAGGTGGGCGGTGGCTCTGACCGGTTCGCCAAGGAACTGCTCGCGAAGATCCACGCGATCGGGGGCGGCAAGCGGCGGGGCGTATCGGGTGGAACCGGCGCTCCCGATCGCGCCCCGATCGGTTCTCGTTCGTCGGCGGGAGACCGCGGCGAGACGCCGCCCCGCGCGGCTCATGTGCGACGACCGCCCGACTCGGTGCGTGACACCGTTCGTCGGCTCGAACTCGAGCGCAAACCCGTGAACCTGATCGTCATCGGATCGTCCACCGGCGGCCCGCCCGCGCTCGAGGACACGCTGAACACGGTCCCCGCCGCGGGCTGCCCGCCGATCGTCATCGCTCAGCACATGCCCAAGCTGTTCACCGGATGCCTCGCAGAGCGACTCGACCGCCACGGGCTGCTTCGGGTCATCCACGCGGAAAAGGACATCCCGCGGTTGGAACCCGGCACGGCGTACGTCATCTGCGGCGGCTTGCACGGCCGCGTCGGCGCCCGCCGCGACGGCGGCTATCGCCTCGATCTCGGCGACTCGCCCGCAGAGGCGCTGTACAAACCCAGCGTCGATGTGCTGTTTGACTCCGCGGCCGGCCTCGCGGGCGAAACGCTTGCGCTCGTGCTCACCGGCATGGGCGAGGATGGACTCATCGGAGGCCGGCGATTCGTCGCTTCGGGCGGACGGCTGCTCAGCCAGCACGAGGACAGTTGCGTTGTATTCGGCATGCCCAAAGCGGTCGAGGATTCGGGCCTTAGCAGGGCTCGGCTCGATCCGAAAGGCTTGGCGAGTGTCCTGACGTGCGTCACAGAGCACGGTTCGGCGCGGGACGCCGCCTGAAGCAGCCCGGCAGATCCGGGGATTCGCCCGGCGCCTGCCGCGCTAACCGGCTTAAGCCCACATTCCAGCCGCTGGATTGCGGTCCCCGAGGTCAAGAGAGCCGGGCCCCGCGTCGATAGTTCGGCGTTGTTCGGATTCAGTACACGGAGCGTGCGATGACCCAGGAATCAGATTCAGCCGTGCAGGGCACGGCGACCGCGGACGAGCGGGCCGCGAGCGATCAACTGCAACTCGTCACGTTCGAGGTCGGCCGCGAGGAGTTCGCCGTCGACATCCTGCGGGTGCAGGAAATCAACCGCATGATGGACCTCACCCGCGTGCCCCAAAGCCCGCCCGAGGTCGAGGGTGTCATCAACCTTCGCGGCAAGATTATCCCTGTGATCGACCTCCGCAAGCGGTTCGAACTGCCGACCGAGTCGCGCTGCGAGCACAACCGCATCGTGGTCGTCGAGGTGCACGGCCGCGTGATCGGCTTCATCGTGGACCGCGTGCACGAGGTGCTCCGCATCAACCGTTCGATCGTCGACGCGGCGCCCCCCATGGTCTGCTCCATCGACTCGGACTTCATTGAGGGTGTTGGCAAGCTCGAAGACCGCCTGCTCATCATGCTCAACCTCGCGCGGCTGTTCGCTGCAGACTTTGTGGACCAGGCCGACGCGGTCGCCGCCGCCGCCTGATCGGCGGGTACCGCCCTTCCCATTTGTTCTCGAAAGGACCCACCCGCATGCCAGCGACCGCCAAGTCCGCGACGATGTCGGACAAACAGTTCATAGCGCTCCGCGACATCATCTACAAGCGTTCGGGGATCCACTTCCCCGACGCCAAGAAGTACGTGCTCGAATCGCGGCTGGGCAAGCGGCTCCAGGAACTCGAGATCGAGGACTTCGACCAGTACGTCGGCTTCCTGACCATGGGCCCGTTCCAGACCGACGAGTTCCAGGAGATGTTCAACCGCATCACGATCAACGAGACCTCCTTCTTCAGAAACGAGCCGCAGCTCAACGCGTTCGAGAGCGAGGCGCTCCCCGACTTGCTCAAGGCCCGCGCGAAGGAGAAGCGCCTCCGCATCTGGTCCGCCGCCTGCTCCAGCGGCGAAGAGCCCTACACGCTGGCGATGATCCTGCACCGCGCGCTCGGTGTCCGCCTGGCCGACTGGCGTATCGAGATCCTCGGCACCGACATCTCCGAGAAAGCGCTCAAGGTCGCGCAGTCCGGCGTGTACTCGTCGTACGCCCTGCGCACGACGCAGGCGCTGACGCAGTCCCGCTACTTCAAGGAGCAGGGCCGCGAGTTCGTGCTCGATCCCGAGATCTGTTCCATGGTCAACTTCGAGGTCCACAACCTCAAGGACCGCCTCGCGGCTCGGCGCTTCGGAACGTGGGACGTGATCTTCTGCCGAAACGTGATGATCTACTTCGACGACGCGATGAAGCAGCAGCTCGTGGATTGCTTCCACGATCAGCTCGCCAAGGACGGCACCCTCTTCATCGGGCACTCCGAGAACCTCCGGACGCTCAACACGCCCTTCAAGCAGGCCGGCTCGGCGCAGGCGTTCATGTACCGCAAGCCCGGGAACGTGTGAGCATCCTCGTTCGGCAAAGCGTTCGAGCGGGCATGGTCCGAGCGGGCAGGAGTCAGCTATGAGTTTCGGTGGGTTCGACCAAGAAATCCTTCAGGACTTCATCACCGAGTGTGGTGAGCTGCTCGAGTCGCTCGAGGGCGATCTCATGGCGCTCGAGGCCACACCCGGCGATCTCGACCTGCTGAACACGGTCTTTCGCGCGCTGCACACCATCAAGGGCAGCGCTTCGTTTCTCGCGCTCACGCACCTCGTCAGCGTCGCGCACGCCGCAGAGACGGCGCTCAACGCGGCGCGCAACGAGCGGCTGGTCGTCGATCGTCAGGTCATGGATCTGTTGCTCGAAGCGGTGGACCTGGTCAAGGTGCACTTCCACGAGATCGAGGCCGGCGAGGAGCTCACCGAACCCGAAGCCCGGCTGGTCGACGCCCTCACGCTGCTCGGCGAAGGCGGTACGCCCGAGACCGATCCGAGCGCCGAGACTGACACGTCGCCGGCCGCCGAAGCCGTCGAAGCAAGCGAGCCCGCCGGCCCGCTCGGCGCGTCCATCGCAACGCTCGAACTCGACAGCGGCAAGGCCAATCTGCTCGAGTTCCTGATCGCCGACGCGGAGGAGTCCATCGCGGCCGTTGCCAAGCACGCCGAGCGCCTCGCCGACGCCGAGATGCGGGCCGAAGCCGTCCACGACATCATCGAAGTGCTCGACGCACTCCGTCGGACGGTCGATTTCTTCGAGTTCGAGTCGATGCTGCGCCTCACGGACAGCCTGCGCTCGGCCGCGACCGCGATCGAGCAAGACGAGACCCGCCACGTCGATTGGATCACGCCCTGCTTCGACGCGGTCGTGCACCTGCTGACGCTTCAGGTGGAGGGGCTCCAGAAGAACGAACTGTACGACTGGTCGACCGAGCCGCTGCTGGCCGCCATGGACACGGCGATTCACGCGTCCGATGCCGCTGAGCTCGTCGCGACACCGGGCGAAGCGGCCGAGTCGCTGCTCGCCCGGCTGAAGATCAGCGCGAGTGCCGCCGCCGCCGTTGCGGAAGATTCGGCGCCGGTGAACCCCATCGCCAGCATCGAGCCGGCCCAGGCCGACAGCCCAATCGCGTCCGACGACACGGCTCAGGCCGGGTCTTCGCCGGCGCAGTCGCTCGCTGCTCCGGGTCCCTCGGCCCCCGCCGCGGACACCGTCCCGAACGCCACCCCGAGTGCGGCGCCAACCGCCGCTCAGGCCAAGGCCAAGGCGACCGTGGAGCAGACCATCCGCGTGGAGGTCGGGAGGCTCGAGTCGCTGATGAACCTGGTCGGCGAGTTGGTCCTCCAGAAAAACCGGCTTTCCGCGCTCACGCGTCAGGTCGGCGCTCAGCCGGTGGTCGCCCAAGAAACGCGCGAGTCCATCCTGCAAGCCGCGGGTGACTTGGACCGTGTGACGGGCGATATCCAGACCGCAGTCATGCGTACGCGCATGCAGCCGCTGGACAAGCTGTTCGGCAAGTACCCGCGCCTCATCCGCGACCTGGCCAAGAAGACCGGCAAGCAGATCGACCTCGTCATCGAGGGCGGCGACACCGAGGTCGACAAGTCCGTGCTCGAAGAGCTGGGCGACCCGCTCGTCCACCTGATGCGCAACAGTGCGGACCACGGCCTCGAGCCGCCGGAGGAACGCGCCGCCGCCGGCAAGGAAGCCACCGGCCGCATCACGCTCGCCGCATCGAACGAGGGCGGCAGCGTCTCGGTCCGGATCATCGACGACGGTCGAGGCCTCACCCGCGAGCGCATCGCCAAGAAAGCGTTGGAGAAGGGGCTGACCACCGAGATGGAGTTGGCGCAGCTCTCCGACCGCGACGTCTATCGCTTCATCTTCCACGCCGGGTTCTCGACGGTTGAGAAGGTCAGCGATCTCTCGGGCCGCGGCGTCGGTATGGACGTCGTCCGCACCAACATCGAACGCCTCAAGGGGACGGTGGACGTGGACAGCACGCCCGGTCACGGCACGGTCATCACCGTCCGCATCCCGCTGACCGTCGCCATCCTGCCCGCGATGATGGTCCGCGTTGCCGAGGAGATCTATGCCATCCCGCTCGGCTCGATCCTCGAGATCGTCCGCCCGCAGGACCGCCAGCTCTCGACGGTTCAAGAACGCCCGGTGATGCGGCTGCGCGACGTCGTGCTGCCGCTGATCGACGCGCGGGAAGCGTTCGACACACCGGACCCCGAGCAGTACGAAACCCCATTCGCCGTGGTCCTCTCGATCAACGAGAAGCGGGTGGGCCTGATGGTGTCCGGACTGATCGGTCAGCAGGAAATCGTCATCAAGCCTCTCGAAACCGCCAACGGGGAAGAGCCCTCGGGCCCGTTCGGCGGCACCACCGTCCGCGACGACGGCGGCGTCAGCCTCATCGTCGATGTCGCCGAACTCATGAGACAGTCCGAAGGAACCCGACCCGGCCTGCGCCCCGCGCTCGCCGCCGCCTGATCCGCATCCGCCGCCGCATACCCACACCGGTTCCGTCCACGGGGCCACAGTTCGCAAAGGGAATCGAAGCCATGGACCCCACGCATATCACACCCTTCGTCGCCAGCGTGCAGAACGTGTTCTCCACGATGCTGCAACTGCCCGTGACGGTCGGTGATCCCGCGATCAAAGCCGATCCAAACCAGTCGCACGACGTGACCGCCATCATCGGCATGTCCGGCGATGTCGTCGGCTCGGTCGCACTCGCGTTCAGCTCTGATACCGCACGCAGAGTCGTGGCCCTGTTCTGCGGCATGGAGATCGAGCCCGACAGCCCCGACTTCGCCGACGCCGTGGGTGAACTGGCCAACATGGTCTGCGGCGGGGCCAAGGCCGGCTTCCCGGATACCAGCCGGGTGTCGATCTCGGTGCCCAGCGTCATCGTCGGCGCCGGGCACACCATCGCTCGGCAGAGCGACATGCCCTGTGTTCTGATTCCCTGCGAGACCGATTGCGGCGATATCACGATCGAAGTCGCGATCCGCCCCGCGCCCCAACCCGTGAACGACAACACCGCCGCCGAGGCCAGCGCCTGAGCCCGTCCGGGCCCGTGTTTTGAAGGAGAAGCACCGATGAAAATTCTGCTGGTCGATGACTCGAAGACCATGCGCAACATCCAGAAGTCCGTCCTCGCCCAGCTCGGGTTTACCGAGATCGAAGAGGCGTGCGACGGACAGGATGCGCTCAGCAAGGTCAAGGCGTTCGCCCCCGATCTCATGCTCGTGGACTGGAACATGCCCAACATGGACGGCCTCACGTTCGTCAAGACCTACCGCCAGGAAGACAAGGGCACCCCGATCATCATGGTGACCACCGAGGCCGAGAAGGCCCGCGTCATCGAGGCGATCAAGGCCGGCGTCAACAACTACGTCGTCAAGCCGTTCACGCCCGATCTGCTCGGACAACGCATCCAGGAAACGTTGGAACGAGCCGCCGCGTAGCCCTTGTGGCGCCCGGCACAACCGAAGACACGATCACCGAAAGCCCATGTCAGCAGCGGATTTCTCCAAATCGATCGCGATTCGATTCGCTTCCGGCGGGCTCGAAGCCCTGCTCACGCTGCGCGCCGGGCTCACAGCCGAGGAACGCACGTTCGAGTACATCCGCTCTGCGGTGCTGGCATCGGGCGTCGTGCCGAGAAGGATCGACGAAGACGCGCTCCGCGATGCCGTGGACGCGTATGACCTCGCCGAGGGCAGCCCGGAGCAACTCATCGCAACCGGTGAAGCGGCCGAGCCCGCGTCACCGGTCCGTGTCGAACTTCGTGACGACATTCTCGCCGAGCTCGAAGCCGCAGAAGCTCTCCGTCGCATGGCCGACGGGTCGGCGCCGCCGGACGAGTTGGCTCCAGACGACGCGATCGAGACACCCGACGAAGTGGTCGACCGAGATGCCGAGTGCGACGGGCTCGCGCAGTCGCACTACAACCGCTCGGCTTTCGTAGTCGTCGAGGCCGGCCGAGCGCTCGGCCGGCTCGTGCCCGCGTTCGAAGGCAAGGACGGCGAGGACGTCACCGGGGCCGTCATTCAGGCCAAGCCCCTGACTGCCAAGACCTACGAGCCCGATGACACCGTCCAAGTGGACGCCGAGGGCCTGATCTCGGCCCGCGTTCCCGGCCTGCTCGATGTCACGGGCGCCGGTCCGATCGTGCGCGACACGCTCGACATCGACTCCGACGTCGATTTTTCCACCGGCAACATCGACTTTCCCGGTGATGTCAACATCGCCCGCGGCGTGCGCGACCTCTTCCAGGTACGCGTCGGCGGCTCGCTCCACACCGGAGACGTCATCGAGGCCGCGACGATCGAGGTGCAACGCCACGCGACACTCGCCGTCGGCATGGCCGGCCGGGGCAAAGGCTCGATCACCGTCGGTCGCGACCTCGAAGCGCGGTATCTCGACGACGTGGATGTTCATGTGGGCGGCAATCTCCGCATCGATCGCGAACTCTCCAACTGCCGAATCGAGGTCCAAGGCGCGCTGGAAGCGCCCAAGTGCCGCGTCGTCGGCGGGGAGGTCCGTGTCGTAGGCCGCTGCGAGGTCGCACAGGCCGGCAGCCCCCGCGGGCGCACCCACGGTCCTCATCCTCGGTCACATCCCAGAGTTCGAGACCATCGTCGCACGATCCACCGAGATGCTCG
>JBCBZM010000127.1:0-6782 GCA_039815345.1 Planctomycetota bacterium | reverse complement strand
CTCAGCACGTCGCTGATCCTCTCGACGCACGACTTCGAGGAACGCCCGGCCGACCTGACGCGGCGGTTGCTGAAGATGGCGGACGAGGACGCGTGCCGGGTGATGAAGATCGCGTATCGGGCGCGGTCGCTTCGGGACAATCTGGATTTGTTCGACCTGCTCGGGCAGGCGTGGGATCTCGGCAAGCCGGCCATCGCGCTGGGCATGGGCGCGTATGGCCTGATGAGCCGCGTGCTGGCGCCGAAGTTCGGCGCGTTCCTGACGTTCGCGAGCCTGCGCGACGAGGCCGCCACCGCGCCGGGGCAGCCGACGCTCGACGAACTGCTGCATCGGTACCGGTTCCGGTCGATCGGACGCGAGACGCGGCTCTACGGCGTGATCGGTTGGCCCGTGGAGCACTCGCGCGGCCCCGAGTTTCACAACACCGCGTTCGACGCCGTCAGGTGGGACGGGGTGTACCTGCACCTGCCCGTGCCGGGTGACGCCGAGCAGCCGGAAGCGAGCGATGCGACGTTCAAGGCGACGTTGCTGTCTTTGATCCACGATCCGCGGCTGGACTTTGCGGGCGCCAGCGTGACACTGCCGCACAAAGAGCGGCTCCTGCGCTTGGCACGGGCGGAGGGCTGGGAGGTCTCGGAGATCGCCGAGCGCTCGGGCGCGGCGAACACGCTCAGCGTGGAGCGCGATGCGACGGGTGAGGTCGCGCGTGTGGCGATCGACAACACCGACGCGGCGGCCGCGGCTTCGTTGCTGGAGGATGCGATCGAGGGCGGGCTCGCCGGCCGACGCGTCGCGGTGCTGGGCAGCGGGGGGGTCGCGCGGGGTGTGGTCGCGGGCTGCGTCGCGGCGGGCGCGCGGGTCGAGGTCTTTGCCCGCTCAGAGGCCAAGGCCGAAGCGCTGGTCGAGGCGTTCTCGGCGGGTGCTGTCGAAGCGAAGCGATGGGAGGATCGGCCGGGTTCGGATGCGGCGGCAGTGGTCAACGCGACGCCGATCGGCATGGACGGCGGGACCGACCCATCGGGTTCGCCGTTGGACCCGGCCTCGCTTGAGGCGGTGTGCGAAGCGGGCGCGGTGGTGATGGACACGGTCTACACGCCTCGGGAGACACCGATGCTGGCCGCCGCGGCCGCCGCGGGCTGCGCCACGGTGGACGGCGTCTCGATGTTCCTCCGCCAGGCGTTGGCACAAAGTGCGACCTGGACCGGCCGAACCGTGACGGACACCGATCTGGTGCGCATCTTCGGTTCCGACGAGCTCTCTGCCGAGGGCTGAACGAATCGGGCCGAAGCGGACCCGTAAGAACCCTTGCAATGAGCGACCGCTCGTTGCGTTAGGCGGTGGGGTCACGGGCATGAAACCCGGGGGACCTTGAACCGAATCAAGTCATGGCGGGCTGGGTCTTTGCGGTGTAGCCGTGCCCCGGATCGCCGGCGATGCCGGGGATGCAGGCCACACGATCGGGCCGACGCCTCACACGGTTTCTAACGGTGTCTTGCAACCGTTTGATGATTGTCGGCATATGATTGTTTAGCAGCTACGAGGCGGACCTTCCGCCGCGACGCCAACGGAGGGCGAAAGCCGATGCGACCCCTGCGGGCCATCGAGAACGACCGGCCGATCCGACATGGATCCGGTGGTCACGCCTCACGCCGCGGATCGTTGCGGCAGACCTCAACAACCGAACCAGTGTTGGCGGGGTCGTCTCGCGCGGCGCTCGCGGGCGGCTTGGCTTGGCAGGGCTCGATCATCGGGCTGCCGGGTCGGTACACGCGGTTCTATGAGTGGTACGCGATCCTGGCGTTTCTCGACATCGTGCTGACGTGGTCGGTGCTTCGGCTGGGCGGGGCCGAGGCCAACTGGATCGCCGCGGTCGCGGTGCAGGCGTGGGGCGTGTGGGGGTTGATCATCCTCACGGCGATGACCGCGGCCGCGGTGGTCATGATCGCCGAGTACGTCGGTCGGCGCCGACCCGGTTTGGGCTGGGGCCTGGCCGTGCTGGCGATCGTGCTGAACCTGTTGCCGGTGGTGGTGGGCAGCTCACATCTGGCGACGCTTGCAGGCCACGCATCGATGCCCGACTACTGGGTGGTGATGGCGCAAGAAGGCGCTTTGGTGTTCTGAGTTCGGCGCGGTGCGGCGCTCGGGTTAGTCTTGGATCCCGCCTTCGATGCCGGTCTTGATGCCGCTCTGTTCCAACACCATCTTGAACGAAGGCCCGAAGACAAAGTTGTGTTCCGGGAACTCGGCGCCGGCGCGGTTCTGGTCGAGGTGGCTGAAGACAAGGTCGATCGAGCCGATGCGCCGTGGCTCGGAAGGCTGCGAGGAATCACCGCCCGGCGAGAGCAGGGAAACCGTGCCCGCGGTCGAGGCGCCGACAGTGTCGAACGACTTCAACTCGGCCTCGTAGAGCAGCGTGTCGCCCGGACGGGCGTCCGCCTGGAGTGTGGCGTCGGAGACCTTGGCGAGGATGACCTTCTCGGCGAACTTGCCGGTGTGCCCGACGAGAATGCCGGCGGTCTGGGCCATGCCTTCGATGATCAGGGAGCCGGGCATGACGGGTTGGCCCGGGAAGTGCTCGCCGAAGGGGTCTTCGGACGAGGCCACGTTCTTGACGGCCGCGATCTTGGCGCCCGCTTCGAGATGCACGATGCGGTCGATCCAGAGCCAGCGCACGGCGCGATCAGCCCGCGGCCTGGAGCTTGGACTCACAGAAACGCACCAGCGCCGACACGGTGAAGATCTCGCCGACCTTGGCGACGCTGGGGTCGGCGTCGAGCTTGGAGAAATCGGCGTGGGGCAGGCGCTGGCGGAGGGCTTCGAGGCCCTTGGGCGTGAGCTTGCCGCCCTGGACGAACTCGGGGTCTTGTGTGACGTTGTCGGGGAAGAGCTCGCCCTGAGCGATCTTGAAGCCGAAGGCCTGCTCGAGCTTGAAGACGATGTCGAGGAAGTCGATGGACTCGGCGCCGAGGTCGCCGGTGAGGGTCGCTTCGGGGGTGACCTCGTCCTCGTCGACCGCGAGCGCATCCATGAGGACTTCACTGACCTTTGCGTACACCTCGTCGTGCGTCATGTATGGGCGTCCTCGTCGTTGGCCGGGCGGATCGGGCTTGGTCCGCTCGTCATGATTTGTGCCGGCAGCGTCGGTCTGCCGGGCTTCGGAGCGGTCATGCTAGACCCAATTGGGACGCCGGGGGTCGCCACGGGTCGGCGAAGCGCACGAACTGAGAGCGATGGCCGTTCAGGCGGTCTCAAGCGGCCGCAGCTCGAACCGGCCTGAGGCGGCGGTCACGGGCTCGGAAAAGGACCCATCGGCCTTTGGATGGCTGACTTGGGCCTTGGCTTTGAACTCTCGGACAGGGCCTTCGCCGGGTCTGCGCTCGACTTCGAGCCAGAGCCGGTCGCCGGGACGGACGAGGGCGCCGTACTTGAGCGCACGGACGCGGCCGATGACACGCGGCTCGGTCACGCCGTCCTCGGCTTCGAGGGCCTGTGCTGTCTGGACGAGGGCTTCGAGCATGAAGACACCGGGCAGGACGGGGAAGGACTCGAAGTGGTCGGCGAGATACTCCTCGGCCATCGAGACGAGTTTGATCGCGCGGAGGCGTTCGCCGTCGCGTTCGAGGACCCGGTCCATGAGCTTGAATCGCATGGGTGAAGGCTAGGCGGCGTGCATCGAATACGCCCTAACCTGTACCCGTGCCGCCTGTTCACGACGACGCTGTTTGCCTGGGTCAGTGGGACTGGTCGGAAACGAGCCAGACGGTCTTGCTGCTGACGCGGACGCACGGCGCGTTGCGAGGGATCGCCAAAGGGTCGCGGAGGCCGAAGTCCGCGTACTCCGGCGGTGTCGAGATCATGACGCGCGGGGAAGCGGCGTTCATCGCCAAGCAGAGCGGCCTGTCAACGCTCACCGCGTGGGACCTGGTCGAGACGTTTGCTGCGGCTCGGCAGACGCTTGCGACGTTTCACGGCGCCGCGTACGCGTTGGATCTGTGCCGACGCTCGCTCTCGGCGGGTGATCCGCACCCGCGCGTGTTCGATGCGTTGGTCGCGTTGCTTCGCGGTTTAGGCCATGACGGCGAGGACCCGGGCCTGGCGCTGCTGCGGTTTCAATGGACGCTGGCGATCGAGATCGGGCTGGCGCCGAGGCTGGACGACCCGCCTCGGCCCGGTCAGCCGGTGTGGCGGTTCGACCCGCTCGCGGCCCGGTTTGCCGAGGCGGCGCCGAGGGAAGAGCGCTGGCCGGTGCGGGCGGGCACGGTTCGGCTGCTGCGGGCGGTCGCCGACGCGGTGGCGACCGATCAGGATCTTGCAGAAGAGGGTGGCGGTCAGCTACTCGAGGTATGGGACCAAGAGGCGTGCACGCGAGCGAATCGGTTTCTGGCGGCGTATTTCGGACGTGCGTTGGAGACGGAGCTGCCTTCGGCTCGGTTTGCGTTCGGGGTAGGCCGTCACAACCGCTAGGGGCGTTGGCCCCGCGGGCTTGATTCCCCACTTCTAGGTACATCGTGAGTGAACTCGTTACGGGAGTGCGTCGATGCTCTGGCATCACCCCGGAGCCCCATGGCTTTGCGGGGCTATAGCCGAGATGAGACCGCGAACGACGAGGCCACACATGAACGCCGACGTGATCGAAGAGATTCTCAGTTGCCCGTCCCTGCCATCGCTTCCCGCGGTGGCGGCGCGGGTGATCGAGCTGGCTGGCAACGAAGAAGTGTCGTTGGACGAGCTGGCCTCCACGATCCAGACCGACCAGGCGCTGGCGAGCAAGGTTCTCAGGACCGTCAACTCGTCTTACTACGGGCTGCGGTCTCGGTGCGGGAGCATCCGCAAGGCGATCAGCATGCTCGGGCTGAGTCCGATTAAATCGCTCTCGCTCGGGTTCTCGCTCGTTTCGAGCTTGCAGGAAATCGAGGGCGACGGGTTCGACTTCGACGCGTACTGGCGGCGGGCGTTGTTCTCGGCGGCGGGCGCCCGGCACTTCGCCGAGGCGATGCGCATCGAAACGTCCGACGAGGTCTTTCTCGGCGCGCTCATGCAAGACGTCGGCATGGTCGCGAGCTGGGTCACACTGGCCGATCGCTACTCGGCGGTGTTGGCCAAGACCGACGGCGACCACTCCAAGCTTGCCAAGTTCGAGCTCGAGTCGCTTGAGATGACACACGGTGACATCGGCGCGATGCTCTGCGAGCGGTGGCGTTTGCCGCAGTCGCTGGTCATCCCGGTGCGCTACCACGAGCGGCCTACCGCAGCGCCCCAAGAGTTCAGCAAGGCGACGCGCTGCTTGGCGCTCGGCACGATGCTGCACGAAGCGATGGACGGCGAGGACCGGGCCGCCAAGCTGCGCCGTCTCTATACGAAAGCCAAGGAGTGGGTCAATCTCACCGCGTCCGACGTGGACGAACTCGGCGCCAAGGTCGCTTCGGAGCTCAAGGAACTGAGCGACCTGTTCCAACTCGATGCGGGTGAGCCGATCGACGGCGAGGCGATCCTCGTTGAAGCCGCGCAGCGCATGATGGAGTTGGAGGCGTCCGGCGAGGCCCGCCCCGACCTCGAGTTCGACGGCGTCGCGTCGTTGCTGCTGGATGAACGATTCACATCCCCGCGGACGATGTCGCTCAACGCCCGGGGCTTCCAAGAGGCGCTGACGCGATCCATCGACGCGGCGAAAGTTGGCGAGTCGGAGATCACACTCCTCATCGTGGGGATGGATCGGTACGCGGACCTGAACGAACAGGTCGGCGCCGAGGGTGTGGCCAAGATCCAACTCGGGGCGTGCACGCTGCTGCGCAAGCACTTCGAGCCGTTCGGCGGCCTGCCGGGCGATCTCGGCAAGGGCCGATTCGGTGTGATCCTGTTCTCCGTCGCGCGGGAAGCCTCGCTGAAGGCGGCCGAGTGCTTCCGTGCGGACCTGGAGCGGGTCGCGATGACGTGGTTCGATGCGGAGTCCACGCAGCCGATCGCGGTCAGCGTCGGCGCGGTGAACTACTCGGCCGAGGAACTGGCGACGCTGTCTTCACCGGGCGAGGTGGTTTCTGCAGCGGCAACGGCCATGGCCGCGTCGCAGGCCGCGGGCGGTAACTCGGTGCGGGTGCACGTGGGCGCTGCGGCATAAACGCGGGGCCCACCGCGACAACGCACACCCGGCCCGCATAGCCGTGGATCAAGCGGAGGGCGATCCCGGATATGTCGAACAGTCTTTCCGCATCGCCTTCCGGCGTCGTTTCCAGATAGCCAGAATCGCGGATCCATCAGCTGATCAGCGCCTGTAGCCTCCTTTCGCGGCTTCCAAGGGGGGCCAGGAGTTTGTGCGCCCCGTTTGGCGTGTCCATTTTGTCCTGCCCCCGGACCACTCAAAGACCACTAAGTGATTTGCTGGCAGAGGATTACCGATGTCCGCCCCGCCATACCCAGACATCTTCTGGGAAGAGCCGGTCTGAGCAGGCCGAATCGGACGATGTGGGTGTTGGCGGGCCATGTGGCCACGCTGTTCACTTGCGCCGCGACGACTGCCCGCGCGCGAATGCTGGCTCACGCTTCCCCACTTGTGAGGGTCACGGGCCAGCGGGATGCGCTGCATCGAGAACGGTCGCTTCTCGAGCGCGAGCTCGCCATCTTCCGGTCGCAGCGATTCCGGAAGCCGGCAAAGCAGCGACCGTACTAAGCGCCGGAAGAGCGGGCAGAGATCCTGCAGGTGATGCGGCTCAGGGGATGGTCGCCCAAAGAAGCCGCTGAGCGGTTCGTCGTCCATCCCAACACCATCCGGAACTGGCAGAGCGCGG
>JBCBZM010000122.1:0-7876 GCA_039815345.1 Planctomycetota bacterium | reverse complement strand
GGCGTACCGGCTCGACGGGGACAACCTGCGCCACGGCCTGTGCGCCGGGCTCGGGTTCGGCGAGGTCGACCGCAAGGAGAATGTCCGCCGAGCGGGCGAGGCCGCGGTGCTGATGGCGGACGCCGGCATGATCGCGATCGTCGCGTTGATCAGCCCGTACCGCGCCGACCGCGAGGCCGTGCGCGCCGCCCACGAGCGGGCGGGCCTGCGGTTCCTGGAAGTCTGGGTCGACACGCCGCTGGACGTGTGCGAATCGCGCGATCCCAAGGGGCTCTACAAGAAAGCCCGTGCGGGGGAGTTGCAAGGCTTTACGGGGATCGACGATCCGTATGAGGCGCCGGAGGACGCGGCGCTACGGATCCCGGGAGGCGAAATGTCCGTTGACGATGCTGTCACTTCTTGTCTGGCGATTGTGGACGGCTGATGCAAAATGTGCGATAATTTCGCCGATGACGTTTAATCGCCGACAAAAACGATCGCGTCGCAATTTCCTTGCAGGGGCTGGATCCATCTTGGATCTATCACCCGCTCCGGTTCGTCGCGTGCCTCTTGTAGAGTCGCTGCGCTACAAGTGGCGCAGTTCTGGCATTGATAGTGATTGGCGTCGCGTGATGCGGGATATGGCAACAGTCATGCAGCGCGAAGCTGCTAAGCTCTCCACCGATGAGCGAGCAAGGCTTGATACCTCCGGAGGACGATTCGGGAATCAAGCGTCAGAGTCCCACGACGATTCCCGAGCCGGACAGCTCAAGCTCTTCGAATCTGACCGCTGATCAGACCTCAATCTTTACGGCGGAGGTGTGGCGCGGAGCGTTGCCGCGTCCTGCAGATCTGCGAGCGTTTGGCGAGTTGGATCCGTCGTTTCCAGAACGGATTGTTCGTTCCACAGAACTTGAGCAGCGGCATCGCCACGAAGTCGAGCGTCAAGCGTTGTCCGCCGATCGAGATGACAGGATTGCTGCGCGGAAGGAAGCCGCTCGCGGCCAGATGTTCGCGCTGGTAGTTTGTTTGTCATTCCTGTGCGGCGCCATCGCACTAGCTCTTTCTGGTCACCCGGCAGTGGCTGCCATCGCGATCGGCGGAACGCTCGTGGCAATCGTTACTGTGTTTGTCACTGGTCGACGTACCGCCAGTGAACTATCGCATCAACCGCCCGACGCTAGTTGAAATCCACGCCGCCCGCGCCGCCGGGCGTGTCGTGCAGTGCGGCGCCGGGGACGCCTTGGCCGAAGGGCTGCAGGCTCAGCGGCTCGGTCGCGTCGGCGGGGTTGCGCACGTCGGCGTGGCCGTCGGCGTACGCGATAGGCGTGGGCGCGTCCCAGTGCCGGCCCTTGAGCTTGGGCCGCGTCGTCAGGAACGCGAGGTGCGTGTCCCACAGCATCGCCTTCTGGGCGGCGTGGCGGACCTCGTCGCGGCGCACGGCTCGCAGGAACCGCTGCTCGTCCGGCGCCGACTCTTTGAAGAGCGTGGGATCGGCCAGGAACGAGCGGCTGAGACGCCACGAGATTTCCTCTTCGGGCTCGCGCTCCCGGCTGGCGATCTCCTCGGTCGTGGGCAACGAGGTCTCGCCGCCGGGTGAGACCCAGACGCTGAAGTTCTCTTCCCACGGCGCCACGCTCGACAGCAGCGCCGGCCACGCCCAGCGCAGTGTGAACACGTCGCTGTTGCCCAGCACCACGTTGCCCGGATACCAGCGGACATAGATCAGCCCGCCCGTGCCGGCGGGCAGTTCCGGATCGACCTCGGGCTCGATGAACGGGTAGGTGTCGTCGTGGTCGCCCAGGTAGATCTCCATTGACTGGGCGATCGTTCGGCCGTTGGCCAGGGCCTGGGCGCGGCGGGCGGAGGTGCGCGTCGCCGCGAGCGCGGGCAGCAGGATCGAGACGAGCAACGCGATGATTGCAATGACGACGAGCAGTTCGATCAGCGTGAAGGCGTGCCGGCGTTGGGACATGGGATGTCGTCCGTTTCGGGGTGGTGTCGGTTCAATGAGACAGGGCGATGGAACTGATCAGCCGCGGCTGCGCGAGGGCATGAGTTCCTTGGCTTCATCGCTGATCAGCCGGAGGCGCAGCGCCGCCGGGACCCAGGCGTTGACGGACGGATCGCGGACCATGATCGCGGTGAACGTGTAGTCGGGCCGATCGCCTTTGCCGCCCGGCAGCAAGGCCGGCGTCCAGACTTCGACGACGTGCGAGCCGCGATCGAGCAGCGCGGTGGTGCGCGGGAACAGCCCGGCGAGCGGGAGGGAGATCGCGACGTCCTCGGTCGTCACGCCCTCGGCGTTCGTCATCTGGTTGCGGTTTTCCATCATGGGCACGGCGCCGGCGGGCAGTTCCATGCCGGCGGGCAGGCGCGGCAGTCGGGGCACGGCCCGCGGGTCGCGCGGGTCCAGCCGGCCGATCTTTGACGCATCGAGATCCATCGGCGCGCCCGCGATAAAGGGCGTCAGCCGGCCGAAAAGGCCCGCCCCGGCCAGTCTCGGCTCGGCGTCCGGGTCATCCTCGTCGGCTTCCGGCGCTTGGCCCCCCATGCGTTCGACGACCGCGGCGAACGCGGCGGGGTCCTCGGCGATCAGCGGACGCAGAAAGCTCTGCCACGCATCGATCGCGCGTGACCAGCCACCGTTGGGCGTGGGGTTTCCGCTGTCGGCCGGACCGCGGGCCTCGAACGCCGAGAGCGCCGTTTCGAACGCCGCGTCCGCTTCTGCCGGGTCGCCGACGCGAGGAAATGTGAATGTTTCGATCGCCCGGTAGGGGTCTTCGGTCGCCCAGTTGGGTGCTCGGCGGCCGCCGGCGGGCGGCTGCGGCGGCATCCGTGCGGCGCGCTCGCGCGGGGTAATCGGCTCGGAACCCGAATCGGAACCCGCATCGGCAGACGCCGGCGCGCCCGGGGTGGGTGTATCCATGGCGGCGGTCGCGTTGCCTGCGGCCCGCTCGGCCGCGCGGGCCGCCAGCGCTTCGGGGCCGAACGCGGCGCGCTGCGCCGAGATGATTTCTCCGCGGGCGCCGCCGAACGAGCGGTGCGTGGACCACCCGGCGACGGCGATCGCGCCCGCCGCGAGGGCGATGACCAAGATCAGACGTGTGTTCATGAAGGGGACTCCTCGGGGACCGAATCGAAAGCCTGGTCAGATCGATGGCATAAGCTCAGATGCGCTGCCCGCGCCGTCCCGTCGTGGTTTCCGTCGAAGTTCGGCGGGACGGACCTCGAGACACCCGGAGAACCCCGTGCCCGACTACACGAAGATGCTCGAAGCGGCCCGCGACGCCGTGCTCGCCGCCGCCTCCGTCACGCGACAAGTCCAGAGCGCGATCGACGAGGTCCGGGCGATCACCAAGGACGACGATTCACCCGTCTCGGTCGCCGATTACGCCAGCCAGGCGATCGTCGGCCGGGTGCTCGCCGATCGGTTGGGCGGCGACGTGATCCTCGTCGGCGAGGAGGACTCGAGCTACCTCAGCGACGACAGCCACGCCGCGGTGCTCGACGCGGTGCTCGCGGCCGTGCGCGAGGTCGACGAGTCGATCAACGAGGACCAACTCCTCAACGCGATCGACGTGGGCGCGGGCGACACGCACCACGCCGGCTTCTGGACGCTCGACCCGATCGATGGGACCAAGGGGTTTCTGCGCGGGCAGCAGTACTCCATCGCGCTGGCCTACATCGAGCGAGGCGACCCGGTCGTCGCGGCGCTGGGCTGCCCGAACCTGTCGACGAACTTCGACGACGACGTGCAGAAGCCGCACGACACCGGCTCGCTCTACGTCGCGATCAAGGGCGACGGCACGTGGGAATCGCCGTGCGACGAGGCCGGCGCCGCCTCGCCCACCAAGCTCACCCGGCTCGACCGCGACGAGACGGGGCCGATCACGGTCTGCACCTCGGTCGAGGGTGGGCACTCGAACCTGGAGCGCACGGGTCAGGTGATGGAACGTGTCGGATTGCAATGGGACCGCCTGCCGATCGACAGCCAGTGCAAGTACGCGGTGGTCGCGCGCGGTCAGGCCGACGCGTACCTGCGGCTGCCCACGCGGGCGAGTTATGTCGAGCGCATCTGGGACCACGCGGCGGGCGCGCTGATCGCCGAGGAAGCGGGCGCGGCCGTCACCGATATGTTCGGTCATCGCCTCGATTTCGCCCACGGCCGCGGGCTGGAGAAGAACAAGGGCCTCATCGTCGCCACGCCCAAGATCCACGGCCCGCTCCACGGCGCCATCGAAGCGCTCAAGCTGGGGCCGGCCTGAGCGCGGCGATTACGGCTTGGGCCCGTTCGCGCTCGGAAGTTCCACCGGCGGGGCGCCGATCTTGCCTTTCTTGGGCTTGTGCGTCGGGTCGATGTTGAGTTGGAGCAGTTCGACCAGCACCGCGAACCCCATCGCGGAGTAGATGTACCCGCGCGGGATGTGGTGCCCGAACCCGTCGGCCAGCAGCACGCCGCCGATCAGCACCAGGAACGCGAGCGCCAGCATCTTGATCGGCGGGTGCCGACGCACGAAGTCCGACAGGGGCTTGGCGAATGTCAGCATTACGCCGATCGCGATCAGCACCGCGAGGATCATCACCGGCACGATGTCGGTCATGCCGACCGCCGTGATGACCGAGTCGAGGCTGAACACCATGTCGAGCAGGAGGATCTGCACGATGACGCCGCCGAGTGTCACTGCCGCGGCGCCCTTGCCGTCGGTATGTACCGCGTGCGGTGTGAGCATCGCATGGATCTCGTGCGTCGCTTTCCAAAGCAGAAAGAACCCACCGGCGATCAGGATCAGGTCCTTGGGGGAGGTGTGCCAGCCGAGCAGGCTGAACTCGGAATCAAGCCGCATCACCCAGCCCACAGTCAGCAGGAGGATCACCCGCACGCCCGCGGCCGCCATCAGCCCGATGCGCCAGGCCTTTGGCCGCTGGTGCTCTGGCAGACGCTGGCTGAGGATGGCGATGAAGACCAGGTTATCGATGCCGAGAACAATCTCGAGCGCGGTGATCGTCAGGAGGGCGACGAGGGCTTCGGTCGTGAACAACTGTTCGGTGAGTAGGGCGATGAACTCGGGCATGGCGCCAGCCTAACGCCGAACTCTGAACGGCTCTTCACGGCTCTCCGCTCACCGGACTTCAGCCCGTCACGGCGCCGCCGGTGATGTGCGGGATCAGGGCAGGGGCGTGGACACCGACCACCACGACCGCGGCCAATCCCCAGAATCGCCAGGTGCGATCACGCTGCCATTCGCTCCGGCTGATCCACAGCAGCACACCAAAGAAGACGAACGCGGCGCCCAGGATGGCGTTCAAGACGACGCCGTACAGCTCGCCCGCGGCCGACAGCCGTTCGAACGGATCGGCGCCGACGGCGGCGGTCACGGGCTTGGTCAGACGCATCCAGGCGATGAACAGCGCCCAACCCAGCGTCCACAGCCCGGCAAAGAAGGGCAGCCGGGCGACGCCCCAGCCCACGCCCTGGCGGGCGTGCTCGACGTAGCGGCCGGCGCCCAGGAACATCGAGGCCCGCAGCGACAGGCCGCACTCGGGGCAGCAGGCGCCCACGCCGGCGTCCAGTGTGTATGAGCAATCGGGGCAGCTTTCGCACCGCTTGGCGAAGTGGTCGTGCAAGACCGCTTCTTCCATAGGCGACAACCGGCACGGCTCGGCGGCTTCCTGCGGGCGCTGGACGCGGGCAGGGGCGGCGGGGTTCGTGTCGGCTTGGAATGACATCACGTTCATCGGGTCGAATCTTGAGTTGATGGCGGTCATGGGTTTGATCCTCCGCACACAACGTGCGATGCGGAGACGCCCGGGGCGAGCGTGAGGCGTTCGATCCGCCCCTCCGACATCATCGCGTTCGGCCGGGTCTGGTCCAGAGTCGCGCGCGTCACGACCCGTAACACGCCGCGATCGCTCGCGGTGCGCCATAATGCATGGCCCGCGCGGGCAAGCGACGGATTATCGGGCGGGACTCGAGTCGGACCTCGGAAGGACGGGCATGGACGCGCCCCTGTGGCACGCATGGATGACGGGCGGGGTGATCCTCGCCGCGACCGGCTCGATGCTGGTCTGGCGCGCGCCCACCGACGCGGCCTTGCTCATCGCGCTCACGGCGTTGCTCGCGCTCGGCGTGGTCGACGTCGCCCAGGCCGCGAGCGGGTTCGCCGATCCGGCGGTCCTGCTGATCGGGGCCCTGTTTATTGTCGCTCAAGGACTGCGCGACGGCGGCGCGCTGCGCTGGGCCGCCCGCGCCCTCGCCGGGTCCGAGAAACCGTCTCGCGCGTGGAACCCCGGTGGGCCCGCGGCTCAAGGCGCCGTCGCCGTCGCCAGCGCGATCCTGAACAACACGGCCGTGGTCGCCCTTTCGCTCCCGATCGTACGCGAGGCGGCCCGGCGTCGGGGTATCTCGCCCTCGCGCGTCCTGATGGGTCTGTCGTTCGCCGCGATTCTCGGCGGCACCTGCACGCTCATCGGCACGTCCACCAACATCGTCGTCAACGAGCTGTGGGTCGAGTCGGTCCGCGCCGCGGGTGAGGCCGAGCCGAGCGCGGCCCGGCAGTTCTGGTGGATGGCGCCCGTCGCCGTGCCCGCCGCGCTCGCTGGTTTGGCCTTCATCGCGCTGGCCGGCGGCAAGCTCGTGCCCTTGCGCCGGGCGCCCGATGAGCTCGGCCCGGAATCGGATTCCGACACCGGCCCGGCCGTCGAACGTTCCTACGCCATCGCAGTGCGCGTCACGCCCGAGTTCGATGCGATCGGCAAGACGATCCACGACGCGGGCCTGCGCCGAGCCGCCGGCTTGTTCCTGTCCGCGATCGATCGGGCGCGTGAAGACTCGAGCGAACGCCAGCGCATCGTCGCGCCCGCGTCGGACGAGCTCGTCCGCGAGGGCGATCGGCTTGTCTTCACGGGCGATGTCGCGGCCGTCGCCGATCTGCTCCGGCGCCCCGGCTTGCGACCCGATGAGGACCACGATGAGCCATCGGCCAGCGCGCGGCGATCGGCCGTCGTCGAGGCGGTCATCCCCGACAGCTCCGATCTTGTCGGCCAAACGGTCCGCGATTCGCGCTTCCGCACGCGGTTCGACGCCGCCATCGTCGCCGTGCATCGCGGCGGCGAGCGCGTGCCCGGACGCGTGGGTGATGTGCGCCTGCGCCCCGGCGACACGCTCTTGCTCTGGACCCACGCCGGCTTTGTGGACGCCCACCGAGAAAGCCGGCGCTTGCTCGTCGTGACCAGCGATGACGGTGGCGCCGGCCGAACCGGCGCCGCGTGGCGCGCGGTCGCGGTGCTCGCGGTGCTCGTCGTGCTGATGGGCGCGCCGCTCGGTGCGCCCAAGCTGGCCGCCGCGTGGATCTGCGCCGCGCTCATGGTTCTGCTGCGGTGCGTCACAGTCGCCAGCGCGCGCACGGCCATCCCGTGGAGCGTCCTGCTCACCATCGCCGCGGCGCTCGGGCTGGGGCAAGCCGCCGAAGCCAGCGGCCTGGCGCAGATGACGGCCGGGGTGTTGATCGACCTCGCCGGCAACGGCGGCGGCTACGGCCTGCTCATCGCGGTCGCGCTCGCAACGGTCGTCGCGACGCAACTCGTGACCAACCAAGCCGCGGCCGTGCTGATCTTCCCGATCGCGCTGGCTGCAGCGCACTCGGCCGGGCTGAACCCCGAACCCTTCGTCGTCACGCTCATGGTCATGGCCAGCGCCAGCTTCCTGACACCCACCGGCTACGCGACCAACCTCATGGTCTACGGCCCGGGCGGCTACCGATTCGGCGACTTCGCCCGATTGGGCGCCCCGCTGACCCTGATCGTCGGCGCCGTGTGCGTCGCGCTCGCGCCCAGGGTCTATCCCTTCTGAGCGGCCCGTTCTGATTGGTTTGGCCAACTCTCTCCCGCCGACCGC
>JBCBZM010000128.1:0-6625 GCA_039815345.1 Planctomycetota bacterium | reverse complement strand
GCTGGTCGCGCGGCGCGATTTGACCAAGTCCTTCGGGATCATTGGTGGGTGGTCGGTAGCCGTGGCCGTCGCCGCCGGCGTCGGCGGCGCCGCCCTGCTGTTCGGATTGCAGCCGGGCCGCAGAACGTTCGAGGTCGCGATCGTGCTCGCGTACGTCAGCGTCACGCTGACCTATATCGGCGCTGCGATCTGGTGCCGGCTTCGGCTCCCCGACGTCATCGCGATCGCTCGATAGGGACGCTGCCCCGCCTGGAGGTACACACTTGCGGGGCTGACCTCCGGCGTGTGCCCGGAGTGCGGCGAGGCCGGCGAACCAGTGGAGGGCGACGATGGGCCTCGACAGCGTTGAGTTGATCCTCGATCTTGAGCTGCGGTTCAAGATCAAGATTCCGGACGCTCAAGCGGAGTCGATGCGGACGGTCGGTGACCTCGCGAACTGTGTCTGGGCGCTGCTCAACGAGAAGGGCGACCCGGGAATGTCGCGTGCACGGTGTGACCGTCTCGTCCGCGTCGAGTCCTGTCGCTCGCTCCGCGTTCGCTACAAGCAAGCCACGCTCGATGCGCATCTGGTCGACGACCTCGGTTGCGACTGATTGCTTTCCGGTGATCTAATCGACCCGCTCCATCCGCACCTCGATCCACATCTCTGTGCCGTCGCGCAGGATCTCTTTGACCTCGATCGTCCCGAGCGGTTCGCCGACCACCGCACGCACACGGCCCTCGGTCACGACGTCGCCCGCGTCCATGCGGTACTCAAACCCGTCCGGCATCGCCGTCAGCCGGATCGACGACTCACGCCAGCCGCCGCCCGTCGGGTCGAGCCACCACCGCGCGACCCGGCCGGTCTGCAACTGAAACATCACCGAGATTGCGTCGGCGGGCTGCTCGTTATCACCGTCCACGGTCGCGGTGCTCACCACCGCCCGCCCGCCGTGGTGCAGCTCGAACTCGATGGTGCCGGTCGCAAGCGTCTCGCCCTCGAGTGAGTTGGCCGCGTACCGCCACTCACCCTCGAGCACCCGATACAACGGCAGCCCACCTGTCCATGCCTCGTCCTCAAACGGAACGGCCCGGCGATCGTTCGTGCTGAACTTGGCCGCTGCGAACTTGGCCACCGCGCCCGCGACGGCGCGCACCGTGAGCTCGGAGTGCGCAGTGATGCCCGAGATCTGCTGCTGCAACACTGTGTCGGCGACACGCGTGCCGTCGGGGTCGAAGTACTCGACCTTGACCGCCAGTTCGCCCGAACCGATCTCTTGACCCAGCTGACCCACCGGAGACACAAAGCCCGCGACCGCCGACGCGAGCCGACCCGCGGTGTTCCCGGCATTGAACGACACCGCCCGGTAGACGATCTCCATCGCGTTGCCTGGCTCGGATGAAACCTCGAACCCACGCTCGGCCAGCTCGTCGGCAAGCTCAGCCTCGAACGTCTCGCGTTGGGCCGCGGAAATGCCGTCGTCGGTTCCGCTATGACGGACATGGACGCGTTCGTACCCACGATCGGAGAGCGTTGGCCCAACTTCGTAGATCCGCGCCTGCGTCGCGCCACCGCAACCGGTCAGACCAACAACGAACGCCAAGACGATGAGCCCCGGAATGACGACGCGAGCGATGAACATCCTCGGCTCCTTCTGAATGACACAGATCCTGTGTACGCGAATGCCGAAGTGTCCGCAACCAGAGGCCTGCCACTCTCCGATGATCGCGATTACATCTGGTTCTCTTTGAATGTAAACGTTTGCCGGGCTTTGTGTTTACGACGGTCTCGGCTAGGTTCGCGGAATGTCCACGGTGGAACTCAACTTCGACGGCATCGTCGGCCCAACGCACAACTACGCGGGGCTGGCCCCGGGCAACTTGGCGAGCAAACGCAACCGCGGCGCCGCGAGCAGCCCGCGGCGAGCGGCGCTGCAGGGGCTCACGAAAGCCAAGCAGCTCGCCGACCTCGGCATCGAGCAACACGTGTTGCCCCCCCTCGACCGACCCAACCCGTGCGCGCTCCGGGCGCTCGGTTTTACGGGAACCGACGCGGAGGTCATCGCGACCTCAGGGATCGAAGCGCCGTCGCTCTTGTCAGCCGTGTGCAGCGCCAGCGCGATGTGGGCGGCGAACGCGGCCACCGTGAGCCCCAGCGCGGATACCGCGGACGCGAAGGTACACCTCACACCCGCGAACCTGGCGTTCAACCTGCACAGGGGCTTCGAAGCGCCGTCGATGACAAGGGTGTTGCGATCAATCTTCGCGGATCCATCGTGCTTCGTGGTGCACGACGCTTTGCCGGCCACACCGAAGCTGTTCGACGAAGGCGCGGCAAACCACTCTCGGATCACCACCCGGCACGCCGAGCCGGGGATCGAGCTGTTCTGCTTCGGCCAACACGCGACCGCGAGCGATGCGCCGGACCGCGGCGCCGAGCGCTACCAGCCAAGGCAAGGCGAAGAGGCGAGCCGGGCGATCGCGCGGCGGCATGGTGTTCCCGCCGCACGCGCCCGGTTCGTCCGCCAGAGCCCGCGGGCGATCGATGCCGGCGTCTTTCACAACGACGTGGTGTGCGTGGGGAACGAAGACGTTCTGTTCGTGCACGAGGCTGCGTACGACAACACTGCCGAGGTCATCGCGGACCTGAACGCCGCGATGCACGGCGAGTTGCGGGCCGTTGTCGTTACCGAGGCGGAACTCGGGCTCGACGAGGTCATATCGAGCTACCTCTTTAACTCCCAGATCGTGACGATCCCAGGTCGTGACGGGCTAGGGCGGATGGTCCTTGTCGCGCCGATGGAGACCCGCGACACCCCGGCGGCCAAGGCGGCCATCGACCGCTTGCTGGCCGAGGCGCCCGAGGTCGGAGGGGTCGCGTTCGTTGATGTCCGCGAGTCGATGCGCAACGGCGGGGGGCCGGCGTGCCTGAGGCTGCGTGTGACGCTGACGGCCGACGAACGGGCGGCGTTGGCCGGCAGGACCCGGCTCGACGACACGCTCTATCGCGAGCTGACCAAATGGGTGAACAGGCATTATCGCGACGAACTCCGGCCCGCCGACCTCGCGGATCCGGCGCTGCTCGAGGAGTCTCGCGAGGCACTTGACGCGCTCAGCGCGTTGCTCGGCCTCGGCTCGCTCTACGCGTTCCAGCGTTGACGCTTAGACCGGGCCCGAGGCGCCCAGAACCGAATCGAGCAACCCCGGGAAACGCCCGTCGAGTTCGTCGCGGCGGAGGGTCGTGACCCGGGCAGTGCCTTGGGGTTCCTGATGGATGATGCCGGCCTGGCGGAGCACCTTGAAGTGGTGGCTGAGGGCCGACTTGCTGGCGTCAACGCCGATATCCGCACACACGCAACCGAGCGAGCCAGACTCCTCGAGCCGCTTGACGATCTCAAGCCGGGTCGGGTCGCTCAGGGCAGCGAGCACCGCCGAAACGGGGACAGACTCGAGCTGGGGGTGGTGGATAGTGGGCATGCTGGGCTCGCGATCATAGGGACAACGGGTGGCTCGCCCCGTCTATTCGGTCTCAGACCGGGTGGAGCGATATTTGTCGCATTATCAAATGTTCTTTGAACCATACGAAATAGCGACGCGCTGACCGAGGTTGATCCTCACCGCGGCCGGCACCCGAGACCGGCCGCCCAACCCAAGTTGGGCCGCCCCGTGAATCGGGAGCCCGACGCAAGGAGATCGACCCATGGACCTGGAACTGAACGGCAAGGTGGCACTGATCACGGGGAGCAGCGCGGGCATCGGGGCATCGATCGCCGAGCGGCTTGCGGCCGAGGGCGCCCGCGTCATCGTGCACGGCCGGAACGCGGAACGGACCGAGAAGGTCGCCGCGGGCATCCGCGACGCGGGCGGCGACGCCAAGGTCGCGATCGGTGACCTCGCGAGCGAGGAGGGTGCCCAAGCCGTAGTGGACGCTGCGATCGCCGCCTTCGGCCAGGTCGACATCGTCGTGAATAACGCCGGCGGCTTCGAGGCGACCGACTGGGACAACACCCCGACCGAGCAGTGGGCCAAGATCTACGACCAGAACGTACTGAGCATGGTCCGCGTCATCCGCGGCACGCTCGGGCACGTCAAGGGCCGCGGCTGGGGCCGGTTCATCCAGATCGCGAGCGGGATCTATGACAACCCGTTCGCGGGCTCGCCTGACTACTCGGCAACGAAGGCGGCGAACGTGACGATGACAGTCAGTCTCGCGAAGGAACTCGCGGGGACGGGCGTGACGTCGAACGCGGTGAGCCCCGGTCCGGTGCACACGCCGGGCGCCGAGTCGTACTTCGGAAACTTCGCCAAGGCGATGGGGCTCGAGGGCGAGTTCGATGACTACGCACCCAAGGTAATCGAAGCGGCGATGCCGCACATCATCGTCAAGCGGTTCGGAAAGCCCGAAGAGATCGCCGACGCCGTCGCGTTCCTCGCGAGCCCGCGGGCCGATTACATCACCGGCACAAACCTCCGGGTCGACGGCGGGTACGTGGGCACGGTGAACTGACAACGCACGCAACATCTGACATCGAACGCGTCTGGGGTGGGCGACCCCGCGCGAGCGACGGCCTTCGGCGAGTTGGGTTGGTCAGCCCCAGCTCGCCGAGGGCGGCTCGCCGTCGTGGAGACGACGCGCCTTCGACCAGCGGCGCAGGCGGCGCCGCTCGCGCCAGATCGGCAACCGCCACGCGAGCAGCATGAGCGTGACGCCGACGCCCGCGGCCACGCCCGCACGCCAGAGCGCTCCCGAAGCCGTTGGTGCCTCAGCAAGCAACCGAACCGTCCACACGCAGAGCCCGATCTGTGACGCGATCAGCACCGAACGCCACTTGGTGCGCACCGCGAGAACGCCAGCTCCGAGCGACAGCGTCAGCAGCACCCAGAACCAAGGCACCGATGCCGCCGACGCGTCGCCCAACGCCCACGCGTACTCGAGCAGCACGACGCCAACGAGGACTTGAAACGCCGCGACCGCTCGGGCCGCTTCGGTCACGACGGAACGGATCGGCGTCGCGCGCCGCGACGACAACACGGCCAGGACCGCCGGGAAAGCCGCGCCTGCGATAGCTCCCCAGCCCCAGATAGCGGCTGCGCCCGCAGCGCTTGTGTCGGGCGTCGTGTTCATGGCGTGAACGATCAGTCGGCCGAGCGGTTCGGCAACCGCGACCGCCCCAACCACGACGCACAGCGCAGCCGAGCCGAGCAGCGCGCGAGCATCGCGCGGACGGCCGCGGACGGCCCGTCCTTCACGCTCGGCTCGCTGCTCGTCCCAGTCAAGATTCAGCCCGAGCCCGAGCGCCCCGAACCCGAAGAGCACCGCCAACGCCGAGAGCGGCAACGCCGGGGCGATACCTTTGACCAGTCCAATCCACACCGCGAACGAGAACACGAACCCGGCGAGCGTGAACGCGCTCGTGCGCGCCGCGGCTCGCCCGAGTGCCGCCATGACGACGCCCACAGAAGCGATGACGGCGAGCTGCGCGTGCGTCGGCCCGGTGATACCCGTCCCAAGGAACGCACCGATCCACTCACGCACGCCCACGGGCAACACCGGCTCGCCCCCGAGCCGGAGCACGCGATCGACCGTAAGCCACGCCGCGGCGGGTGCCGCCAGTGTGGCCGACCAAAGAATGCCCGCACCCACACGGCGTTGCTCGCCGCGTCGTATCAGCATGACGCCCAAGACCGCGAGTGCCATCGCCAGCACCCACGCGGCGACCTGAACCCAAGCGCCGCCGGACAACGGGCCCGCGAGCCCAAGCCCGACAACAGCTGCAACGATCGTCACACCGCCACCGGCCTGCAGGACCGCCTGGCTCGATGTCACCCGCCGAGCATCGGCGACCCACGGGCTCTCGGCGCGTGCCATGCCGTTGAGGCGAGAGAGCATCGCGCCCGCGGCCTCGGGCGTCACGAGCCCGAGCCGGAGCCACTCGCGCGTCGCGTCGATCGTCCGGCGAACCTGCGCATCAAACCGTCTCGCAAGCATCGTCGGACGGGCCGCAACCGTTTCGCGGCGCAGCGAACGACGAAGATCGGCTGCGAGTTCCTCCGCAGATCGGTACCGTGCTTCCGGCCGCCGCTCGAGTGCCGCGAGGCAGATCCGCTGGAGATCGGGCGGCGTATCAGGAGCAAACTGTTCGGGCAACGGCGGATCGCTCATCGCCATCTGCTTTACGAGCAACGCCGGCGCCATGTCGTCGGGCCAAGGCGTGCGGTCGGTCATCAACTCGAAGAGCAACACGCCCAAACTGAATACGTCAGACTCGGCGGTCACCGTCGAAGAACGATCGAAGCACTCCGGCGGCGCGTAGCCGGGCGTGCCGCCGTCTGTGTGAAGGCCCATGGGCCCATCGCGTTCGGACCGCGACAGCCCAAAGTCCACGATCGTTGGCTCGCCCCGGCGATTGACGAGAATGTTGTCGGGCTTGAGGTCCGCGTGCACCACGCCGGCCGCGTGCGCCGCCGCGACCGCATCCACGATCTTGAGAAACAGCCCAAGCCGCTGGCGACGGCCCAGCCTCGCCCACGCTGTGCGCAAATCGCGCCCCTCGACCCACTCCATCGCGAGGTTCGGGGTCTCGCCCTGGATCGACACATCGACGACGCGGCAGAGGTTCGGGTGCGCAAGCTCCGACATCGACCG
>JBCBZM010000115.1:0-8640 GCA_039815345.1 Planctomycetota bacterium | reverse complement strand
TACGACTTCGATCAGGCTTAACGCAGCGCCCGGCTCTAGAGCACGACGGTACCGGCGTCGCGTCGCGCCCGCAGCGGCATGAGACCGCAGTCGGCGATCTGTGCGGCGGCGGTATCGCTCAGCAGTACTTCTGTGGAGGGCATGATGGCCTCGCCACCGGCGTCTTCGTAAGGCGCCATGGGCAGATCGGTCACTGTGGCATCGCCGTTGAGCATGGCGATCGCGCACAGCAGCGCTGGGACGTGCCCAACGCGATCGCGGCGTTGGGGCGGGTGCTCATGGGAACGAGCGCGTCCGGGAAGGACGCGCGTTAGCGGACGTGGGCCGTGGCGAGCGGTGGGGGTGACGCGGGCGGGCGCGTCTGCGCCGGGTGACCCCTGCCGCGGGCGGGGCGGGGCCGGACAGCGGGATGAACACGGGCGATCTGCGGGCCGATGCACGGGTGTCGGTGGTGCAGCACGCGCTGCGTCCCCGGCACGGGCAACGAGACCCCGGCGGGACCCGCACACATGAGGCTCAAACTCGGTTCACTCTCAGGCATCATCGGGGGCGTTTCGCCCGGTGGCTCGCGTCCGTCGCCGATCGGCGTGGACTTCGGCGTCTCCGAGATGAAACTGCTGCAGGTCCAGACCGGCGAGCCCGCCTCGCTGATCGCCGCGGCGTCGGTCGAGACCCCGGCCGCACTGCTTAACGACCCGGCCAAGCGGCTTAACTTCCAACTCGGCGAACTCGCCTCGACCGTCCGCAAGGGCGGGTTCAAGGGCAAGCGCGTCGCGTGCACGTTCCCGGCCGATCAGACGCTGTGCAAGGCGCTTTCGAGCCCGAAGGTGCAGGGGGTCAGTCTGAGTGAGGTCGTGGCGCACGCACTCTCCGAACAACTCGAGTGTCACCCCGACGCCTTGGTCTGCCGGGCGTTCGAAGCGCCCGAACCCGGCCGATCGGGCAAGAGCGAGGTGCTCGGCATCGCGGCGCCGAGGGAGCTGATCGAGCGGCTGGTCGGCGGCCTGCGCCACGCGCGGCTCGAGCCGGTGGGCATGCACTCTGAGTTCCTCGCGATGGTGCGTTCGTTCGCGGAGATGGAAGCCAAGCCCGAGAACGGCGCTGAAGAGAAGCCGCACACCACGCTGTACCTGGACATCGGGCTGGGCTCGACCAAGATCGCCGTGGCGATCGGCGCCCACGCAACATTCGCCCGTCGGATCGACCTGGGCGGTCGGCACATCATCGCCGAGATCGAACGTCAGCAGGATTGCAACGCGGCCGAGGCGACCCGGCTGTGGCGTTCGCTGTCGTCGATGAACGACGCGTTGCCGGTGGCGATGAAGAAAGCCGCGGGCGCCGAGAGCATGGGCGCGCGTCGCTTGGCCGAGTCGGCCGCGGCGGGCGTGGACCTGACCGAGCCGCTGGAGATCCTGACCGACGAGGTCGCGATGGCGGTGCGGTACCACGAGTCGGTTTTCCCGCAGAAGCGTCTGGAGCGGATCGTGTTCGTGGGCGGCGAATCCCGGCAGGTGGCGCTGTGCCAGCACATCGCCAAGTCGGTGCGCCTGACGGCGCAGATTGCCGACCCGATGGCCAAGGTCGCACGCAGCGGCCGGGAGTCGACGAAGGGCGTGGACCTCGCCCACCCGCAGCCCGGATGGGCGGTGGCGCTGGGGCTGTGTTTGAGCCCCACGGACCTGTAGTTCTTTGGATCGATGACGCCGCCGGGGACGAGCCCCGGCGCGGCCTTTGTTGGGAGGAGTCTCATGGACAATCCGTTCCGCCGGTCGTCGAGCGACGACGGCACGTTCCTCCCGAAGGACTACGTGCGCGGCAAGCAAGACGCGCGCATCAACGTCATGGGGCTGTTCCTCTTCGGCGTGGTCATGCTGGGTGTCTGCGGCGCGTTCGTCGTGACGAACCGTCAGTGGCGGAGCGTCCGCGCCGAGCAGGCCCGCATCAGCCAGCTCTACGAAGAAGAGAGCAAGAAGATCGAGCAGCTCAAGGAGCTGGAAGCGCAGCGCGAGGACCTGATGCAGCGGGCCGAGCTAACCAGCGCGCTGGTCGAGACCTCGCCGCGGTCGGTCCTGCTGGGCGAGCTGACGATGCGGCTGCCGGGCGAGACAGCGCTGGTAGAAGTCGAGCTCGAGAGCAAGCGGCTGAAGTCGGTCGCGAACCCGACGAAGAACAAGAAGGTCAAGTCGATCAAGCCCAAGAAGGGCGAGAAGGCCGAGAAGCCCAAGATCGAAGCGCCCCGGTTCTCGCAGACGCTCACGATCGTGGGCGTTGCCTCGAACAACGGCGCCATCGCCGACTACCTCGCGGCGCTCAAAGACTGCGAGCTGTTCTCGTCGGTCGAGATCGAGTACATCCGCCAGACCCGCGTGGACCGCGTGGAGATGCGCAAGTTCGAGATGCGCGGCGAGCTGCGTCAGGACGCGGACGTGACCGAGCTGGCCGCGGTCGAGGCGACGCAGCTCATGGCCGCGCCTGTCGCGCCGCTGGTTGCTGGCGAGAGCCCGCTGCCGCCGGGCGCCGAGTCGGAGCCTCTGGTGATCGATGACCCGGCGGAGACCGACGAGGCCGGCCGAGTGGTGACGGTGGATCCGAACGAGGGGGGTGACCAGTGAAATCCGGCGGACGCCAGATGGTGATGGGGGCGCTGCTGCTGGCGGTGCCCGTGGTGAGCTACTTCCTCGTGTTCGGCCCGCAGAACGCGGAGATTTCTCGCGCCAAGCAAGAGATCGGGCTGAAGCGCGACATGCTCGAACGTCTGCAGGCCGAGACCGCGCGGAACGCGGACCTGGAGCGTGCGAACGGCATGATCGGCGTGCGGCTCGAGCAGATCGAATCACGCCTGCCGTCGGGTAAGGAAGTCGACCGCGTGATCCGGCAGGTCTCGCAGCTCGCGATCGATGCGGGCCTCAGCCCGCCGGCGATGAGTTCGAGCCGCCCCGTTTCGGCGGCGCTCTATAAAGAGCAGCCGCTGGAGCTGGAGACATACGGCGACTTCGAGGGCTTCTACAGGTTCTTGCAGTCCATCGAGCGGCTGCCCCGCGTGACGCGCGTGCCCGACATGAAGGTCGTGCGCGACACGAAGAACGACGGCTTCATGAAGGTCGAGTTCACACTGAGTATCTACTTCCGCGACGGGGATGACGCGTCCTCGAAGGGAGCCAAGTCATGAGCGCGTTCCCCAAAGTGCCGGGCGAGAACGGCAACGAAGAGATGCACGCCAACACGCTCGGCCTCTCGGGCGAGGGCGGCGCCAAGAAAGTCAACACGCAGCTCGTGCTCGCGGTCGGCGCGTTGGTCGTCGCGGGCGGCCTGCTGTACGGCATGCGCCGCTTCGGCGTCGACGCGGGCCAGGCGCTCACGGGCCTCGTGCTCGACTACTCGGTCGAGGAGTCGGCGCGCACCAACAACAACGCCCGGTTCGAGCGCGTGGTCGCCGACCTCGAGCGCAGCACGCGGCCGTACCAGATCGCCGACGACAAGCTGCAGACCAACCCGTTCAGTCTGCCCGAGGCGTTGCTCCCGCCGGTCGAGGCGATCACGGACTCCGGTACGGTCTCGCGGCCGACGACGAACACCCGCAACACCGGGCCGAGCAAGGAAGACCTGATGCGGGCCGCGGCTCGCAAGGAGTTCAGCTCGTTCAACCTCCAGAGCGTGTTGGGCGGGCGCGTGCCGATCGCGATGATCGACGGCGCCATGGTGCGCGAGGGCGATCAACTCGGTGAGCACTTCAAGGTCTTGAAGATCGACGGCCGAGCGGTGCGTATCGAGGACGCGCTCGGCGACCGGTACACGCTCGCGATGAAGCAGACCGGCGTCTCGGGCGACATGAAGGTGCAGCGCGAGGGCGACGACGGCTGAGCGCGGCTATCGCGGCGGTCACTCAAGGCACGGCAGCGGGCGCGCGGCGCTCGGGAAGGAACGGTCAGATTGGCTCGGCGGACGCTCGACGACATCCTGAGCGACCTCGGCATCGACGCCGAGGGTACGCCGACGCAGCGCGCGCGCCGAGAGGCGGACCAGGCGCGCTCCGAAGTGGCCGCAGAGGAGGCCGGTTCGGACTCGGCCACGGACACCGCAAGACGCCCGGCGCGCACGCCGGACGGCGGGACCAGCAACGGCAATGGAAAGGGGAACGGACGCTCCGCGACGACCTTCAGCCCGTTGCCCTCGATGCCCGCGAACCAGCAACTCTTCGGCGAAGCGGGCCGGGAAGCGGTCGAGGCGGATCCTGCGATTAAAGAAGGCGCCTCGCAGGCCTCGATGCCCAACGTCGGCGACGCGGTCAGCGAGATCTACAACCCCGATCAGTCCGACGACGTCGATGATGCGCCGATCGCGCTCGACGGGTTCCTCGCCCGCGACGGCGCCATCAGCCAGGAACAGCTCACCACCGCGCTCCAGATTCTCAAGCAGACGCCGGGACGTCGGCTCAGCGAGTTGCTCATCGAGCAGGGGGCCGACGAGGTGGGCGTGCAGCAGGCCGTCGCCGAGCACGCGGGCCTGCCGTTCGAGCGTGTCGATCTTGAGCAAGGTCTCGACGGCGGGTTCGACGGCAAGATGCTCCAGCGCTTGGGCGTGGATTACTGCAAGGAAAACCTCGTCGTGCCGCTGCGCACCGAGGGCGCCCGCGCGGTCATCGGCTGCACCTCGCCCGACGACGTGCAGCTGTTCGATGACGTGCGGCACCGCCTTGGCGGGACGCCGATCAAGATCGTGATCGTGACCGCGTTCGATATCCGCGGCGCGGTGGAAGTCGTGGGCGGCGACGAGGAGCCGGCCGAAGAGGTCAACCTCGCCGACATCCTCGCCGACGTGGACGAGGCGGACGTCGAGGTCTCCGAGGTCGCCAGCGGCGACGCGGTCGACCTGGAGCAGCAGGCCGGCGAGAGCCCGGTCATCCGCTACGTGAACCACATCATCCAGACGGCCGTGAAAGAGGGCGCGTCGGATATCCACATCGAGCCGCGGAGAAGAAGGTCAAGGTGCGTTTCCGCATCGACGGCCTGCTCTTCGAGATGATGAACCCGCCCGCCAGCATGGCCGCCGCGATCACCAGCCGCCTGAAGATCATGGCGAACCTGGACATCTCCGAGCGGCGTTTGCCGCAGGACGGCCGGATTCGGGCGCACGTGCAGGGGCGCAAGCTCGACCTTCGTGTCTCGACGCTGCCGTCTGGTTACGGCGAGAAGACGGTCATGCGTATCCTCGATACACGTTCGATCAACGTGCAACTCGAGGACCTGGGGTTCAGCGAGGAAACGCTGACGATCTGGCGCAACCAGGTCAAATCACCGCACGGCATTGTGCTCGTCACCGGCCCGACCGGCTCGGGTAAGACGACCACGCTGTACTCGTCGCTGCGCCAGCTCGATAAGAACAAGCTGAACGTGTCGACGGTTGAGGATCCGATCGAGTACCACCTCGACGGCATCACGCAGACGCAGACGCACGAGAAGATCGGCATGACGTTCGGCAAGGCGCTCAAGGCCTTGCTGCGTCAGGACCCCGACGTGATCATGCTGGGTGAGATCCGCGACCACGAGACCGCGCACACGGCGGTGCAGGCCGCGCTCACGGGTCACTTGGTGTTGTCCACGTTGCACACCAACGATGCGCCGAGCTCGATCACGCGCCTGGTGAACATCGGGCTTGAGCCGTTCCTGGTCGGCGCCGCGGTGAACGCCGTGCTCGCTCAGCGGCTGGTGCGTCGCCTGTGCTCGGCGTGCAAAGAGGAAGAGAAGCCTTCGGAAGAGATGGCCGAGTTCCTGGAGATGCAGGGCCTGCCCAGCGACGTGCTGTGGGCGCCGCGCGGGTGCGACAAGTGCCGCAACACGGGGTACTCCGGCCGCGTGGGCATCTACGAACTGCTGGTGGTGGACGACCAACTGCGCGATGTGGTCGCGCGGAATCCCAACGTCAGCGAGTTCCGACGCCTGTGCATCGAGCGCGGCATGGTGAACCTGCGCAGCGACGGCATGCACAAGGTTCGCGACGGAAAAACCAGCGTCAGCGAGATCATCCGCGTAACCGAGGCGGCGATCTGATCAGCGGCGTTTCTGCTCGCTCTCTGCACCGGGCGCCTCCGCCGCGTTCGCCTTCCGAGAGCGTTCGACCATTTCACGAACGCTCCCTATCTGCGGGGCTTTGAACTCATTGAGCCCCCAGATCATCAGCATCGCCATCGTCTCCTCGCCGTTCTTCGTCCAGGCCAGCGGCGTCCACTCGGGCTGGTGTCCATTCCATCGCTGTGTGAAGAGCGCTGAGTCGGCCGGGGTCACACGCCCGTCCCCGTCGGCATCGGCCGAGATCAGACCCGCTGCATGAGCGCTCATGAAGGCGGAGAGATCGTTCGGCGTGTGCTCGTCGTCGCCGTCGAAGTCGCCGACGACCGGGATGAGCAGCACGGCGCGAAGCTCGCCCGCCGGGTTCCGTCCGCGCCCGGCGATCATCCCCCAACTGTTGATATCGCGCGCGGTCTCGATGCGCCAGTTCGCGTCGGCCTGTGTCAACAGGTCGTCGAGCCGGGCAACCGCGGCGCCTCGCCACATAAGCCCCACCTCGTCGCGCCCGCGCTGTGAGATCGCTGCGTGAAACACGGAGTGGTCCGATCCGCCCGCCGACCCAGTGCCGACAATCAGTCCCGCGTCGTTTACGCCGTCAGCCCGGGCACTGCGGACGCCAGGCGGGAAGGGCAGGAGCGTGACCGAACCATCCCCTCTCCATCGCACGGGCGACAACTCGCGTTCGTCCGCGCGTGAGCTCTTCCGCTCGGCGCCAACGACCACGTTGGCTGTGCTGATGTCGAACGCGGCGCTCGGCGCCTCGGGCCTCAGCCTCTGTAACCACGTGAACCCGTTGTCCATGCTCCATCGATAGGCCCGCGTGGGTCTGTCGCGCGAGGGAACACGCGTGCCGATCCACTGGCCGGACTGATTCACGCCGAACGTCTCGGGTCTAAACGCCTGCCGTTGATCCGGGTCCTCGCCGTCGTGCATCCCCTCGGCAAAGCCGGGTTCAGGGTTCGGCAGCCACACGAACCGTCGCCGCTCGTCGGCAGCGTTGGCGGAATAGCCCACGACGAGGCCTCGATCGTCGACCTTGAACGCCTCGCCGGCGTCCTCATACCCCGGCAGTGTGCCCAGATCGATCACGCGGTAGACCTGCGCCTTCACCGGCGCCGGTTGTGACACCAACATCAACGCCACCACGAACGTCGTGAGCACGGCCAGTACCTTCGAGTTCCGCACGATCGGGTCTCCTCGCCGCGCCAAGCGAACATTGTTCATCGATCAGTATCAGAATCGCCGGACGCAGCACAAGGCCCGTTTCAGGGGTTTGTCGGGATCTTCATGGTGTTCTATTGATCACACACCAACGCGGTCGTTGCGGCTCAGCGATTACAGTGCTGCGACAAACGCACTCGGAGACCTCCATGAGCACGCCGCCCGTTTCCTCTTCCGGCCCGTCCGCTTCCGGGATCGAGTCCACGCTGCACGAGACCCGCACCTTCGACCCACCGAGCGCCGAAAGCGTCGGCGGGGCGCCCTGGATCGTCGGCTCGATGGACAAGTACCGCGCGATGCACCAACGCTCGGTCGAGGACCCCGACGCGTTTTTCGCCGAAGAAGCAAGCCGGCTGCACTGGTTCAAGCGGTGGGACCGCGCCTGCGAGTTCACGCCGCCGGACGCGAAGTGGTTCGTCGGCGGCACGACCAACCTCTGCTACAACTGCGTCGATCGCCACGTGGACGACGGCCACGGCGAGGACGTCGGCCTCGTCTGGGAAGGCGAACCGATCGGGCCGACGGGGCAGCCCGAGGTCAAGGCGATGACCTACCGCGAGCTGCAACGCGAGGTCGCCAAGTTTGCGCACGTGCTCAGGCGTCTCGGCGTCGAGCGCGGCGATGTCGTCACGATCTACATGGGGATGATCCCCGAACTGGCGATCGCGACGCTGGCGTGCGCGCGCCTCGGGGCCGTGCACTCGGTCATCTTCGGCGGGTTCAGCAGTCAGGCCATCGCCGACCGCGTGGCCGACGCGAAGAGCAAGGTCATCATCACCTGCGACGGCGCCTGGCGACGCGGCAAAGTGGTGCCGCTCAAGGAGAACGTCGACGCGGCGATCAACGAGCTGTCCGCCAGCGGCGGCGGGGGCGCGGGCTCGATGCTCCGCGACTCGATCGTTGAGAACGTCGTCTACGTCGAACGCACGAACACGCAGGTCGTACGGCATCCGGGGCGTGACCACGCGTGGGCCGATCTGATGGCCGTGGCCGATGATGACGACACGCCGTGCGAAGAGCTGGACAGCGAGGCGCCGGCGTTCTTGCTCTACACGTCGGGCTCAACGGGCAAGCCCAAGGGCATTGCGCACACTGTTGGCGGGTACATGGTGCACACCGCGATGACCGCGCGGTACACGTTCAACCTTGTGCCGGGCTTGGACACGCCCAAACGCAGTGCGCCGCTGCCGAGCGGGCAGCTCTACTGGTGCACGGCCGACGTCGGCTGGATCACCGGGCACAGCTCCATCGTCTACGGGCCACTCGCGAACGGCGCGACGATGGTGATGTACGAGGGCGCGCCGAACGCGCCTCACGAGGGCCGCTTCTGGGAGCTCTGCGAGCGCCACGGCGT
>JBCBZM010000077.1:0-14640 GCA_039815345.1 Planctomycetota bacterium | reverse complement strand
GAAGACTTTCTGGGAAAAAAGAAGGAGCCGCCGTCGGCGCTGCCGCCGCCGCGGCCGTCGTCGTTCTCGGACTTGGCGGAGGTGAGGCGGAACGGGGCCCACTTGCTGCGGTCGGGGCGCAAGTCGCTGCGGCCGACGCGGCCGCGGGCCGACAGCCGCTTCGTGCTGGCGTTCTGGCAGGGCGGCTCCGGCGCCGCGATGTCGAACGGAGCAACGTCCAATGGTTCCGCCTCCTCAAGCGGCGGCTCAAGAGGTGTGCACGCCGAACGCATGAGCCCGCTCCGCAGGCGTGTCGCCGCCCGTCTCGTGGAGGCTCAGCGCACCACGGCCATGCTGACGACCTTCAACGAGGTTGACATGGGCGCCGTCATGGCTCTGCGCAAGAAGCACAAGGAGGCCTTCGCCGAAAAGCACGGCGTTGGGCTCGGGTTCATGTCCTTCTTCGTCAGCGCGGTCTGCGGCGCCCTCAAAGCCTTCCCGGCTGTGAACGCGTACATCGTCGAGGAGGACACCTCCCCGGCGATCCAAACGCACGATTTCTGCGATGTCGCGATCGCCGTCGCCAGCCCGAAGGGCCTCGTCGTGCCCGTGATCCGCAACGCCGAGACGCTTTCCTTCGCAGAGATCGAGCGATCGGTTAAGGACTACGCCGTCAAGGCGAAGGGCGGCAAACTGACGCTCGATGAGATGACCGGCGGCACCTTCACGATCACGAACGGCGGTGTGTTCGGCTCGCTGATGTCGACGCCGATCCTGAACCCGCCGCAGTCGGCGATCCTGGGCATGCACACGATCAAGTCGCGCCCGGCCGAGGACCCGAACAACCCCGGTCAGGTCGCGATGCGACCGATGATGTATCTCGCGCTTTCATACGACCACCGGATCATCGACGGCGCCGAGGCGGTGCAGTTCCTTGTGCATATCAAGGACGCGATCGAAGACCCGACCCGTCTCCTGATCGATCTCTGAGCCGACTCAAATCTTTTGGTTCAGGCGAGTCTGTCCTGCACGTGCTCGATCAGGCGGGATGTGGCCGCGTCGAGCATCTGGTAGACACGCTCGAAACCGTCGCCATCACCGTAGTAGGGATCCGGGACTTCGATCTCGCGGTCGGGTCGACCGGCGAGCGCGGGGTCGAATGATCGCATCAGCCGCACACGCTCCCGCTGCGCGCCCCACTCGAGCAGTGTCGTCTGATTCGATTCGTCCATCGGCACGATCAGGTGGAAGCGATGGAAGTCCTCATCGGGATCGACCTCTCGCGCGACGGACGGCACGTCGATGCCGTGGCGGCGACCGACAGCGATCGATCGAGAGTCGGCGGGCTTGCCGACGTGCCAACCGCCCGTGCCGGCCGAGTCGATGTGCAGTTGCGGCGTCAGGCCCAACTCGTCAGTCCGGTGCGCGAAGATCGCCTCGGCCAGCGGTGAGCGACAGATATTGCCGAGGCAGACGAACAGCACGCCGAGCGGCTCGCGTGGATTGGATTCGGTCATGCTGTCGCTTTCGGGCTTAGGGCTTCTGAGCTTGACGCTCCGGCGGGTGTGGGTGGGCGTTCGTTGAGCCAGAGCGACCTAAACAGATCGCACGCCGACTCCGGATCGTCGAACGGCGCGCGCTCCGGCGCCGGTGGCGTTGCAGAGCCCTTGATGGCGTCGATCACCGGGCCGAACTTCCGAAGGGAGGTGAGCGCTTCCGGCTGCACGGGCACGACGTGCACGCCGGATCGGCGGAGCACGTGGGCGAGCGTTCGTTCGGCCTGCGTTTCGTTCGGGCGAGCCAGACGCACGACCACGTCCGCCGCCAACAGTGCGGATGTCCACGGCCGATCGGCGAGCACCAGCGGGAAGCCGCGACGGGCGGTGCGGTAGAACGTCACGGCACGCCTGGTATCAGCGGCCCAGCGCGGCACAATAGCCGCCGCCGGCGCGGCCGCGAGTTCGGCGAGGCCCATGGCGAAGACGAACGGGAAGGTGACGCCGAAGGCCGTGTCCGCTTGAAGCACGGCGACGGCCCTTGTGCGGGGCGCGAGGCCCAGCCGATCACGCAGACCCGCACGATCACGCAACGCATGGAGCGGCGACCAAGGGATGGCGAGCGGGGCCACGACCGACGGCGAGAGCGACTCCGGTACCACTGAAGCCAGCCCCTCGTTCCACAGATGCGTGCGTGCGTTCGGCTCAAGCCATGCCGAGAGCGTCGATCGGATCACTCGACGGATGGCCCGCACTCGACCGGCCGGCGGGTTCAGCCGACATGCGACGGGCAGGCCCGCTTCGGTCGCCCAGCGGCCTGCTTCGGAATCGGCGAGGAGGAGAACGCGGTGGTCAAACTCGGGCGTCAACGCGCACGCGTGCGCACAAGCGGGCACGGCGGAATCGCACGCAGCATTGTGCTGCTCGTGCACGCTCCCGCGGAACGAGGGCGCTTGCACCAGATGGACGACCGGTCGCGTCATCGGCCGGCGCGAGCGCTCGAAGTGACCTCGACATCGTAGAAGATCTCGGCCAGGGTTCGGCCGGTCCATACGGCGAGCTCACGCTGGGCCCTCGCCGCGGCGCCGGCGTCCTGAGCCATGAACGCGCCCGGCTGCTGGGGCATCGCGACAGGGACCGAGTAGCCTTCGCGTTCTTCGGGCCAAAGCCGTTCGCCCGATTCCGCGTCGATGACTTTGACGCGCATCCGCGAGATCGGCTGAAGCTCCTGACCCGTCGGCGCGACCTCGAAGGCGTCGATCGTCGCGTACACAACGACACCAGCGCCCACGGACTGACCGATGCCGGCGATGCTCAGCGGTTTCGAGTGCCGGTCCTGAGCGGCGACGGCGAATGCGGACTGCGAATCGATGAGATCTGCGACGGCCTTGTTGTCCAGCAGGCGTTGCTGGGCTTCATTGGCAATGGTGAAGCGGAGTTGCCGCCGGGGGATGTGGCTGCCTCGGTCGTCGACGAAGACAACGGTCGAACGGCTCTTGTCGAGCGTGTACAGCGCGTCGACGGTGCCGGGCCCGTGCGCGAAGTAGAACGCCGGGCCGATGATGTTGCAGCCGGTGGCGGTGAGCAGCAGCACGATCACCGCCGAGAGACGGCCGAGAAGCGAGAGCGTCATGATCAATAGTCCGGGTAGTAGGGCTCTTCGTGGTCGTAGAAGAGCCAGGAGGAGCGATCGACGAAGCGAGACATCAGGATCGAAGCGATCTGCTCGGCCGAGAAGTCGCCCGGCCCGAAGCCGGAGGCGTCGGGAAAGGTGACGTCGATCTCGCGCACGAACGCGGGCGTATCTCGCAGGTTGGTGTCGGCCTCGATCACCGTCAGCACGCCCGCGGCCCGGCCGTCCCACAGATAACGGTTGCCCGGGTCGTTGAGCCGGAACTCGTAGATGTCCATCATGATGAGCCGATCGACGCCCAACTCGTCGGCCAACTCCGACGGCGGCATCGAGACCCAGCTCGGATTATCGTACAGGTAACTCAGCAGATCCTGCGGCGGGATCCAGCCCGAGACCTGCGCGAACTCGGCGAGCCGCTCGGAGACTCGAGCCGTGAGCACCGGAGACAGGTTCGGGAAATCGGCTTGTGTTGTCCGGTCTGCGGTGACCAGGACGGCGAAGTTCTTGCCGGTAAGGTTCGTGTACTCGGCGGTGATCGTGCGGGTGCTCGACTCGCGGTAGGACTGGGTCATGCCGCCGATGATGGTGCCGATGGCGCATCCGTTCGCGGTCAACGCGAACGGCGCGAGCAAGGCCAACCAAGCGAGACGGGCGAGCGAGCGTGGAGTCTGTGTTCGATTCATGGAGGCCTCGATGATCAGGGTTCGATCGGGCTTCGGCGGTTCGCGGCATCGGTCTCAACGGCAGGCCGCAGGTTCGAACTCGGCGTCGAACCGTCCGCACCGGGGCCTATCTCGATGGGCTGGATCGGTACAGGCCGGATCGGCGGCCAAGCCCAGTTCTGTCCCGCTTCCGTGGGCGTCTGCACTGCGAACGGCGTGGTCGGTCCCGGCGCCTCGGGCGTCCAGACCGCGATCTTGTACCCCCACGCAGCCACGCCGAGTGCCACGGCCGTCCACACGACCCGCTTACGAAGCATCGTACCCGCGGGCCCGGCAAGCCGCGAACCAAACACCAGAACATGGCTCGCCGCCCAGAACGCGACCGCGGCGCCCGCCGCCAGGGCGGCGCCGGCCGGCTGGGTCACAATCGCTTCGAGCCAGTTGGCCTCGGCCGCGTGAGCAAACGAGGTCGTCATGCCGCACGTGGGGCAGGGGGCTCCGAATCGAACTGCCCAGGCGCAGGCGGGCATCCCGAGCTGTTCGTGGGTGCCGTGACCCGCGGCGTCGGGATTCAGGAACGCGGCGACCGAGAGCACGGCCAGACACGACCCCGCGATGAGGCCCGCGAGCGCTCGCTCACCGCGGCCGGCGCGGGCGGGCGAAGGCGGAACGGGCCGCGCAGGCGACGCGGACGGTGTGGTCACCGGGTCGGACATCACCGGCATGGTAGGGCCCGGCGGGCCTGACTCGGATTGCGGCTCGGTCGGGCGGCGCCTAGGCGGCGTGACGATCCGCGATCGGCATTGCATCGCTCGCGAGGATGTCAACGTAGTCGCACCCGTGCAGCGGTTCATCGCTCGGCGCCTGCCGGATTGCATCGAGCAACGCCGCGAAATGCTGCGGCTCAGCGGCCGAGGCGGGCGCGGCACGGGCCAGCAGAATGCGAGGTATCGCCGCGTGCGACTCCGTTTCATCGCTCAGACGCTGCGCGAGCTCACCGAGCCGCCCGTCGAGGCGGCCGACAGGCGCCAGGATCACGAAGCGGCTTTCCGATTCTTGGGAGATGAAGATCTCGGTCTCGTCGCGTACGACGTCGAGCAACGAGTCAACAACGCAGGCGCACGCTTTGTCGGAGAATCCACCCGCGGTCGACTCGATGCACGCCACATCAAAGCCTGTGGTTCCGGATGGCCCGGACTCAACAGAGGCGTACGCGGCGAGGCGGGCACGGAGGCGCAGGCGCCCGGGCAGTCGAATCGCTGCGGGCGGATCGTCGGCACGGGCGATCGAGGACTCCGACGCCGCCGCGAGCAACGACGCAACCGACACGATGCGCGCCCCGCGTGAAGCGTGCACGATCAACGGATAGGCCGCGAGTTGTTCGTCTCGCTCGGCGGCGATTTTGATGGCGTGTGCGAGGTCGACCGCGGGATCGATCGGTGATTGGTCCGGCAGCACCGACGAAGCCAGCGGTTCATGCGCTCGGCCGCTTCGGGCGTACGCCATCAGCGCTTCGCGCGGCATCCAGCCGATCGGCGCGCCTTCTTGCACAACCACCGCGCCGGCGGCTCTTGTGGGCAGCAACTTGGCCGAAGCCTCGCGGTGAGAACAATCGGCGTCGAGCTCGAACGCGGGCGCCGATAGGGAGTCGGCTGTCGTGGCGCGCATGGTTCGATCCTCAGATAGCGACCAAGCATGGCGTGCGCGTTGGCGGGCGTCGTCGGAAACGCAGGCGGCCGGGGCGCCCGGCGCTGCAAAAATGAAGCCCTGCACGTAGCGGACGCCCAGCGAGGCGAGGGTTCGCAGGTCGTGCTCCGATTCGACGCCTTCGGCGATGACACCGATCCCCGAAACGGCGCCGAAGCGGACCATGAACCGCACGAGGTTCTGTCGCACCACGTCGTCCGCCAGGTTGGTGACCAGCGCGGCGTCGAGCTTGATCCAGTCCGGACGCAGCAGCAGAATCCGGCCGAGCCCGCTCGCGCCCATCCCCACGTCGTCGATCGCGATGCCGAGGCCTCTGCCGCGCAGCGACTCGATCCGATCGCGGAACGCCTCGTCGCCGCCTGCGTGGTCGAACTCGGTGATCTCGATCGTCACCCGTTCCGGCCGAACGCCCGCGTCACGCAGTTCGGCATCCAGTGTTTCGGGGAACCGAGGATCGTTCAGCACGCGCGGGGAACAGTTCATGAAAGCGTGCGCTGGCTCGGCGTGGGCCGACAGGTGATCAAGCACCGTGCGCCGCAGATCGCGTTCGGTTTCCCATTCGCTGCCGTTGGCGCGGGCGGCTTTGAGGAGTCCGTGGATGTCCGCGGTGTTCTCGCTGGTCGTCAGACGCGTCAGCGACTCGTGCGCGAGAGGCAGCCCCGTCGCCAGGTCCACGATCGGCTGGAATACGGATTGAAGGCGGGCGCCGTTCTCGGGCTCGGCGGTCGGCATAGGGCCTCGCAGATCTTGAGTTGGTCTCGCAGGCCGAGTCTCGCTCAGCCGGTCGGCGGGCTCACAACAGCCTCCGAGCCCACTGCATCGACCGCACGACGCTCTGCGATAGGGCGCCTGTGCATGCAGTGACAGCCACCTTGGCGGGCCCAACGGACACGCCGGATGTGCAATGGTCGAGTTGAGTTTCGGGACGCTCGGCAGGCCCGATACGCCGGCGCCGGAGGGTGCGGACTCGGGACCCGGCGGGAAGGGCGAACGGAAGAACCGGTACGGGCGGGTCCGATCAGTCGAACTTAAAGACGCCCTTGCGGTAGCCGTAGACGTACGCGACGACGGTCGTAAAGAGGAAGAACAAGATGCGACCCAGCCAGACGGCCGAGTCGGAGCTGCCCGCGTCGAGGCTGCCGAAGGTGGCGGCCCACGGGTAGAGGAAGACGACCTCGACATCGAAGAGCAGGAAGACCATCGCGATGAGGTAGAAGCGGACGTTGAACCGCTTGCGGGCGGTGCCCACGGGGTTCATGCCCGATTCGTAGCTGAGGCCCTTGTTGGCGCCGTCGCGCTTGGGCCCGATCAGCTGCGTCCCGACCATGTTGGCGATAGCGAAGGTGATGGCCATCAGCACGATGATCAGGAGCGGCAGGTACGAGCCGAGATCGACCTCAGCGAGGGTCGGCGTGGGCGTCAGGTCGAGCATGGCGAGAGTTTAGCGGCATGCGGCGGCTTGGGTGGCGCCTCCGCGGGTCGGCGCCCCGAAATCTTGTGCATACAGGCTCAGCGGTGGAACGCTGCCAGATCGGCAGGCCGCCGAGGCGGGCGGTATCGGGCTGACAGCGGCCGACCCGTCCTGGTGAGGCCGTGAGGCCCCCTCCGGACCCTCCATACGTCCGAGATCGTTTGGCCCGGCACTTGTAGTACGTGGTGAATCGCGGCGCGTACGAGCGCTCGCGGCGCCCGACTCGGCTCGACGCCGGGCACGCGGCTCATACCAGACCCTTCGAGGACGGAGAATCCCGACCCATGGCAGTCAAAGACCTCACCTTCGACGTCGACGCCCGGCAGTCCCTGCTCGCCGGCGTGGAGAAGCTCGCCAAGGCCGTCAAATCGACCCTCGGCCCCCGAGGCCGGAACGCGGTCATTGACAAGAGCTGGGGCGGCCCGACCGTCACCAAGGACGGCGTGACCGTCGCTGAGGAGATCGAACTCCGCGACAAGGCCGAGAACCTCGGTGCCATGCTCGTCAAGGAAGCCGCCAGCAAGACCTCCGACGACGCGGGCGACGGCACCACGACCGCCACCGTCCTCGCCGAGGCCCTCTTCCGCGAAGGCCTCAAGTTCATCGCCGCCGGCGTGGACGCCAACGCCCTGGTCCGCGGCATGAAGCAGGCCGTGGACGCGGTCGCCGGCGACATCGACGCCCGCGCCACGCCTGTGAAGGGCAAGAGCGACATCCAGAACGTCGCGACCATCTCAGCCAACAACGACGCCGAGGTCGGCAAAATCATGGCCGACGCATTCGAGAAGGTCGGCAAGGACGGCGTCATCACGGTCGAGGAAGGCAAGAGCCTTGAGACCGAGGTCACCGTCGTCGAGGGCATGCAGTTCGACCGCGGCTACCTCAGCCCCAACTTCGTCACCGACCCCGAGGGCATGAAGGTCGAACTTGACAAGTGCCTGATCCTCGTCCACGAGGACAAGATCGAAGGCGTGCAGAAGCTCGTCCCGCTCCTCGAGAAGGTCATGGGCGCCAAGAAGCCCCTGCTCATCATCGCCGAGGACATCACGGGCGAGGCCCTCTCCACCCTCGTCATCAACAAGCTCCGCGGCACCATCCAGGTCGCCGCGGTGAAGGCGCCCGGCTACGGCGACCGCCGCAAGTCGATGCTCGAAGACATCGCCGTCCTCACCGGCGCCCAGCCGATCATGAAGGATCTCGGCATCGACCTCGACACGGTCGAGCTCTCGCAGCTCGGCATGGCCAAGAAGATCGAGATCGACGCGGATAACACAACGGTCATCGAGGGCGCCGGCGAGACCAAGGCCATCCAGAGCCGCATCGCCCAGATCCGCAGCGAGATCGACCGCGCCACCAGCGACTACGACCGCGAGAAGCTCCAGGAACGCCTCGCCAAGCTGGCCGGCGGCGTGGCTCAGATCAACGTCGGCGCGGCCTCCGAAGCCGAGCTCAAAGAGAAGAAGGCCCGCATCGAGGACGCCCTCCACGCGACCCGCGCGGCTCAAGAAGAGGGCGTCGTCCCCGGCGGCGGCGTCTCGTTCGTCCGCGGCCGCCACGCGATCACCTCGCTCAAGGCCTGGAAGTCCGTCTTCGGCAAGAAGACGGAGCAGACCGCCGACGACGTCGGCCACGCGACCTACGACGTCGCCGCGGGCATGGACGTGGTCTACCGGGCGCTCGGCGTGCCCCTGCGCACCATCGCGGACAACGCGGGTGTCAAGGGCTCGGTCGTGGTCGCCCGCGTCGAAGAAGCCGACAGCGACAATCAGGGCTACAACGCCCTGACCGACACCTACGAGGACCTGATCAAGGCCGGCGTGATGACGCCCGCCAAGGTCGACCGCTCGGCCCTTCGCAACGCCGCGAGCGTCGCGACGGTCCTGCTGGCCGCCGACTGCATCATCACCGAACGCCCCGACAAGGGCGGCGATGCCGAGGGCGGCGCCCCCGGCGGCATGCCTCCGGGCATGGGCGGCATGGGTGGTATGCCAGGTATGGGTGGCGGGATGCCGGGCATGGGTGGCATGCCGGGTATGGGTGGGATGGGGTTCTGAATCAAGCCCCCGCCAGTTTCGCCGCATCTGACGTTGGACAACGAGCGGACTCAGTCCGCTCATAGAACGAAATGGATCGAATCACAATGGCCGTAAAACCCCTTGAAGACCGGATCCTCGTCAAGCCGAACGAACCGGAGACCATGACCGCCAGCGGGATCTACCTTCCCGAAGGCGCCAAGGAGAAGCCGATGCAGGGCGCGGTCGTCGCGCTCGGCCCGGGCAAGCTGCTCGACAACGGGCACCGCGCCAAGCCGTCCGTCGGCAAGGGCGACACCGTGGTCTACGGCAAGTACTCGGGCACGGAGATCGAGATCAAGGGCGAGACGCACCTGATCCTCCGCGAAACCGAGATCCTCGGCGTGCTCAACGGCTGAACGGCGCCCGCCTTCGGGCGGCTTTCCGCAAAGGACCAGCCTTGACCGAACCTTCCAGCATCGAGCGTGTCATCGGCAAAGCGAAGCGCACGCTGTCGCGTGGGCGGTCCGCGTCGCCGGTCGAGGTCGCGGCGCCCTCGGATCCATCGTTCTGCGAGTTCGAAGCCGAGCGGCAGGGGCGGAAGTACAAGCTGTTCTTTATGGTCGGCTTCCCGCGGTCGGGCACCAACTGGTGCGGCGCCGTGATCAACCGCCACCCCAAGGCGCACATCCACGGCGAGTACCACTTCGAGATGCTCAAGAAGGGCTTCAAGAATCTGGTCGGCTACCCGTGGCATGCGGCGTCGGGCGGTCCTTACCAGGACATCGCGTGGGCCTGCTTCCGCGACAACGTGCGGAAGATCCTTGTCGAAGGCGCCCGCTTTCGGCGAGACGCCGAGTGGATCGGCGACCGCACGCCGCGGACGCTGGACGTCTTCCTGCCCGGGGCGCCGCACATCTTGATGCTGCGCGACCCGCGCGACGTGCTGGTCTCGTTCCTGCACCACGATTTGCGTAACGGCGGGTTCGTCTTCGGCATGCCCGCGGTCAAGGCGAAAGCCAACGAGCTGCGTGAGCGGTTCCTGGCCGACGATCATCTCTTCAAGCGCGAGCCCGAGCTGCTGATGAGCGTGGACCTGTACGTCCGCCGGGCCGTGGAACAGATGAAGTTCTACGCCGAGACGAACATCAAGGGCATCGAGCGATCGAACCGCGGCGAGCTGGGGGCGCCCCTCTTGGTCGTGCGATACGAGCAACTGCACGCCGATCCGGACGGCGAGCGGGCCAAGATCTACGAGTTTTTGGGTCTTGATCCATCGGAGGCCGAGCCTCTGGATACGTCGAGCAAGAGCCGCCCGGGCCTCGAACGCGAGGACCCGGCGGGGATGTATCGGAAGGGCAAGACCGGCTCGTGGCGCGAGAACTTCACGCCCCGAGCGGAAGCGATCTTCCGCGAAGTGATGGGCGACACGATGGCGCCGCTGGGGTACGACCTCACGGGCGAGTGGTAGCCGTTTCGGGAAAGCACGAACGCAAGCACACACACCGCGGGCCGAACGGGCCCGCTGCAACGAATCGGAGCAGAGCACAATGGCCAGCAAGCAGATCATCTTCGACGACGCGGCGATGCAGGCGATGAAAACCGGCGTGGACCGCTTGGCCGACGCGGTCAAGTGCACCATGGGTCCGTCCGGCCGCCACGTCGTGATCGAGCGTTCCTACGGCGGCCCGCACGTCACCAAGGACGGCGTCAGTGTCGCCAAGGAAATCGAACTGCCCGAGGCGTTCGAGTCCATGGGCGCCAAGATGGTCCACCAGGTCGCCAAGAAGACCGCCGACAAGGCCGGCGACGGCACCACCTGCGCCACCGTGCTCGCTCAGGCGATCTTCACCGAGGGCATCCGCTACGTCGCCTCCGGCGCCAACGCGGTCCAGTTGCAGCGCGGCATCAACAAGGCCGCCGAAGCCGCGGGCGAAGCGATCAACGCCGGCGCCATCAAGTGCAAGGGCAAGGCCGACTACAAGAAGATCGCCAGCGTCTCCTCGAACCACGACGCCGAAGTCGCCGAGCTGATCGCCGAAGCGATCAGCAAGGTCGGGCCCGACGGCGTCGTTGAGATCGAGGACGGCAAGAGCAACGACACCACGCTCGACTACGTCGAGGGCATGCAGTTCGACAAGGGCTACCTCTCGCCGTACTTCATGACCGACCCGAAGACGGCCGAGGCGGTCCTCGAAGACGCGCTCGTGCTGATCAACGAGAAGAAGATCTCGAACCTGCCCGACCTGCTGCCCCTGCTGAACAAGGCCGCCACCAGCGGCAAGCCCCTGCTCATCATCGCCGAAGAGGTCGAGAACGAAGCCCTCGCGGCGCTCGTGGTCAACCGCCTCCGCGGCGTCCTCAAGATCGCCGCGGTCAAGGCGCCGGGCTTCGGCGACCGCCGCAAGGCCATGCTGGGCGATATCGCGATCCTCACCGGCGGGACTTTCTTTAGTGAAGATCTCGGCCGCTCGCTCGAGTCGATCGAGCTGAGCGAACTCGGCCGGGCCAAGAAGATCGTCATCACCAAGGACGACACGACCATCATCGAGGGCGCTGGCAAGAAGAAGGACATCCAGGCCCGCGCCGATCAGATCCAGGCGCAGCACGACAAGTCCACCAGCGACTACGACCGCGAGAAGCTGATGGAACGCCACGCCAAGCTCACCGGCGGCGTAGCGATCATCCACGTCGGCGGCGCCACCGAGGTCGCGATGAAGTCCAAGAAGGACCTTGTCGAGGACGCCCTACACGCCACCCGCGCCGCGGCCCGCGAGGGCTACGTGCCCGGCGGCGGCGTGGCGCTCCTCCGCGCTCAGCAGGCCGTGCTCGAAGCCAAGAAGAAGGCCAAGGGTGACGAGAAGCTCGGCTTCGACATCGTCGCGGCCGCCATCGAAGCGCCCACCCGCCAGATCGCCGCCAACGCCGGCTTCGACGGCGACCTCATCGTTGAGGACGTCAAGGAGACCACCGGCAACGAGGGTTTCAACGCCGCCACCGGCAACATGGAAGACCTCGTCAAGAGCGGCATCATCGATCCGGGCCTGGTCGCCCGCACCGCGCTGATCAACGCCGCGTCCGTGGCGGGGCTCATGCTCACGACGGACGTGCTGGTGACGGAATTGGCCGATGATGCCAAGCCGGAAACGCTGGCAACGGTGTGATCTGAGGGCTTCGTCGGTGGGCATTCGGCAGTCGGGTCGAATGTCTCACGCCGATTGCCCAATGCTTAACTATGCCCACCACCCGCGACTATTACGAAGTCCTCAGCGTCGATCGCACCGCCGACGGCGATGAGATCAAGCGCGCCTATCGCCGGCTCGCGATGAAGCACCACCCGGACCGCAACCCGGGCGATGCCGAGGCCGAGGCGGCGTTCAAGGAGGCGGCCGAGGCTTACGAGGTGCTCTCCGATCAGGAGAAGCGCCAGCGGTACGACCAGTTCGGTCACGAGGGCCTCCGCGGCGCCGGCGCGGCCCACCACGATTTCAGCCGCATGGATATCTCCGACATCTTCTCGATGTTCGGCGACATCTTCGGCGGCAGCGGTGGGGGTGGCGGCGGACGCGGCCGCCGGGGCGTGGCCCGCGGGTACGACCTCGAAACCGAAGTCAGCATGGAGCTGCGCGAGGTCATCACCGGCGCCGAGCGCGATGTCGAGTTCACACGCCTCGACGTGTGCGACACCTGCACCGGCAGCGGGTCGAAGCCGGGCTCGGAGCCGAAGACCTGCTCGACCTGCGGCGGTCAGGGCAAGGTGCAGCAGGCGGGCCTCGGCGGGATGTTCCGGATGGTCACGGCCTGCCCGCACTGCAAAGGCCGCGGCAAAGTCGTCACCGATCCGTGCAGCGATTGCCGAGGCAAAGGCCGCACGCCCAAGAAACGCACGATCGGTGTCAAGATCCCGCCCGGTATTCAGGACGGCCAGGTCGTGCGCGTGCAGGGCGAGGGCGAGCCGCCCCCGGCTGAGCTATCGCCCGACGGCAGCGGCATGCGCGGCGACCTGCACGTGGTGGTCCGCGTCGAAGAGCACGAGCTCTTCGAACGCGAGGGCGATCATCTGGTGCTGGAGATGCCGATCGGCATCAGCCAAGCAGCGCTGGGCGCCGACATCGAAGCGCCGACGCTTGAGGACTCCGAGACGGTGCGCGTGCCCGCGGGCACGCAGCACGGGACGCTCTTCCGCGTCACCGGCGCCGGGCTGCCGAACCTCCGCAGCCAGAAGCGCGGCGATCTGGTGCTGATCACCAAGATCGAGATCCCGTCCAAGCTGAGCAAGAAGCAGCAGGAGATCCTGCGTCAGTTCGCCGAGACCGAGGACCACAAGGTGCTGCCCGAGTCGCACGGGTTCCTCAACAAGATCCGCGACTTCCTGGGCGGGTAACGCGCCCGCGCGTGGAAGGCTGCGATGCTGTTCCGGAAACGATCCATGGCCGAGACCGACGAACAACTGAACGACACCAACGACATCGACGCGCCGGCCGACGCAGGCGACCACGCTGAGTCCGACGCCGCGGAACTCGATCCGATGGACGCGTTGCAGAACGAGGTCGAGGACCTGCGTGACAAGCACCTCCGCGCCCTCGCCGAGGTGCAGAACACCCGCCGCCGAGGCGCCCAGGACGCCGAAGAAGCTCGCAAGCAGGGCGCCCGCCGCATCCTCGATTCGATCGTGCCGGTGCTCGACCACTTCGACCTCGCGCTCGCGCAGGACCCCGCGCAGACCACGGCCGAGCAGATCATCTCGGGTGTCTCGGTCATCCGAGATCAGTTCCGCAGCGCGCTCGCGACAGCGGGCGTGACGGAGATCGTCATCGAACCCGGCGCCGAGTTCGACCCGCACCGGTGCGAAGCGGTGGCCCGGCAGCCCTCGGATGAGATCGCCGAGGGCCTCGTGCTGGCGACCTTCCAGACGGGTTACGCGCACGGGGAACGGGTCATCCGCCCGGCCAAGGTCGCGGTCTCTGCCGGGCCCGCCGGAACGGAGTAACGCGATGCCCACCTATGACTACCGCTGCAACGGTTGCGGCCACGAGTTCGAGCTGTTCCAGTCGATGAGCGCTTCGCACAAGCGCAAGTGCCCCGAGTGCAAGAAGAACACGCTCGAACGCCTCATCGGCACCGGCGCCGCGGTGCTGTTCAAGGGCTCGGGCTTCTACGAGACGGACTATCGCTCGGAGTCCTACAAGAAAGCCGCGGAAGCGGACAAGCCTTCTGACTCTTCATCCAAGAAGGACGACAAGAAAGCCGCGACGGAGCCGAAGGCAGCAGCCTCGGAGTCCAAGAAGTCCGGCGAGGCTTCAACAAAGAAGACAGGCGCGAAGAAGCCCACGGGCAAGAAGGCCTGAGTGTGTTGCCCTTAGGCCTCGCAGCCGATCGCTCGGTCGTCGCGCACGGCATCGACCTCGTCGAAGTCGAACGCATCCGCCGATCGATCGAACGCCACGGTCAACGTTTCATCGACCGCATTTTCACGTCCAACGAAATCGCCTATTCCGACGCCGGCAAGCGCCGCTTCGAGCGCTACGCCGCGCGGTTCGCGGCCAAGGAAGCGGCGCTCAAAGCAATCGGCACCGGCTGGCGATCCGGCATCGCGTGGACCGATGTCGAGGTCCGCTCGGCGCCGACGGGCGAGCCGATGCTGGCCGTCTCAGGCGTCGCCGAACAGTTCGCCCGCGAG
>JBCBZM010000096.1:0-11734 GCA_039815345.1 Planctomycetota bacterium | reverse complement strand
GGTTTGATCCGCGGAACCTGTTCAGCCGGCGTGTGCTGGTCTGCACCGAGGGCGGCGACCTGCACGGCGTCATGAACCCGGGCGGGCGGCCGATTCATATCTCGGCGCCGGAAGAACGCACCAAGGTGCCGGCGGTGAAGGAGTTCTTCGTCGATACCGGCTTGAGCGCGCGGCAGGTGAAGAAGCAGATCAAGATCGGCGACTACGTGGTGATGGACGAGCCGCTGCGGGAGATGGGCGACAAGATCGTCTCGAAGGCGCTCGACAACCGCGTGGCGTGCTGGTTGGGCATTGAGGCGGTGCGGGCGCTGGACAAACTCGCGGGTCACTCGTGCGAGGTGGTCGTGGCGTTCACCACGCAGGAGGAAGTTGGTTTGCGCGGGGCGAAGACCGCTTCGTTCGCCGTGCAGCCCGACATCGGCATCGGCATCGACGTGACGTTGGCGTGCGACACGCCGGGTGTGCCGAAGGCGGAGGCCGTGACGACGCACGGCGACGGCGTGGCGCTGCACATCAAGGACGGCTCGTTCATCTCGGACTTCGGCCTGATCAAGGACTTGGAAGCGCTTGCCAAGAAGCACCGGATTCCGCATCAGCGGTCGATTCTGGCTGCGGGCGGACAGGACGGCGCGGCGGCGCAGCAGGCGGCTGCGGGCGCGCGGGCCGTGGGGCTCACGGTCGGGACGCGGTACATCCATACCGTGACCGAGATGATCGATCGCGGGGATCTGGCCGCGGCTCGGGATCTGCTGGCGCGGTACTTGTCGGTGGCGAAGGCGTAAGCCGTTCGAGGACGTCCGCCCGGTCAGTGCACGACGGCGGTTGCCTGTTCGATGGCGTCCACGGCCTGCTTGACGGTGAACGGCTTCTTGAGGAAGCCGTCGAAGCCGATCGCGCGGAGCGAGTGGCTCTGGCCGTCGGTCAGCTTACCCGACATGGCAATGAGGCGGGTCGCCGAGAGGCTCTCATTGGAGCGGATCATCTCGGCGATTTCTCGGCCGTCGCCGCCGCCGATGTGGACGTCGATCATGACGACGTGCGGCTTGGAGCGTTCGCACTCCATGCCGGCGTGGAAGGCGGTGTTGGCGGCGGAGACCTCGTAGTCGGTGCGCTCGGAGAGGACGGTGTTGAGCGCGTTGGTGACGTCGCCGTCGTCGTCGGCGACCAGGACGCGGGTGCGGCCGGTCACGACGCCCTCCATGGGCATCCCGTGCTCTTTCATGAAGCGCACGAGTTCGGAGAGCGGGATGCGGCGGTCCTTGGATCCGGGGATGCGATACCCGCGGAGTTGGCCTGAATCGAACCACTTGGAGACGGTTCGGGGCGCCACGTTACAGATCTTGGCGACTTCACCGGTCGTCAGTACGTCCTTTTCCATGGGCGTCCCTGTCCTCGTCGTGGATGATCTCTGTGCGACGGGTGTCGCAGGCTCTGAGGCGGGGCCGTCCTTGGGCCCGCCGGCCGGAGAGCATCGGACGTTGAACGGCCGGTCTTAACGGCTAGACCGATCAGAAGTGAAAGGAAGGTGGCACGGGCATCGCACCCGCCCTTATCCGGCTGTTCTGCTGGAGTCCGGCCGCTGGTTTGTACGGGGTCCGATCGAGGGGATCGGCTTATCGCGGTGGTCCGGACGCCGAGCACCCCTCATCGGGGGTTGCGTCGGCCTTGAGGCGCTCGATTGACACGTTTCTTGCGATCGGTTTAGAGTCTGTCCGTCGTCGGCGGCCGTATGGCCGTGGGGAACGGATGGGGGCGGGTTCCGTTGGGGTTGGGCGCTGTTTGTGGGGCCTGGTTCCGCGGCGGGGGTGGTTTTGCGATATGGTCGGGACTGCCGTCGGGCGCCGCGGAGAGCGGGCCCGTTGGCCGGAGGCGAACCCTGATGCGGTGGTCGATCACTTTTGGCTCGTTCGTGATGGCGCTGGTCGTCTCGATGTCGTTCGGTCCCCTGCCCGCGGCGTTGGCGCAGGCCGATGAGGCCTCGGCGCCGGAGCCCAAGCAGGCACTCGAGGACTACATCCACTTCGTCAAGGTCGCCAACGACGCGGTCGCGACGGCACTGGCTCAAGATCTGCTCTCACGCGGACTGACTGGCGAGCAGTTCGTGAACCTTGTGGACGACGCTCGGCAGACGGCTCGATTCATCGAGGCCGTCGAAGCGGGTGTGCGGCGGAACGACGCCCCGGAGTTGCGGGAGTTGTCGGCCGAACTGCGAGCGTTGTACGAAGGCGGGCGGCTCGATATCGCTCGCAACCCGAATCAGATTCAAGACAATATCGACGGGCTGACCGGCAACCTGCGGGCAAGACGGCTCGCAAACGAACGGCTGATCTTTGCCGGCGAGTACGCGATGCCGCAGTTGCTCGAAGCGCTGCTCCAACGTGAGGACCCGGAACTGCGGGCCTCGGCGTCGCGTGTGATGGTCCATCTCGGGCCGCAGGCGGTCATGCCGTTGGTTGAGACGCTGTCGAAGCTTGACCCGGGCCGGCAGGAGTTGGTCGTGAGCGTGCTCGGGAAGATCCCGTACAAATCGTCGCTGCCGATGCTGCGCGAGTTGGCGGAGACGTCGCCTGATGACTCGGTGCGACAGGCCGCGACGCGGGCGGTGAACCAGATCGATAGCTCGGCCGGCAGCCGGCAGCCTTCTGACTTGTACCGGGCGTTGGCCGAGGCGTACTTCGACGAGCGCGAGGACCTGACGAGCTTCCCGTCGGAAGAGTTCCAGTTGCTCTGGAACTACGACCCGGGCGTGGGGCTGATCCCGATGCCGCTGCGCACGGAGGTCTACCACGAGGCGATGGCGATGCGGTCGGCCGAGCGGGCGATCAAGCTCGGCGCGGGCGACGGCGAGGCGTTGTCGCTGTGGGTCGCGGCCAACTGGTCGCGCGAGATCGACACGCCCGCGGGGTATCAGAACCCCGCGTGGCCGGCGGATAACCGCGGCGCGGACTACTTCGGTGTCGCTTCGGGCGTCGAGGTGGCGCAGCGCGTGCTGGCGCGGGCGATCGAGGACCGCGACACGCAGCTTGCGCGGCGGGCGATCGCCGCGCTCGAGCGCACGGCCGGCGCGGGTCAGCTCTGGGCGCGTCTGGGTGACCGCAGGCCTCTGCTGGACGCGCTGCTCTACCCGAGCCGGCGTGTGCAGTACGAGGCGGCGTTGGCGCTCGGCAAGGCGCAGCCCACGAAGTCGTTCGACGGCGCCGAGCGTGTAGTGCCGATGCTGGCCAGCGCGGTGCGCGATGCCACGTCGTCGCACGCGGCGATCTTTACGCGTGACACCGATCGGTATCAGACCCTGCGGCGTGTGCTCGAGGCCCAGGGCTTCGAGGTGCTGCCGATGGGCGCGGCGCCGACCGATATCGCAAACGCCCTCACGCAGGTCGCGGCGGTGGACCTGGCCGTGATCGATCGCAGTTCCGAGCGGGCGCGGGAGCTTGTCTCCGAGATGCGGGCCGACCCGAAGCTGGCGGCGACGCCGGCGCTGCTGCTGATGGACCCCGAGGGGTACGCGCGGCTGCGTCGGATCTTTGAACGCGATCCGAGCACCGAGGCCCGCACCCGCGGGATTGATGACGCGCAGCTCGCCGCGTCCGTCCGGGCGCTGCTGGAGCGGGCGTCGGGCGGGGCCATCGATGCCCGCGATGCCGGTGATTATCGGCGGCGGGCGCTCGAGGTCCTGCGTGATATCGCGCTGGCCCGCGGCGGTGTGTACGGCATCGAAGACGCGGCGCCGGCTCTTACGGCGGCGCTGGGCGCGTCGACCGGCGGCACGAAACTCTCCATCGCCGAGGTGCTCAGCCGCATCTCGTCGCCCGGTGCGCAGGTCGCGCTGCTCGATATGGCGCTGGCGGAGGCGCCGGGGTCCATCGAGCGGATCGAACTGCTCAACCGCGTGGCGGATTCGGCCAAGCGGTTCGGCCGGCAGGTGAACGATCGCCAGATCGACCGGTTGCTGGACGTGGCGGCCGATGCGGACGGCCCGGCGGCGACGGCGGCCGCGGCGGCGGTGGGCGCGATGAACCTTGACAACGCCCGCCTTCTCCGTTTGATTGATGCTCAGTAGCGCCGACACTGCTTGCGCCACTGCGGGGTAATCGGACCTCACGGTTGCCGCTGATCGCGACGCGTTCACCACTTCGACTCTGACGAACGGGCCTTTAGGGGCCCGTTTTTTGTTGGCGCGTTCCGGGGAATCTGGGCGGGCGTTCGTCGTGCGCGCGCGGGTTTGTCACGCGCGCAGGCGGCGCGGGCCGGTCAATCGAGCGGCGGGTTTGCCCCATCGGCACAGACGGACGATCGGCACGTTGCGCAGGAGAGAACAAGTTTGCTTTGGAGCGGGCTGTATCCCCTTGTTGGGGCGGTCGATGAGTGTGTTGCGTCCCGTGTGTGGACGGCAGCAGACGACGCCCCGCGTGGGGGCGACCCCGGTGGGGGGAGAACCCCGTGGGGGTGAGGACAGGATGAACCCGCCGGTTGACGGACCGTGCGGGAGGCAGTGGTTCTGAACCAAACGTAAGGAGTACCTCCGAATGAATGCTCGAAAGCAAGTGAAGCGCAAGGGCTTCACGCTCGTTGAAATTCTTATTGTGGTCGTGATCCTCGGCATTCTTGCCGCGATCGTGGTGCCGCAGTTCGCCCGTGCGACGGACGACGCCCGCCTCGGCAATGTCCGGTCGCAGGTCCAGACGCTCGAGAACCAGATCGAGCTCTACCGGGCCCGCGAAGGCGCCTATCCGGCTGCCGCGACGCTGTGGGAAGATCTCATGACCGATCAGTACATCAAGAGCGAGCCGATTGCGCCGTTCTGGGATGGTGACGATGAGGATGAATCGAGCGTCGGCGATTACGATGATGCTGCCAGTGCTTGGTGGTACGACGTCAACACCGGCGATCTTTCGCCCGGTGGTGGCACGCCGGCCGATCTTCTCGAAGAGTTCGCCTCCACGGCGGACAACGATGACGGTGGTGACGGCGGCGACGGCGGCGACCCCCCCTAATGCGTGACGGCACTCTGATCTAAACGCTGCGGCCGACCTCGGAAACGGGGTCGGCCGTCTTGGATGGTGGGTTGGACGCAGGGATTGGATTCGAGCAGCGCCGAGGGGATCGGCGCGGGGAGGCCGGCATGACTGAGGCGCAGGGCGGGAGCCGACAGGGGCTCGGAGTGGACGGATTCTCGCGAGCGATGCTCGCGGTGGTGGCGGCGGCGAGCTGCCTTGTCGCGGTGAAGGCGTGGGTCGGCGGGCCGGTGTTCGGGCCGGCGTCGGCGCAGGCGCAGGTCGCGCCCGACGGCGGGCGGCTGAGTTCGACCGATCAACGCCGACTGATGATCCTGGAACTCCAGGCGATCAACGCGCGGGTGGCGCGGATCGAGGCGTCGATGGTTGAGGACGCGGACGGCAACTGACCGGCGTTCGGGTCAGCTTCGGGGAGGGACTGCGATGGATGACTCACGACCGACAATCACGCGGCGCGGCTACACGCTCATCGAGGTGCTGATCGTTGTGACGATCATGGGCATCGCGGGGGCGTTGGTCATCCCGTCGATCGATCAGGCGGGCGTGCTGCGGTCGCAGGCGGCGGTGCGGACCATCGTGTCGGATCTGGTGGTCGCGCAGGCGGACGCGGTGGCGATGCAGGAGCAGCGGGCCGTGGTGTTCAGCCCGGAGACGAACTCGTACGCGCTCTACCGTGCCCGCGGGGCTGACTTTGAGACCGACGAGAACCTGATGATCGATCCCTTTAACCCGAACACGGACCGGTACGAGGTGACGTTCACGCAGGAGCAGTTCGGCGTGGTGCAGCTCACCGGCGCGGAGTTCGACGGTACCGGTTCGGCGGTGGTTTTTGACGAGTTCGGCGCGCCGGTGGTGGCGGTGGGCTCGAACACGCCGAGCACGGGCGGGACGATCACGCTGGTGGACGACTACTTCACGTTCACGGTGGATCTGCAGGCGTTTACGGGGCGTGTGGTGACGAGCAAGGTCGAACTGCCGTAGCGCGTGTCTGAAGATCGCGTGATTGAAAGTGCGTGGTCGGTTTGGAGCGGGGGTCGATCGCGGCGTCGATCGGGCCGATAGGCGAGGCATGATGCGACCGGAACGATTCCAGCCAGGCTTGCGCGGCGCGATGCGATCGGCGTCGCTGGCGCTGTTCTTCTTTGCGACGGCGGGCATGCTGATCTGGGGCAAGCTCCGGCTGGTGGGGGACGTGCCCCGTTCGGCGTGGGCGGTGCCGAAGCCGGTGGCGCCGACCGATGAACCGGCGGTCATTCTTGAACGCGAGTCTGTTGAAGAGAGCGTTGAGGCCATAGGCGAGTCGGAGGCCGAGAGCTTCTAGCCTCAGCTTCTAGCCGCGGATCCATGAACGAACGAGATCCTGGCACGCGCTGGCTTTGAGCCGGCGCGTGCTTGTTTTTTGGGTTGAGCGGATGTGGGCGGGCTCGCCGCGAGCGCCGGTTTCTCGGTCCGATATCGCGGCAGGGAGGGATCGTGCGGGCGTCGGGGGCGTGCGTCCGGGGAATCGCGTCTCAGGCGGTGCGGTCATCGCAAAGTGCCCAGTACGGGTTGCCGACAGGTTTAGCCGAGATGGCCCGACCGGTCGGTGAAGGTCGGTTGTTGGAGCGCTTTGTGTCGCTTCGGGCCGGAACATTCTTTAGATCTGCGGATGCGTGTCGTGTCCGACGAGTGGTAACGGGGAGTGCATCGATGCCTCGAAACGAACGAGTAGGCCCGCAGGGCGAGTGGACCGTTGCGGCCCGTGCGGCCGCTCTTCTGGCACTGGTCGCCGGCGCGGCCGTGTCTTCGGCGCAGGTTGGTTTGAACGACCTCCTCGACTCTGCGACCGGTACGCCGGCCGCCGAGCAGGCCGGTAACGACGACGCCGGATCCGCAAAGGATCTTTCCGATCAGGTCAGCGTGAACGAGCATTTCCTGGTGGATCTGCACGTCAACGACGAGGACTTGGCCAACGTCCTCCAGATGCTGTCGATCCAATCGCAGCGGAACATCGTGGCGTCGAAGGACGTCTCGGCGTCCGTGACGGCGAACCTCTACGGCGTGACGTTCTTCGAGGCGCTCGACGCCATCTTGAACGTCAACGGGTACGGGTACGTGGAGCGCGGCAACTTCATCTACGTCTACACGCTGGCCGAGCTGGCGCAGATTGAGCAGGCCAGCCGCCAGCGTGAAGCGCGGGTCATCAAGCTGAACTACCTCAACGCAACCGACGCGGCCGCGTTCGTGGCGCCGATGTTGTCCGACGGCGGCTCGATCACGACCAACGGCCGGACCGCCGCGTTCAGCATCCCGCAGGACGCGCCGACCGGCGCCGACGAGTACGTGCACGACGGCACGCTCGTCGTCTTTGACTACCCGGACCGCGTGGATGAGATCTTCAGCCTTGTCGCGCAGCTCGACACGCGTCCGCAGCAGGTGCTCGTCGAGGCGACGATTCTGCAGTCCTCGCTCAACGAGGCCAACGCGTTCGGTGTGGACTTCTCGCTGATCGCCGACCTGAACTTTGGCGACTTCCTCGGCCCGCTCGATGCGACGAACACGCTGCTCTCGGGCCGTGGCAACCGCGTCGACGGCGGCGAGGTGCAGTCCCCCAGCGACAACGTCGGCTTCGCGGCGACCGGCACGCCCGGCAACGTGGCCAACGGTGAGGCGACCTTCCGCACGGGCATCGTGGCCGAAGACCTCGCGGTCTTCCTGCGTCTGCTCGATTCGGTCTCGGACACGACGATCCTGTCGAACCCGAAGATCCTGAGCCTGAACCGCCAGCCGTCCCGCGTGCTGGTCGGTCGTAAGGTCGGCTACCTGTCGACCACGAACACGGAGACGGCTTCGACGCAGACGGTCGAGTTCCTGGATACGGGTACGCAGCTCTACTTCCGTCCGTTCGTGACGCAGGACGGGTTCATCCGCATGGAGCTGAAGCCGCAGGTCTCGGAAGCGGTCATCCGCGACGTGACCGACGCTTCCGGCGCCGCGGTGACGATCCCCGACGAGATCACCAACGAGCTGACGACGAACGTCATGGTCCGCGACGGTCAGACGATCGTGCTCGGCGGTCTGTTCCGCGAAGCCACCACGGCCGAGCGTCGTCAGGTGCCGATCGTGGGCGATATCCCGATCATCGGCGCGGCGTTCCGCGGCTACGACGACGAGACGACGCGCAGCGAGATCATCTTCATGATCACGCCCTCGATCGTCTCGGACGACATGCTGCTGGCCGAAGGCGAAGACGCGGCGAACTACATCGAAGACGTGCGTGCCGGCTCGCGTATGGGCGTGCTGCCCTGGTCGCGTGACCGTCAGTCGCAGCAGTTGCAGGTTGAGGCCGAGCGCCTGGCGGCGACGGGCGACGTGAACCGTGCGTTGCACAAGATCCGCCGCTCGCTGGAGCTGAGCCCGAACCAGCCCAACGCGATCCGCTTGCAGGAGCGTCTGCTGAACCGCGAGGCGATCTGGCCGAGCCAGTCGTTGCTCGAGGACATCTACAACAACGAAGTCGAGAACCGCGAGATGCGTCTGCGTAGCGTCGAGCCCGGTTTCCCTGCGACGCCGTTCTCCGGCGGCAAGATCTCGATGGGCGATGCCATCGTGCCGCAGAGCAACGCGTACGCCTCGGGCGTGTCCGCGGACACTGTGCAGCCGGCGGCTCCGATCAACCACGTCGATCCGCTCTTCGCCTCGGGCGACCGGGTCGAGTCGTGGCCGGCGCCGGCGGGCACGTCGTACGCGGGCAACGCGAACTTCAACGCTTCGCCCTCGGCGATGAGCGTGAGCCCCGAGTTCGAGCCGTTCGTGCACAGCGGCCGCACGTTCAGCAAGCACCAGGACAGCACGCATCCGTTCGTGTCGTCGTCGAACCCGTACATCCAGTTCGCCGAGCCGCCGGTCGCTCAGCAGAGCGTGTCTCAGCAGGGCTTCTTTGATGGCGGCGCCGAGCCGAGCTACTTCGAGCAGAACTCGATCGATCAAAACACGCCCGAGGCGTTCGATCCGTTCCGTTCGAGTGAGCCGGTCGCGAATGTCGAGGTGGAGGAGATTTCCTCGGCCACGCAGCCCGGATTCAGCCCGGCGACGAACTCGGTGAACAGCACTATGAACAGCTCGGTGGTCAACCCGGTCACCAACACCGTGGCGTCGGATCAGTCGAACCTGCCGCCGGCGTACGAGCCGACGCCGTGGATCGAGCCCGGCGCCGTGACCGAGCCGACGCTCGTGGACACCACGATCCCCGCGGCTCCGGCCGTGTGGACCGAGACGGAGGGCATGGCCCCGCCGCCGCCGGTCGCGAACACGCTCGCGGGCGTGGGCCCGGTGCAGACGCAGGTCCCGGCGAAGGACTTCGGCGACATCGGTCTTGAGCAGTCGACCCGTACTCGGGCACTCGTCCGCCTGTTCGAGGGGTTCGACGATTTCGCCGACACGTTTGAGGACGAGTCGGCCCCGGATGCGGGTACGTCGATCACGAACGTGCCGACCGAGTCCGATCAGAAGTAAGCAAGGCGCGGGCGGGCCGAGAGGCCCGTCCGTCGTGTTGAGGCGTGGGGGCGCGGTCGCGCCCGTTGCGGGAACGGTCCCGATCCAACCCAGGCGGCAACAGGCCGCGGCATCCCACGGAGTTTCCATGATTCACCGATCGACCCGTCGCGTTCGCTCGCTCCTTCTTCTCGCTGGTCTCGCCGGCTCGCTGACCGCCGCCGGTTGCGGCACGCACGGCAAGTACACGCAGGAGCACATCAACGCGGCCGAAGAGCGCATGAGCGTGCTCAAAAGCGGCACCGAGTGGGACCTGGCGCGCCAGGCGTTCCTCGCGGGCGATCTGAAGAAGGCCGAGAAAAAGGTTGATATCTCGATCGCCCACAACAACGAGGTGACCAAGAGCCATGTACTCCGCGGGCGCATCATGCTCGAGCAAGGCCGCATGGATCAGGCCATCGCGTCGTTGGAGCGCGCACTCGAACTCGACGAAGAGAACGTCGACGCGCACTACTACCTGGCGATCGTCTTCGAGCGTCTGCTCCAGCGCGACACCGCGCTGAGCTACTACGTCGAAGCCGCCGACCTCGACCCGAACGACCCTCAGTACGGCGTGGCCGCGGCCGAGGTCATGATGGACATGGGCAACGTGGAAGCCGCCGAGGCTTTCTTGCTCTCTCGCGGCGACGCGTATCGCCACGCCGCCGGAGTGCGGCAGACGCTCGGACACATCGCGATGATTCAGGAACGACCCGAGGACGCGGTCGCGATGTTCACCGAGGCGCAGCTTCTGGCGCCGGGCGATAACGGGATTACCGAAGACCTGATCCGCGCGCAGATGGCGACCGCCCGGTTCGGCGAGGCCGAGCTGGCGCTGACGACCCTGCTCAACGATGAAGACTTCGCCGAGCGGCGCGACCTTCAGCACCTGCGTGTGCGTTGCCTGTCGGCGCTCAACCGCCCGGTCGAGGCCCGGTCGCTGCTGGACGAGATGGTCCGCGGGGATGAGGGCGTGAGCGACATCGGCGCCTGGCTGGCGCTCGGCTACGTGGCGATCGAGCTCGAGGACCAAGGGCGCCTGCGCGAGGCTTCCCGGCGTGTGATCTCGCTGGCGCCGAACCGCGGTGAAGGCCACTTCCTGCGTGCCATCTGGCTGCGTCAGATGGAGCGCGATGACCAGGCGCTGATTGCGGCTCAGGAAGCCGTGCGTCTGAGCCCTGAGAACGCGGACAACCACCTGCTGCTCGGGCTCGTGCTCTCGTCGCTGGGTCAGGAGGGCGAGGCCGACTCGTCGTTCGCCCGTGCGATCGAACTCGATCCGAACAACGGCCTGGCGCGTGAGCTGAACGGCACCGTCGTGAGCGCGCCCATCGACTGAGTCGATCACAGGCCGATCGACTCAGTCGATCGCAGATAGACAAGCACTGGATCGCCGATCGCGCGTTCTTGCCGGGCCTATGTGTCCGCGAGCGTGAGGTCGGCGATTTCGCATTCCACGCTGCGCCGGCCGTTCCATTCGTTGATCTTGGGCGTCACGAGGGCGTGGACTCGGGCGCCCCTCGGCAGCCGATCCGCGATGTCGCCTTTCTTCCAGGCAACGCACCGGACGATGCGGCCCTGCTGTTTGAGACGCAGTGTGAGGTGCGCGCCGGACGAGCCCATGCGGCGGGCGGGCTCGAAGAGCTGCGCGTTGAGGAGGCGCAGCCGGGGACGCGGGTTGTCTCGGCCGAACGGCCCGAGGCGTTCGAGATCGTGCGCCGCCGCTTCGGTGAACTCGTCGAGCCGGGCGTCGGTGTCGTACGCGAAGCGTGCGACGAGGTCTTCCGGCGCGATCGCGGCGTTGGCATGCGCGATGAGCAGCTCGGCGAACGCGTCGAGCTTGCCCGGCGCGACACGCAGGCCCGCGGCCATCGCGTGCCCGCCGAATGTCTCCAGAGGCTCGGCGCACTGGCACAGCGCGTCGTGCAGGTTGTAGCCGTCGACCGAGCGGGCCGAGCCCCGGCACGTGCCGTCGTCATCGGCGCAGAGCAGCACGACCGGCCGGTGGTAGCGCTCCACGAGCCTGGAGCAGACGATGCCGACCACGCCCGGGTGCCAGTCGGGCGAGGCGAGGACGATGGCCCGGCGGCCGGGCTCGGTCATGCCCGCCCGCTCGGCCTGGTCGATGGCTTCGGCTTCTATTTGCTCGGCGATGCGGCGGCGGGCGTCGTTCTGTCCGGAAAGCGCCTGCGCGATCTCCGCGGCTC
>JBCBZM010000061.1:0-17293 GCA_039815345.1 Planctomycetota bacterium | reverse complement strand
GCACCAGATGGGCCAGCGTCGGGAAGTCCTTGCGGAACGTCTCGTCGGGCGTGGGCACATCCAGCGAGTCCTCGCCGCCGCACATCGATTCCAGCCGCCCTACCAGCCGCTCGCGCACCATTGCCATCTGCTCGATCAGTTCGCCGCGCCCCGGCCCGCCTTGCTGAGCATCCGGCGCACTCGCCGGGCCGTACCGCTCGGCCCAGGCCTCATCGACCGGGCTGGTCAGGTGCATCCCCAGCATGTCGGCCGCAAACGCATCGAGCATGAACAGGTGCCCCAGCACCCACGCCGGGTGGTTGAGCGCCATCTCGCACTCCGGCTCGGCCGTCATCTGTTCGTCGGTCAAATCCGCGCACAAACGCAGCGTCTGGGCGCGGGCTTTGGTCAGGGCATCGGTGAGCGCGTGCATGCACGCAGCGTACGGCCGCCGCGCCGAACTTGTCGCGGAGATTCAGCCGTCCGAGGCGTTCTCCTCGAGCGAGTCGAAGACCGGGGCGCCCTCGATGCGTCGGCTGTCGCTGGTGTAGACCTTCTGCCCCATCAGCCCGTCGTAGAACAGCATGAACCCCGCGACGTTCTCTACCGCGGTGTCCGCGTTGCGGAAATCCGTCCCGCCGCCCTCATCGATGAACTGGAGGCGTCCGGTTCCGAGTTCACGCTTCTGATAGGCGCCGTCTTCGTACGTGCGAGCGGTGATCTCGCCCACGAGCGCGCCGCCGTTGGGCGACTGTCCCTTCATCATCACCCGCAGTTTCAGCACGCCATCGGGGAAGAACTCGAGCATCTGTCCCACGGCTTCGCCGTCTTTGTTGTTGCGGCTCACCTTGAGCGAGCGATCGGGGAACAGCTCGACCGACGGCCCCTGGAGCCGGCCGTCTACCACGCACGCGATGACACGCGGCTGGCCGCCCTCGTAGGTATCCGCGAGGTACCCGCTGAACACGGCCTCGGATTCGGTGAATACGTACAGCCCGTCGCGGAACGTCAGGTCGGCGGCGGGCGTCGTCTTGCCCTCGTCGAACACGCCGAGCAGCCGCTCGCGGTCTTCGTCGGGTCGGCCGTCGGTCAGGTCGACGCCCATCTCGGCGCCCCGCATCAGCACGGCCGAAGTCAGGCGGGTGTCCACGGGGGGCGCCGCGGTCACGTTCCGGTACACCAAGAATCCGCCGATCGCCGTGGCGACCAGTACACCCACACCCACGGCTATACGAATCGCGTCGGTCGAAACCATGCTCAGTCGGTCTCCGTTCGTCGGCGCCGTGCCCCGCGACCAAGCCGGACCTCGGCGGCGCACTCCTTCTTTGGGATCGATGGCGGGGTCCTTGCGGATGCGGTCCTTTGCGCTCAAGTACCCAAGAGTTATGGGCCGCCGGGCGGCTCTTGCGTCTCCGGAAGCCTGTAGAACCCGCCGCCCCCGTCCTTGAGCTTCCCCTGACGCACGAGCGCCTTCCACATGTCGCGCGGGAAATCGGCCGGCGGTTGCATCGCGTCCACCTGAGACTTCCGTCCGCCGCTGGTGTACCGCCCGCCCAGCTTCGATTCGTCCGCCAGCCGCGTGACACGCAACTGCTTCTTGAACGCCCGCAGCGCCCGGTCGAGTTCCTCTGGAGCGAACTCGGGCAGCCTCTCCTCCTGCTTGGGCGCCGGGTTCTCCAGCTTCGCGATCAGCCGATCCAAACCCTCCGCGTCCTTCTCGGCAAACACACGCTGCGCCTCGTCGAGGTTCACCGGCATCCGCAGCGTGAGCCGCTCGGCCAAGGCCCAGGCGTCCACGATCTTGAACCCGTCCTTGGCCGCGGCGATATCGGCGTGCAGTGAGCGGAGCTTCTGAATAGCGTTCATGCGGTGAGACTACCCCACCCGCCTACGCTGCGCCCGTGCAGCACGCGGGCCAACCCATGACCAAAGACGCCAACCTCGAGCAGGCCGATGTCCTCATCGTCGGCGCCGGCGCTGCGGGACTCATGGCCGCTATCTGGGCCGGCCGAGCCGCCAAGGGCCTCACCGAACGCAAGGCCCGCATCGTCGCGCTCGACGGCGCCAACAAGATCGGCGCGAAAATCCTCGTCGCCGGCGGCGGGCGTTGCAACGTCACCCACCACGCCATCAGCGAACGCGACTACGCCGCCTCCTCGCGCAACGCCGTGCGCTCCGTTCTCCGCCGATGGCCCGTCGAACGCACCGTCGAGTTCTTCCGCGACCTCGGCGTCCACCTCAAACGCGAAGACACCGGCAAGCTCTTCCCCACAACCGACCGCGCCCGCACCGTGCTGGATGCGCTGCTCACCGCCGCCCACGACGCCGGCGCCGAGATCCGCCATCCCGCCCGCGTCGAAACAGTGACGCCCACCGATCAAGGCTTCGAGATCGCCGGCGAGTGGGGCGCCGTCCAAGCCCCGCGCGTCATCATCGCCGCGGGCGGCAAGGCCCTGCCCCGCTCCGGCTCCGACGGCCACGGCTACAAACTCGTCCGAGCGCTCGGACACACCGTCACCGAGCGCATCTTCCCCTCGCTCGTCCCTCTGATCCTCGACGCCGACTCGCCGCTGCGCGCCCTCGCCGGCATCGCTGCGCCCGCGCGTCTCGAGCTGCGCTCCGCCGCCGGCAAGCGGTTGCTGTCGTTCGAAAACGCCACCCTCTGCACGCACTTCGGCATCTCCGGCCCCGGTCCGATGGACATCAGCCGCTACTACACCGACGCCCGCCACGCCGACCCCGGCGCGCATCTTGTCGCGAACTGGCTCCCGGGCCTCGGCCGCGAAACCGCCGACGCCGAGCTGCGCGCGCTCGGCCGCAAAGCGATCGCGCCCTGGCTCCGCGCGCGCCTGCCGGACCGCCTCGCCGACACGCTCATCGAGATCGCGGGCGTGCCCCACGACCGCACCGGGGCCGAACTCCGCAAAGACGAACGCCGCGCGCTGCTCGATGCCGTTTTCGAGCATCGCCTGCCCATCACCGGCGACCGCGGCTTCACCCACGCCGAGACCACCGCCGGCGGCGTGCCGCTCGCCGAAGTCGACCTCTCCACCATGCACAGCCGCGCGCATCCCAACCTGCACCTCTGCGGCGAAATCCTCGACGTCGACGGCCGCATCGGCGGCTTCAACTTCCAATGGGCCTGGGCCACCGGCCACCTCGCCGGCGTCGCGGCGGCACAATCACTCGAAAGCACGCCCGCGCCACCGTGACCGCGTCGTACGCAACCGAGCGCCCGCACAGGAGACCAGCATGCATCCCGTCACCACCGATCGCGCCGCCCCGCCCGGCGGGCACTACAGCCAGGCGATGGTCCACAACGGCCTCGCCTATGTCTCAGGGCAACTCCCCATCACCCCGGCCGGCGAGCACATCACAGGTGACATCGAAGCCCAGACCCGCCAAACCCTCGCCAACCTCGCCGCGATTCTGGAAGCGTCGGGTTCGAGCATGGGCCGTGTCATCAAAGCGACGGTCTACGTCACCGATGTGGCGCACTGGCCGAAGGTCAATGCTGTGTACGCCGAAGCGTTCGGCGAGCACAGGCCCGCCCGCGCTGTCGTCCCCACACGCGACCTGCACCACGGCTTCCTCGTCGAAGTTGAAGCCATCGCGGCCGTAGTCACCTGACCCGGGCCGCTACTTCCCGTCGTACCAGTTCACCGCGATCGACGAATCGACAACCAGAGGCACGTCCAACGCCATCGCCGCCTCCATCCGCGCGACGATGAGCGTCCGCGCTGTCTCCGCGGTCTCCTCCGGCGCCTCAAAGACCAGCTCGTCGTGGATCTGAATCAGCATTCGCACGCCCTCGATCTCCGGCGCCGCGCCCTCGCGCAGGTCCGCCGCCCAGGGGCTCAGCCGCTTGTACAAATCCACCATCGCGATCTTGATCAGATCCGCCGCCGAACCCTGCACCACCGAGTTGATCGCCATGCGCTCGGCCAAGCTCCGGCGAGCCGGCTGGTTCGATTCGATATCCGGGATCGGTCGGCGACGCTTGAGCATCGTCTCGACGTACCCCTGCGACCGCGCCTGCTCCACGCACTCTGCAAGGAACGTAGTAATCCCCGCGAACCGTTTCTTGTACCCGTCGATGATGTCGGACGCCTCGCCGTTCGAGACGCCCAGCCGCCGCGCCAGCCCGAACGGCGTGATGCCGTAGACGATCCCGAAGTTGACCATCTTCGCGCCGCTCCGCTGCTCGCGCGTCACGTCGTCCAAGGCCACGCCGTGAATCTCCGCCGCCACCGCCGTGTGGATGTCGTCCCCGCGCCGAAACGCCTCAATCAACGCCGGATCCCGAGACAGGTGCGCCAGCAACCGCAGCTCGATCTGCGAGTAGTCGGCCGTGATGAGCGTGCGTCCCTCGGGCGCTCCGAACGCACGGCGGATCTCTCGCCCGACATCCGTTCGGATCGGGATGTTCTGCAGGTTCGGATCGCTGGACGACAGCCGCCCCGTCGCCGCGCCCGTCTGGTTGAACGACGCATGGATGCGCTTCGTATCCGGATCGATCGCCTCCTTCAGCGCGACAAGATACGTGCTCACCAGCTTGCTGAGCTGCCGATACTCCAAGATCAATCCGGGAATCGGCGTCTCGATCGCTGGGTCGTCCGCAAGCTTTCCCAGCGTCTCCGCGTCGGTCGAGTACCCCGTTTTCGTCTTCTTCAGCGGCTTGATGCCCAGCCCCGGGTCCGCCGCATCGGGTGCATTGAAGAGCGCGCCGGACAACTGCTTCGGGCTGTCCGGGTCGATCTCCCGCCCGATCGTCCCCATCAGGTCGTCGGCGATCTCGGCCTTCAGCTCCTCGATCCGCTTCATCAAACGCTCGCGCTGCCGATCCAGCTCATCAGGATCAACAAGCACACCGTTCCATTCCAGTTCCGCCAGTGCGCCGATCAACGGCAGTTCCAGCTCACGCACCAGCGACCCCAGACCCATCGCCTCCAGCTCCGGCGCCATCTTCTGGCACAACTGCAACGACACGTCCGCGTCCTCGGCCGCGTACGGCGTCGCGCGATCCAGCGCGACCGTGTCAAACGTCCGCTGGCTCTTCCCTTTGCCGATCAACTCCGAGATCGGCACGTTCTGCCGACCGAGGAGCGCCAGCGCGAGCGCATCCATCGAGTGGCTCGACCGCGACGCGTCGATCAGGTAACTCGCGATCATCCCGTCCATCGAACCCGGCGCCGAAAGCCCGCCCACGGCCACACCCGCCCGACGCAGTACCAGCAGGTCGTACTTGACGTTGTGCCCAAACTTCGGCTTGTTCGCGTCCGCCAGTACCGGGCCGAGCACCTCCAGCACCTCCGCTTCGCCCAGATGCGTGTCCATCTCCGGCGAACGTACCGGCACGTACCACGCCTCGCCCGCCTCCACCCCGAAGCTCAGCCCGCACAACTCGGCCCGCATCGGCGAGAGCGAGGTCGTCTCCGTGTCGAACGCGAACGCCTCGGCCTTCGACAGTCGATCCGCCAGCGCTTCCAAGTCCGCCCGCGTGCGCACGCAGTGGTAATCGCCTTTCGCTTCTGTCCCGCCTTCGTCCGGGTCATCGAACAGCGACCCGCCGAACAACCCGCCCTCCGGCTCGCGCACTCTGGGCTTCGTCGTCGGCTTCACATCCGCCGCGGGCGCCCCCGTGAGCGCACGCACGTCGTCCTGATACCGATTAAACCCCAGCTCGGCCAAGATCGGCAGCAGCTTGGCCAACTCGATCGTCTCGGTCTTCGCCGAGTCCAGATCGAACCCTGTCTCGACATCCCGCCGCAGCGTGACCAGGTCTTTCGACAACGGCAGCCGATCCGCCGCCTCGCGCAGTCTCTCGCCGCGTCGGCCATGAGCGCATCGAGCGACCCGTACTCGGCGATCAGCTTCGCCGCCGTCTTCGCGCCCACGCCCTCCACGCCCGGCACGTTGTCCACCGTGTCCCCCATCAGCGTGAGCATGTCCACGACCTGCCCCGGCGACAGCCCGGTCTCCTCTTTGAGTGTCTCGGCCGACGTCGCCTGATCCGTGTGCACGTCGTACATCACGACCCGCCCCGGGCCATCGCCCGCGGCATCGAGCAACTGCTTCAGGTCCTTGTCCTTGCTGATGATCACCACGCGCAGATCGTCATCGGCTTCTGCCGCGATCGACGCGATGGATGCGATGACATCGTCCGCCTCGTACCCCTCCGCCCCGATCGTCGGCACGCCGATCTCCGCCAAGAGCCGGATACACCGATCGATCTGCGGCGGCAGGTCATCAGGAATCGCCGACCGCGTCGCCTTGTACTCCGGATACAACCGGCTGCGGAACGTCCCCCGATCGCCCGAAACATCCAGCGTCACGGCCAGATAATCCGGCGGCCCGCCGAGCGCCTGCTGACCGGGCTGCTCGCCGCGCAGCAGCTTGAGCAGCATGCCCACAAACCCGAACGTCGCGCTCGTCGGCTCCTTCGTAACCGGGCTGGTCATCGGCGTACGGATGGCGTGGTAGGCGCGAAAGAACTGGGCGTAGCCGTCGATGAGGTAGAGTGTCTTCACGCAAAGAGCGTAGCTTGGAACGCCGCGACCATGGGACGAGACCGCTCTGATCGCACGACACGCTTTGATGCCGAGTTGGACCTGCTCGTGTCCGGGGCATTCGCGCCGCACCGCGGCGGCATGCGAGCCAGCAGGAAGTTCCGCCACCTCGCCCGCTTAAGTCCGTGGCTGGCGAACGAACTCGGCGTGATACTGCTCTTCGTCGCGTTTGTCATGCCTATGGGATGGCTGGTCAATCTGTTCTACGGCCGTGTCGATTGGGCTCTGTTCTTTTGGACGCCAATAGCGATGGGTGTCGCCACCTTTATCTTCGGGCTCGCGCTTGAGGCGCAGACGTCAGTCAAGATGCGTAAGGCACAGTACCGAGCCTGCCTTTGGTGCCGACACCCGCTGACAGACGGGATCGAATGGGGTCGATGCCCCGAATGCGGGCGCGGCTACTACGCCAAAGTGGTGGTCGAACTCATGGAATCCGCCCACGGACCAGATAGAAGAACAAAGCTCACCGAGCACCGCTCCAGACAGCTATGGCGAGAAGCCCTCATTCAGCGCGATCGCGAAGCATCCGAATCCGAGTAGCGAGTCAGTATTGGTTCGCGGCCGCGTGCAACTGCCCCAGCCTCGCCAGATACGCCGGCGAGGGCTCCACATCACGCCGGCCCATCACCGTTCGTGCAACATGCTCGAACTTGTCCAGCCGGTAGACCGAGTCCGCCGCATCCGTCCGCCACACAAAGCCCGGCACGCACCCATTGACGGCCGCCGATGTGGCAACCATCGCCCCCGTGTGGACGACCAAGCCGGTCATCAGCATCGACCCGATCGAGAACTTCGCGTGGTCGCCGATGATCGCGCCGAGGTACCGCTCGCCCGTCGGCTCGCGCGGCCCCGCGGGCGTCCGCTGCGCCGAGACCTCGCCGTAGGTATTGAGCAGGTTCGAGTTGGTCGTCCCCGCGCCCAGGTTCACCCACGCGCCGATCCAGGAATCGCCCAGATGCCCGTCGTGCGCCTTGTTCGCGTGCCCCTGAAAGATCGTCCCGCCGACTTCGCCCGCGACCTTGCACACCGGGCCGATCGCCGTCTGCGGCTTGATCAACGCCTGATCCAGCACCTGCGAGTCCCGGCCGACATACACCGGCCCGATCACGACCGCGCCGGGACGGATCACTGCGCCCGCGTCGATCACGATCGGCCCCTGCTCCAGATCCAGCGTCACGCCCGGGTAGATGCGCGCGTCCGGGTGCAGCCGAAGCTCATGCCCCGGCACGATCGTCACGCCGCCCGTCGGCGCCATCCGTGACTGCCCCGCGAGAATCAATCCAAGATCCGTCTCGAGCGCTTCGTCCCGGCTTGAGCGCACATGCCAGGGCCGCGCGAGCAACGCCCGGCCCTCATACGCCACCGCCGTCGCCTCCACCTCGCCGCCCAACGCCACGCGCACCGCGTCGTCCGGAGACAGTCTGGCGGCGATCGTGTCGCCCGTGTCCGACTCCACCAGCCGCTCGCCCGCGTTCAACGCCGAGATCTCGTCCAAGGGCAGCGGGCACCGGCCGTTGATCACCAGCACCGGCGTCGCCGTGGCATCCGGCGGCGTCGGGTCCAGCGGCGTGTTCACCGCCTCGGGGTGCGCCTCCGTCGTCACGCCCGCCAACTCCGGCGGCACGAACAGACGCATCACCTCCAGGCGGAGCGCCGTGCGCAGCCGTTCCAGTGTGGTCAATGCGCCCGTGCGCACATCGAACGAAGCCCGCAGGTCCGTCAACGGCGCCAGCAACCCTCGGCCGTCGTCGTACACAATCGCTGGAGTCCGCTCGCTCGCCATGGCGCGAGTCTAACCGGACCGCAACACTCCGGCCCGAACCGGCCGGTGGCGACCGGCCCGGCTACGCTCGCCCATGCCAGAGCCCTCCCCGACTTCCGCGTCCGTCGATCGTTCCCGCGGCGTCGTCTTCGATTTCGACGGCATCGTCGTCGATTCCGAACCACTGCATGAGCGCGCCTGCCGAGCCACCGCTCAAGCCGAGGGCATGGACTTCACGCACGAGCAGTTTGCCCAGGTCTGCATCGGCCACGGTGACCTGCGGGCCTTCATAGCCATCGCCGAACTCAACAACCGCGATCCTGAAGACGAACTGATCGCTCGCATGCGGGCCGCCAAACCCGGTCACTTCCTTGAGTTGCTCATGGACGACCCGCCCGCCCCGCACGCGGGATCGGTCGAACTCATCCACGCCGCGGCCTCGGCCCATCCCACGGCCGTCTGCACCGGCTCGCGCCGAGACGAGGTCGAGCCCATTCTCGATCGCCTGGGCCTGCTCGATCGGCTCACTACGCTCGTTACGGCGGACGATGTTGCGAACACCAAGCCCGATCCCGAGCCGTACGTGCTGGCCGCGCGTCGGTTGGAAGTGGGGGCGCCGAACTGCGTCGCGATCGAGGACACCCCAACGGGCATCGCCTCGGCCAAGGCCGCGGGCCTGCGCGTGCTGGGCGTGGGCCACACGCTGCCGACCAGCCGACTCGCTGAGGCGCACCACGTCATCGAGCGGCTTGCTGGTTTCACGCTCGCCGAACTGCTGGCGGTCTAGAGGTGAGCTAACTCCGACGGATCGCCGGCCGACGCCCGCCCGCCTGCTGGAACTGGAACAGCGGCGCCCCGGCGAACAAGGCCAGTGAGACGATCAGCCCCACGCCGCCGGTGTAGACCGAAGCGAGCGCGCGGGTCAGCAACTCGTCCCCTGCGTCCCACGCGATCGGATCGCCGTAGACCCGGCGGACGGTGAACAGCGCGACAACCGCGATCTGCGCCACCAGCGAGCCCAGCACGCACAGGAACGCCATCGTGATCGGGTTCCGCCGGATCATCATGCCGCGCATGTTGATGACCAGAGCGCCCAGCAGCGTGTACCCGATCGCATACGGGCCCAAGATCGTCGCGATCCCGCCGTCCGTCCGCGGCAGGTGCCACGTCAGGTCCGCGAGCACGCCCAAGGCCAGGCACGCCCAAAGCGCGTGCGTCGCCGGCGCCCACAACGCGACGAAGACGGCCAGGGGGATGACAAAGCTCGGCGCAATCCCCCCCGGCCCGATCTGGAGCACGTCCCGCGCGCCCAGCTCCAAGCCGAACGCGATCCACGACGCGATGGCGAAGACAAACCAGTTCACCGCGCGGCCCCCGATCCGCCTTCGTCGCTGGAACGCGCCTCGCTCGTGCGCACGGTGACCTCGCCCACCCGCGTCAGGTCGACCGTCGGACGGACCACCACGCGGCGCCGCAGAGGCTGATCGGGCGCCGACTCCACACGCTCGACCGTGCCGACCACCAGCATCTGCGCGTGCGAGGGCCAATAGTCGTGATCGAGCAGACGAACCGTCATGCCCTCGGCCGGTTCGCCGAGCGGCTCGCCGTCCGGCCCGCGCGCGTCTTCGACGTCGCCCGTCAGCGTCCCCTCGCCCGTCGGCGTCAGCAGACAGGCGAGGCCGAAGTCGTTCTCCAGCATCACCATGGCCCGCAGCCGCTTGCTGTCGGCGTTGCCCTCATCCGTGATCGGTGTCACGTAGGCCGTCCCGCCCGTGACCCGCGCAACCCGGCCGACCAACTGCACGCCTCGAACCGTGACAACATCCCGCACGCCCACGCCCAAGCTCGAACCGGCGCGCACCGTCAACACCGAACTCGACGGATCGCTCGCCCGCGCCACCACCGGCGCCGTAACCTGCCGCGCGGCCAGATCCGGGTTCAGCGCGATGGCGGCGTTGAGGTCCTCGATCCGTCGGCGAAGCTCCGCGTTGAGTTCCCGCTCGCGCAGGTGCCGCTGAATCGCCAGATCGCGGTCCTCGATCAATCGAGTGATGTCACGTTCGTCCAGGTCCGCGGCTCCGGGCCTCGTCGCCCAGCGCGTCACGCTGGCGACCGGGCCGCTCAGGGGCGCGATCAGCCGGACCACCGGCTCGGCGAGCCAGGCGACCCAGCCCGTATAGCGGATCGGCGCCAGACCGAGCAGCAGCATCGCGGCCAGGGCTGCCGCGAGCACGCGGTCGGCGGGAGCGAGTTGGACGCCGTGGCGGGCCATGCGTTGAGGGTCAGACGATCCTGAGCGTCAGCACCGAGGATCGGTCAAAGTTCCATGTCGTTTTCGAGCGTCTGCTTCCACTCCTCGATGTTCTCGAGGTAGATCGACGTTCCCCGGGCCACGCATGTCAGCGGGTCCTCGGCCATGCGGCAGTCCAGGCCGGTCGCTTTCTGAATGACGTCGGGCATCCCGCGGAGCAGCGCCCCGCCGCCGGCCAGCACGATGCCGTTCTCAACGAGGTCTGCCGCCAGTTCGGGCTCGGCCCGTTCGAGCGTGCGGGTCACGGTGTCGATGATCGCGTTGATCGGTTCCTGGAGCGCCTCGCGGACTTCGCCGGAAGTGATGACAGTCTTCCGAGGCAGGCCCGAGATCATGTCCCGCCCGCGGACCTCCATCTGCGAGTCCTCACCGACCGGCGCCGCCGAGCCGATCTCGATCTTGATCCGCTCGCTCGTCTGCTCACCCACCATGAGGTTGTACGTCCGCTTCATGTGGTTGATGATCGCCTCGTCCATGTCGTCGCCCGCGACGCGGACGGACTCGCAGACGGCGATGTCGGCCAGCGACATGATCGCGACCTCGGTCGTCCCGCCGCCGATGTCGACGATCATCGACGCCGTCGGCTCGGCGAAGGGCAGCCCGGCGCCGATCGCGGCGGCGACGGGTTCTTCGAGCAGGTACGTGCTGCGTGCGCCCGCTCGGCCGGCCGAATCGAACACCGCCCGCTTCTCGACCGCCGTGATGCCCGAGGGGATCGAGATGACGACCCGCGGGCCGAAGATCTTGCTGCGCCCGTTCACCTTGCGGATGAAGTAGTTCAGCATCGCCTCGGTGATCTCGAAGTCGGAGATCACGCCGTCCTTGAGCGGGCGGACCGCGGTGATCGAGCCGGGCGTCTTGCCGAGCATCTCCTTGGCGACCCAGCCCACCGCCTGGCCGCCCTTGAGCACCTGGTTGGTGCCCTTCTTGACGGCAACCACGCTGGGCTCGTTGAGCACGATGCCCTGCCCGCGCACGCTCACCAGGGTGTTGCAGGTCCCGAGGTCGATGCCCATATCGACACTCAGCAGTCCCAGGAAGCGGTCGAGGATCACGCGGTTGCAGTCCTTGCAAGGCGCCGTCACGGCGTTCGCTCCAGCGAACGGGCCGTTCGGCACGCGGTCCACCACAGTATCGGGCGCCTCACGCTCCCGCCAGCACAGGCGGCTGCGGATCGCATTTCCGCGGGGGTGGTGCACGTGATGGAACAGCAAAATCGAGCAAGGCCCCGGGACCGGCCGGGGCCTTGCTCGGGGGGGCCGCCCAAGCGGGCGACCCCTGCCGGAGGAGATGGTTTCCGTCAACGCGGCCCCGGGGTGGCGCCGCCGAACGGGTGAGGCACTCGATCAGAGTCTGGTCATCAGAAGCGCGAAGTCGTCTCGTACATGTCCTCGTCGCAGTCGTCGGCCTCGATCTCGACATGATCAAGATGATCCGGGGTGATCTCGATGACCTCGCCGAAGCGGTCCGTGTTCGAGGTCTTCTCGAAGTCCCACGGCTGCGCCCGGGTTCCGCGATGCTCGAGGCTCATCTTCGCCTGCTCTTCGTACGTCGTGGCCGTCGAGGCGGACGTGAGCGTGCGGAGCTGCGATTCCTTCTGAGCCCGCAGGTCCGCGAGGCGGGCCTTGAGCTGGTCGAGGCTGTCGGCGCGGTATCGGCTGTGACGGTCGATCGTCGCCTGACGCTTCTCCATCATGTCGATCATGCGCTCGTTGCGGGCGATCGCGTCGATCTGACGGTCGAGCTGCCAGATCTGGCTCTGGAACTCGGTCTGCTCGGCTTCGAGCTGTGCGAGCAACTCGGTCAGCCGCTGGCCCTGCTCGCCCAGGAACCCGAGGTCCCGCTCGGTGTCCGCGGTGCGAGACGCATAGGCGTCGCGCAGGTTGCGGATCGACGCGGCCTTCTGGTACGCGCTCTCGACATCGAACGAACGGTTCTCGAACCGGACCCGCACCACGCGGTAACCGGATTGGCTCGACGCGTCCTCGGCCCGGCTGATCAGGGCGCCGAGTTCGGTCAGGTCGGCTTCGGCCAGACGCACGACGCGCTTGCCGACTTCCAGGTCGCGTTCGAGCTGGGCCCGCTGCTCTTGCAGTTCGGCCAGGTCGCCGCGAACCTCGGCGATCTTCTCGGGGTACTGACCTTCGAGGTCCCGCAGTTGAGCGCGGAGCGCGATCGGGTCATCGATGGCGCCGTCGATCGCCGAGTGGACCGTCGAGGTGGTCTGTTGGATCAGGGCGCCGATGCGATCGGGGCCCGCGACGAGCAGTGTGCCGGCGCCGAGGACCGTGCCGACGACACCGAGGCGGATCAGAGACTTCGTGAAGCAGGGCATCGAACTACCTCCTGGGGGTATCCCGAATCGTCGGTCTTCGCCGCGGGGCGTGGCCCGATCGATTCGCGGGTCGTCGTCGGCTCGGGACATCCGGGCCGTGCGTCGGTCCGAGCGTCGAGAAGCGGGGGCGTTCCACATCAGCCCCTCATCGCGTCCCGACTCGCTCGGCACACACTTCTTGGGACTCAGGCCGCCGCGATTTCGGGGCTCCTGCAGGAAATCCTTAGCGGTTCTCGGACGCCGCGCGAGTGCCTCCAAACGTGCGGGCCCCGCTCTCCAGACTGATGCTCGGCCGCTGCCCGTGCCTCTGCTACCCTTGATGGCGGGCGATGGGACCATCTCGATGTCCGCGCGTGCGAAGTTCGAGACCCGATCCCAGACCCGATTCCAGAGCTATCACCGCCCATGCTGAACTCCCCGAGCACCCAGTTCGTCACGCGTCTCCGCGCCAACGACCAGGCCGCCTGGTTCGAGTTGTGGGAGACGTTCGGCCCGGTGTTGCGGGCGCAGCTCACCAAGTGGGGCCGCGGACGCATCGGCGCCGAGACCGTGCGGGACCTCTCGCAGGAAACTCTGGCGGCCCTTTCGGACTCGATCGACCGATTCGACCCGACCCGCGGCGCGCGGTTCAGCACTTGGCTGCTGGCGATCGCCAAGCACGTACTGGGCGATGAAATTGACCGCCGAATGGCCCTGAAGCGCGGCGCCGGCAAGGCCGCGGCCAGCCTCGACGAAACCTGGATGAAAGCCGCCCCGGGCGAGAGCGTGGACGCCGCCTACGAGGCCGCCGTCTTCCGGGCGAAAGTCGAAGCGGCGGTCCGCCAGATCGAGCGCAAGAGCGAGTTTCTGGACTTTGAGATTTTCCGGATGCGCGTGCTCGAAGGCCGCCCGGGCAAGGAAGTCGCCTCGGCTGTGGGCGTTTCGGAGCCGACCGTGAGCCGGCGTCTGGCCAAGGTGCGGGTCTCGATGCGGTCGGCGATCAGCCAGACCATCTCTCAGTACAGCTTCACACAGGAAGAACTGGCCGAGGCCGAGCGAAACGGGCTGACCGCCGATCCCAATGCATCGCCGGAAGACCGTGCGAGCGCGAGCGGGTCGGCCCCGGCCGTCGATCGCGACTCGGATCAGATGTTCGACGAAGCCCTGGCGGAGATTTACCACCGCCAGCAGGAGCTCCGTCGGCAGGACGAACTGGCGTCGCAGGACTAGCGACGCGTTCCTGCCGGAGTAGCCCGTCGGAGCGGCCCGCCAGAGGGCCCGCCCGGCACAGGAGAGGAACGCGATGCCCATTCTCTCGATCTTCGCGATCTTGCTGGGAGTGGTCGCGGGCGCCCTCTTGCTGGCATTCGCGATCTACTTCCTCATCCGCTTCCTCGGCGCCGCCGTCCGGTTCGTCGGTTGGTTCATCGTGCACCTCTTCACCTTCGTCATCGGCATGCTGCGAGACGTGCTCCGGTTCGTCGGCTCGGTGCTGCTGGCGCCGGTCTTCATGCTTCTGGTGCTGTTCAACATCCTGCTCGGTCGCTGGTCCGCGGCGGGACACTTCGGCAAAGCTGTTCAAGACGAACTCACCGCGATGGGCGCTTGCCTGTACCGCATCGGCGTGGGTCACCCCGCGCGGCTGCTGCTGTTGCACGCCGTGACCGAGGGGCTCGAGCAGCGGCTGCCGCGCGTGCTCGCCGAGGCGCCCGGACGCGACGCCCCGCCCGCCCGCTCTGGTCAGTACGACGGGTACACCATCGTCGGCTCGCTCGCCGGCGGCGGCTCGGGCGGCAAGCTCTACATCGCCGAGCCCAGCGAACTCAAGCAGGCCGCCTTCGAACGCGGCGGCCACCCCGGCGTCGACCGCGTGGTCATCAAGGCGTTCAGCCTCGACGACGGCTCCAGCCTGCCGCAGATCGTCCGCGAGAGCCGGGCCCTCGACGCGGCGAAGAAACTCGGCCTCGTGCTCGAGCACGATCTCGGCGCCGAACGCTTCTTCTACGTCATGCGCTATGTCCCGGGCGAGTCGCTTGGCGTCATGACGCAGAACCTGCACGCCCGGTCCGAGGCCGAGGGCCTCCGAGGTGAGCCGCTGCGCAAGGGCCTGGGCTTCGTCGCAGACCTCGTCCGCACGCTCGATCACTACCACCGCGGCGGCCTGTGGCACAAGGACGTCAAGCCGGACAACATCATCTGCGACGACGACGGCGCGCACCTGGTCGACTTCGGTCTCGTCACGCCGCTCCGTTCGGCGATGACCCTGACCACCCACGGCACCGAGTACTTCCGCGACCCCGAACTCGTCCGCATGGCGCTCAAGGGCGCCAAGGTCCACGAGGTCGACGGCGCGAAGTTCGACGTGTACGCCGCCGGCGCCGTGCTCTACTCGCTGATGGAGAACTCCTTCCCCGCGCACGGCGGGCTCAGCCAGCTCACCAAGAGCTGCCCGGACGCGATCCGCTGGATCATCCGCCGCTCGATGACGGACTACGACAAGCGGTACAACTCGGCCTCCGAGATGCTCGCCGATCTCAACGCGGTGATCGCATCGGACGACCCGTACGCCTTCAAGCCCGCGTCGCTGCCCAGCATGAAGGGCGAAGCGCCGGCCGAGTCGCCCGAGCCGGTGATGGAAGAGCTCGACTTCCCGACGCCGGCCGTGACGCCCGCGGCCCGCCGCACGCCCGCGCCGCGCACGCCCGAGTCGCTCCCGCCGCGTCTCAATCCCAGCCCCAAGCCCGTCGCCCGCCCGCGCGTGCATGTGACGAACTGGTGGACGGGGCGCTACGCCGCCGAAGCCGCGCCGATCCAAGCGGCGCCCGTGCCGCCATCCCCGCCCAAGCCGGTGCGTCGTGAGGCGCCGCGACTGGCAGAGCCCGTCGGCGAGCGTCGCGCGGCGCGCGACCAACTCGCTTCCGCCCGCGCCCGCGCGGCCTCCGCCCGGGAGCGCGCGCACGAACGCATGGCGCAGGTGCGTCGCCCGAACGCCGCTCGCCACGGGATCAACCCCGGCGTCGCGGTCGCGGTCTTCTTGTTCCTGGGCGCCGCGGTCGCTGTCGGCGGCGCGATGATCGTCGCGGCGGTCAACAAGCCCAAGGCGTACGTGACGATTAGCAACGGCGAAGCCTCCTTGTCCAAAGCCAGCTCGTCCGACGCTGCCACGCTCGGCCTGACCCCCAAGCCGCCCGCCACGCCCGCGCGCCCGCAGCTGACCAGCTTCGCCGATGAGATCGACGCCGTATCCGCGCCCGACCTCGACGCGCAGGCCAAGCAGATCGCCGAGGACGTGCTGCGCCGGGCCCAGTCCGCCGGCGCCATGACACAGGAAGCGGTCGAATCGGCCGTGGACGCGTTCCGTGAGGCGCTGGTCGCTGGGGTCAACGAAGCCGCCGAGCCGCTGGTGGTCTGGAGCGACGCCGACTTCGCCGGCGCCTCCGTGCTCGTCATCGCCTCCGACGTGGACGCCGACCTGCGCCGCTGCCTCCCGGAAACGCTCACGCTCGCCGGCGCCGACGTGCTCGACGAGCAACGCCTCGCCGCCACGTCGGACCTCACCGAGCAGGACGAGATCGCGACCGTCATAGCGGGCGCGTTGGCGACGCTCGGTCTGCGGGCGCTCGACGCGAACGACGTCGGGCGTGATTTGCAGTTCTTCGTCGCCGAGCAGGACAACGTGGACATGCTCATCTGGCTCGAGCCGATGTCCGCCGAAGGCGAACCCGATCGCGCTCGTTTCATCGTGACGGAAGGTTCGACCGTGCTGAACGGCTCGATGACCGCCACCGATTGCCCCGAGCTCGTCAGCGACGCCTCGAGGCTCTACAACGCCCGCTGAGCCTGAACGCTAAGCCCGCCTGCCAAACGCAGCCACGCCTAGCCGTGCGAAACACGGCACAAAGTCTCTAACGTCCGCGTGGCATCGCCCGATCCCACCGCCGCACGAGCCCGCGCCAAACCCTCGGCCATGTCGTGCGCCGCTCCACCCACCAGCAGCGCTGCCGCGGCGTTCAGAAGCGCAATGTCCGTCCGAGGACCCGGCGCTCCGGCGAGCACCTCGCGGATCACACGCGTCGCGTCGTCCAGATCCGCGGCGCCCAACTCTTCCAACGTCGCGCGCGGCAAGCCGAGGTCGTTCGCATCGAGTGCGCGCTCGCTCACACCGCCGCGCACTTCGAACACGCGGTTCGCGGCCGTGGTCGTCAACTCGTCGAGCCCGTCGTCCCCACGAACAACCATCGCGTGCTCGGCGCCGAGCCGGTGCAACGCCTCGGCGACGACGCCCACGCGGTCGGCGTCGTACACACCGATGAGTTGCCGACGCGCGCCCGCCGGGTTCGTCAACGGCCCCAGCAGGT
>JBCBZM010000126.1:0-6828 GCA_039815345.1 Planctomycetota bacterium | reverse complement strand
GGGATCGAAGCGCACGCCCGTGCGGTCAAGTCAGGGGGGTGGGTTTCCACTCGCTCGGCCCGGCGTGAGACGATCAGCCCGCCGACCCGCGCAGGTCCGCCGCGTTCCCGGACGGACGGGCGCCTGTTCCGACAAGCCATCACGGAGCCCGAGCGTGCAAGAAAAAACCGGGCTCCGATAAGCCCGGTCGTTCAATGTCTGATAACAGCCGGAAAGCCGGTCTGCAGAGGGGTCAGTCCTGCTTGGACTCGCCCGATGCACCCGCGTCGGCGGGCGTTTCCGCAGCAGCCTCGGCGGCCGGAGCCGCGGCGGCGCCTTCGCCCTTACGCAGCTTGGCGGCGAACGCCGTGCGCTTGTCGGCGGTGCGGCGACGGGTGGAGGGCTTGCCGCCCACTTCCGGGCCTTCCTCGGCGCCAACGAACTGAAGCACACAAAGCTCAGCCGCATCGCCCAGTCGGCGATAGCCAAGCTTCACGATGCGGGAGTACCCGCCGGCCCGATCCTCGAAACGTGGCGCGACGTTCTCGAAGATGTGCCGGGTCAGCTTCGGAGCCTTCTTCAACTCGCCGTAGCGGTTGCGCTCGACCTGATCGGACTCGGGCACGTTGAAGAACTGGCTCGCCCGCTCGCGCAGAGCTTGCACCTGCTCGCGCTCCGGGTCGGAGGCGTTCTTGGGCAGGTACAGCCAGTCGAAGCCGCGGCGATCGCGGCCGAGCATGGCGATGACCTGACGCCGGGCATGCAGATCGCCCCGCTTGGCCTTCGTGATGATCTTCTCGACGATCGGCTGCACGGCCTTGGCCTTGGGGATCGTCGTGACGATCTGGCCGTGCTCGAAGAGCGACGCGGCCATGTTCCGCAGCATCGCGGTGCGGTGGGATCGGGTTCGGTTGAGCTTGTAGCCCGCCTTGCGGTGACGCATCGCTTCGCTCCAGCCCCGGGTCGCGGCGTGCGGCCCGGTCGTTCATGAAAGCGGGACACCCCGTGCCCGGGGCGTCCCGATCTGTGTTTCTCAAGCCCGTAGCCCGGAAATCCGGTCAGACGGGCCGCAAGTCTAGGCCCCCACTCTCGCAGAGGAGGCCCCGCGCCCGCTTCCGCGGACCAGAACTCGTCCGTGGCCCGCTTCTTAGCCGGCCGCGCTGCTCGAGCTGGACGGCACGCCCCCGGGAGGGGTGTACCCCTCGGGCAGGTCCATGCCCAGGTCGAGCGAGATGTCCTGCAGCTTCCGCTTGACCTCACGCAGCGAGGTCCGGCCGAACGAGCGCAGCTTGAGCAGGTCGGCGTCCGTGTGGGTCACGAGCTGGCCGATCGCGTCGATCCGGGCCGATTCCAGGCAGTTCGAGGCCCGGACGGACAGGTCCATCTCCGAGATCGGGGTGTTGAGCTTGCGGATCAGCTCCTCGTCCACGCCCGCCGCCGCCGCGGCTTCTTCGGTCACGGTCTGCTGGCCGGCCTCGAAGTACTGCACGAACGGGTTGAGGTGCTTGCGCATGATCTTGGCGGCCTCGACGAGCGCCATCTCGGGCAGCACCGTGCCGTTGGTCCAGATCTCGAGCGAGAGCTTGTCGTAGTTCGTCCGCTGGCCGACGCGGGTGTCCTCGACCTTGTACCGCACGCGCTGCACGGGTGAGTAAATCGCGTCGACCGGGATGATCCCGATTTCCTGATCCTCGCCGCGCTTGTACTGCTCGCTCGCGGGGACATAGCCCCGGCCGCGGGCGACGTGCAGTTCCATCTCGAAGTCGATCTCGTCGGTCAGCGTGGCGACGACGAGGTCGGGGTTCAGGATGGTGATGGAAGTGTCGGCCTCGATCAGATCGGCGGTGACCTCGCCCGGGCCGCGGGCGGCCAGACGCATCACCTTGGGCTCGTCGGAGTCGCACTGCACGACGAGGTTCTTGATGTTCAAGATGATGTCGGTGACATCCTCAAGCACGCCGGGGATCGACGTGAACTCGTGCTCGGCGCCCTTGATCTTCACGCCCGTCACCGCCGCGCCTTCGAGCGACGAGAGCAGGATGCGGCGGAGCGAGTTGCCGACCGTGGTACCCAGACCACGCTCGAACGGCTCGACCATGAATCGGCCAAACGTGTCGGACGAGAACTTGGGATCGTTGGTGACCCGAGCCGGAAGCTCGAGGCCGCGCCAGCGGATGCGCATGGGATGTCTCTTTCGTCGCGGCGGTCGCTTGGGTGCGTCACGCCGGTCAGCTCACAGCTTCGTCGCCCCGCCGCGGGACGCCGAGCCTTCTTGATGACCGGGGAACCAAAGCGGACGCCCGCCGGTAAGCGAGCGTCCGTGAAGTGATCTGCTGTCAGCATCAGGCCCGCGCTTCCACGCAAGCCGACACAAGACTTACACGCGACGCTTCTTGCGCGGGCGGCAGCCGTTGTGCGGGACCGGCGTGCGGTCCTCGATGGCCGTCACGCGGATGCCGGCCGAGACCAGCCCGTTGACCGCGGCCTCACGCCCGCCGCCGGAGCCCTTGATCCGGACCTCGACTTCGGACACGCCCATCTTCCGCACCTTCTGGCCGACGGTCTCGCCGGCCCGGGTCGCGGCGAACGGCGTCGCCTTGCGGGCGCCCTTGAAACCGATGGTCCCGGCCGAGTCCCAGGCGAGCGCTTCGCCGTTGGTGTCGGTGACGGTGATCATCGTGTTGTTCTGCGTCGCCTTGACGTGCATGATGCCGCGGACGACGTTCTTGCGTTGCTTTTTCGGTCCCTTTGCCATGGTTGGCTCCTTGTAGAGGGCTTAGCCCTTCACGCCCTTCTTGCCCGCGACCGTCTTCTTACGACCCTTGCGCGTGCGAGCGTTGCAACGCGTGCGCTGACCCCGCGTCGGGAGTCCGCGACGATGGCGGTCACCCCGGTACGAACGGATGTCCTTCAAACGCTGGACGTTCTGCCCGACCTGACGCCGAAGGGCGCCCTCGACCAGGTACGTCGTGTCGATCAACGCGTTGATCTGAGCGACCTGCTGGTCGGTCACGTCCGACGCCTTGGTGTCGGGGTCGATGTCCGCCTGGGCCAGGATGTCCTTGGCGAACTTCGGACCGATCCCGTGCACGTACTGCAACGAGTACAGGATCTTCTTGCGTTCGGGAATGTCGATACCTGCAATACGCGGCACGTGGTGTCCTCGTCTGTATGCCGACTCTCGCCGGCAAGGTCTGTGTGCCGACGTTCGCCGGCGTAGGAAATCATCGATCTACCGACTCTCGCCGGCAACGACTCTACGGCCCCGAGTGGCCCCGGGCGGTTAGCCCTGGACCTGCTTGTGCTTCGGATCCGCCTTGCAGATCACCCGCACCTTGCCCTTGCGACGGATCACCTGACACTGGTTGCAGATGCGCTTGACGCTCGATCGAACCTTCACGACGTCCGTCCTTTCCAACGCCCGCCAAAGCGGAACGCCGATACACACACCCCGGCAAAGTGCCCAGCCGTGCGCGTTCAATAGAACCGGAGCGACAAATCTCGCATCCGGGCCGCGATGCTAGGCGCGGTCCGTCCGCGGGTCACGCTCCCGGCCGCGCACAACCTTATGTTCGCATCCTGACAAAGTACGAAATCCGTTCCGCGTCACCGCGACGGTCCGTTCTTCGTAGCACGCCGCCGCGCCGTCGGCGGTCCGCACGAGCCACCCATCGGCGTCCGTGACCAGTTCGCCCGAGCCCCGCGTCACGATCGGCTCGAGTGTCAGGATTTGGCCGACTTCGAGCGTGAAGTCATCTTCCAGGCCAACGCCGGAGATCGGACTGCCGATGGGCGTGCCCGATTTGGCAAAGAACGGCGCCGCGGGCGGCTCGTGCAGTGCTCGCCCGATGCCGTGCCCCGCGTAACCCGGGACCAGCCGAACGCCCTGCTGCTCCGCCGCCGCGTGCCCGGCCCGGGCAACCGCCGACCACCGCTCGCCCGCTTGTCCCGCCTCCAAGCAGGCAGACAACACCGCCCGGGCGGAGCGCTCCAAGTCCGACACCTCCGAGCCCACCGTCCGCGTCACCGCGGCGTCGGCGAACCACCCGTCGAGCGACGCCGCGACATCGATCGTGACCAGATCACCCGACTGCAGGACCCGATCGCCTGGGGCGCCGTGCAGCACTTCGTCGTTGACGCAGACGCAGCAGACCCCGCCGAACGCGGCCACCTCCGGCTGATCCGGCGGACCGGGGTACCCCAGCGTGGCCGATCGGGCCCCGGCACGATCCAGTGCGTCCCCGACGGCCCGCCCCACCGCGGCCGTGGTGACGCCGACGCCGAGTGCCGCAACCCCGGCGTGCAGCGCGCGATCGACCGCAGCGCCCGCTCGGGCGATGCCTTCGATCTCATCTGCTGTGTACGTGGCCAACCGAGACCTACACGCCGGCGCCCTTAGCCCTGCGGGCCGCGGAGCCTCGGCGATTTGCCGTCGTCGTCACCGCCAAGGAAGCCGGCGTAGTTCCGCATCATCAGGTTCGCCTCGATGCGCTGGAGGAAGTCCAGCGTCACCGACACGACAATGAGCAGGCCCGTGCCTCCCAGGAACTGCGTTACCGCGAAATCGACGTTGAGCGCTTGATTCACCACCATGGGCAGCACCGCGATGATCGACAGACACGCAGCGCCCACGTACGTGATGCGTTCCATCACGCTTTCCAGGTACTCGGCCGTGCGCGGCCCGGGGCGGAGGCCCGGGATGAACGACCCGTGGTCGCGGAGCTGCTTGGACATCTCTTCAGGGTTGAACTGGACGGTGATCCAGAAGTAGCTGAAGAAGAAGACCAGCACGATGTAGATCAGCACATACAGGAACTCGCCCATGTTCAGGTTGTCCCCGAACCAACTGAGCGACTGTGTCCACCAGCCGACGCTGCCCGAGGCGCGGGCGTTTTCCGCGAGCGAGGCGAAGACCACCGCCGGGAAAACCATGAGCGAACTGGCGAAGATGATCGGCATGACGCCGCCGTGGTTGACCTTCAGGGGTAAGTACGACCGCTGACCGCCGAAGACCTTTCGGCCGCGGGTGTGCTTGGCCTGCTGCACCGGGATGCGCCGCTGCGCCACCGTGAGTAAGACCGAGCCGCCAACCACCAGCACGAAGCCGGCCATCAGCAGGATCAGGCCCATCCAGCCCATCTTGTCCGAGTCGGCGCCCGGCTCGAAGTTGTTGATGACCCAGATCACGGCGCCCGGCATCGCGGCCAGAATACCCGCGGTGATGATCATCGAGGCGCCGTTGCCGATGCCGAACCGGTCGATCTGCTCGGCCAGCCACATCAGGAAGACGGCGCCCGCGGTCAGCGCGGCGATCGCCATCAGCCACCACACCGGGCTCGCGGCCCACTGCGGATAGACCAACCCCTGGCTCGTGATGTACTGAAGCCACGCGTACGCCTGCACCAGTGCGAGGCCGACCGTGGTGTAGCGTGTCCATTCCTGGATCTTCTGCCGACCCGTCGGGCCTTCGCGCTGCAGTTCCTTGAGCCGCGGCATGACGGATTGCAGGATCTGGAAGATGATCGAGGCCGAGATATACGGCATGATGCCCAGGCCGAAGATCGTCGATTGCCCGAGCGACCCGCCCGAGAAGATCGCCACGAACTGACCCGCCCGCGCGATCGCCGAGCCGGACTCGTTGGCCATGCGGAAGTGCTCGACCAGCACTTCCTGGTTCACGCCCGGGAGCGGGATCCAGAAACCGATGCGGTAGACCACCAGCATGCCGAGCGTGAACAGGATCTTGTTCCGCAGCTCACTGATTTTGAAGACATTCACCAGCGTCCGAAGCATGTCGTCTCGTCTCCGGCGGCGCCGGGTCCCCGGTCGTCCACCCATCCGCCTGTCTGTCCGTGATCACCCGGCGTGCCGGGCCCCGATCGGGTACCCCCGGGGACGACTCTAGGCCCACCCGGCACGCACAGAAGCCGATCCGGTCGAGTCACACGGCGCCTGCCGGCAAGTCTGGAAAGCCCGGTCCGAACAGCCCGGTCGGCCTTACTTCTTCTTTTTGCCAGCGCTGGTGCGCTTGAGCTTCTTGGTCAGGTTCTTGGGCGAGCGGTCGTCGCTGTTGCGATCGATCCCGCGGACCCGGTCGCGGCGGGTGCCCGCCTCGGTCACCGAGCCGCCGGCGTCGGTGATCAGCGACCGCGCCTTGTCCGTCACGCGGTTGGCGGTCACGTCGAGCTTCACGCTGAGCTTCTGGGCCTCGCCCAGATCGCCCAAGATCTTGAGGTCCCGGCTCTCGTCGCGGACCAGGCCGGCCGCGATGAGCGACTCGACCGTCACGGCGCCGCCCTTGGCGAACGACTCGTGCGCCACGATGTCACGCAGGTTGACGATCCAGAAGCGGGTCTTGAACTGCGAGTTGTTGAAGCCGAACTTCGGCATGCGCCGGAAGTAGGGCATCTGGCCGCCTTCGTCCTGGTGCCGCACGGAGTGACCGCGACGCGAACCCGCGCCCTTGAAACCGCGGGTGGACGTCTTGCCCCGGCCCGAACCCGGACCGCGACCGACGCGCTTCTTCGACTTGTTCTTGCCCGCCAGTGCGGTGACTTCGTGGATCATCATGGCCGGGGACTCCCGCCTGTTCCGCCCGGCTCATGGAGACGCGGGCGGTCATGCAACTCGTTGTTCGCTCGGCGTGTGCTGTCGTCGCCGATCTGTTGTCTACATCTCTGCTATGTCTATGACTCGACGATGCGGCTTACGAGGGGGCGCCTTCGCCGCCGCTCGCCGGGGCCGCGCCGCCGCTTGCCGGGGCAGACTCGCCGCCAGCCGGAGCACCCGCGGGCGGAGCGCCCTGCGGGCCGCCCTGACCGCCGCCGTAGCGACCGCCACCGCCGCCGC
>JBCBZM010000154.1:0-1602 GCA_039815345.1 Planctomycetota bacterium | reverse complement strand
CGTCCAATCTGGATCTGATCCACTTCGTTCGCGACTATCTGGCGGGGCATGGGATCGAGAGCCATATCACCCCCGATGCCACGGGCGAGAAGGCGAACCTGCATGCCCTTGTGGGCCCAAGCGGACGAACTTCTGCGCCTGGTACCCGACGCTGGGCGGCCCGGCGCTCACCGGTTCGTGGCGGAGGAACCGCTGCAGGTCGTCCGCAAGCCCGCGGGCGGTGTCGTAGCGGCGTTCGCGCGGTTTCTCGAGACACTTCATAACGACCCAGTCGAGATCGCGGCGGAGCGTGCGTGTCGCGGACTGTCGGTCGTCCGGCCCGCGACGAAGCGGCGCGGCCGACCGATCGCCGCTCAGACGCGTCGAGGGTTTGGGCGGCTCGATCTCTCGGATGATCCGTTGGATCTCGGCATAACCCGCCGAGCGGAGAGACGTGGAATCGAACGGGAGCGTGCCGGTCAGCAACTCGTACAACACAACGCCGAGTGAGTAAATGTCGCTGCGTGTATCGATGTCCGTGCCGGACATCTCGGCCTGCTCGGGGCTCATGTATTCGGGCGTGCCGATCAACTGGCCGCGCTCGGTGAAAATGGTTTTCTCGGTCAGCCGCTGATCAATTGCTTTGGCGACACCAAAGTCGATGACCTTGGGCGTCGGCACGCCGTCCTGGTACTGCACGAGAATGTTGCCGGGCTTTAGGTCGCGGTGGATCACACCCTTGGCGTGGGCGTGCTGCACCGCTTCGCAGACCTTGACCATGAGCTGCACGCGATCGGCCAGACTCAGCTTGTTCAGATCGCAGAAGGCGCTGATCGGGTCGCCTCGGACGAGTTCCATGACGAAGTACGGCCGGGCGCCGAGCTCCGGCGGCGTCGTGCCGGCGTCAAAAACACGCGCGATGCACGGGTGGTTCATGACGGCCAGTGCTTGCCGCTCGGCCTCGAAGCGGGCGACCACCGAGGCCGAGTCCATGCCCGCTTTGATGACCTTGATCGCTACGCGGCGGCGGACGGGTTCATTCTGCTCCGCCTCCCAGACCTCACCAAAGCCGCCCTCGCCGATCACGCTGAGCAGCCGGTAATGGTCAAAGGAAACGGCTGTGTTGCCGTGGTCTCGCTCGGGCGGCGCGGCGGCGGCCGTGTCCGATGTCGCAACGGCGTCCGACGGTGGAAGGTCGTAGGTGTCCGCCTCGCGCAGCAACGAACGCACCAGCGCAGCCAGGTCCGCATCGCCGGCGGTTTCGCGCGCGACCAGAGCCTCGCGCTGCGAGGGTGGCAAGGCGCAGGCCTTCTCGTAGATCTGTTTCGCACGCTCCGGGTTGGCCACGGCCGTCCGTTCCTCGACTCTCGCTGCAGGATGCTGAACTGAAGATACTAACCGCCGGCTCGGCCCGTCCGTCTGGGGGGTGGTGAAAGCAGACGCGCCGTCGTAAATTGCAGCTTGTCGGAGTGCGTCCTGACCTCAGCAAGACACACCCAGCACGCGTTGGCGACCGAGATCGCGGGTGTCGTATGGATCGACAGTCATTTTGAGCGACGGCCAGCTTTCAGCCGAAGCTCAGAGCCGCCGAACTCTCCGCCGACCTGTTTTCGCTGCCGGCCG
>JBCBZM010000057.1:0-18415 GCA_039815345.1 Planctomycetota bacterium | reverse complement strand
CAACGCCTCGGGCAGCCGAAAGTTCAAGCGGCTGCTCGAAGAAGAAGACTGGGACGGCATCGTCACGCTCGCCCGTGAGCAGGTCCGCGAGGGCTCGCACGTGCTCGACGTCAACGTCGACTACGCCGGCCGCGACAACGCCGCCGACATGGCCGAGGTCGTCAAGAGACTCGTGCGACAGGTCGACGTCCCGCTGATGCTCGACTCCACCCAGATCGCGACGATCGAGGCGGGGCTCAAGCGGGCGCCCGGCAAGTGCGTCATCAACTCGGCCAACTTCGAAGACGGCGAGGAGAAGTTCGACGCGATCGCCGACCTCGCCAAGCGTTACGGCGCCGGGCTGGTCATCGGCACGATCGACGAGGACAAAGAAGCCGCGATGGCCCGCACCGCCGACCGCAAAGTCGCCATCGCCACCCGAGCCATCGAGCGCGCTCAGCAGGTCCACGGCCTCGACGTCGCCGACCTCTTCATCGACCCGCTCGTCCTGCCCATCTCGACCGGCATGGACGACGACCGCCGATCGGCCCTCGAACTCATCGAAGGCACACGCCGCATCGCCGAGCGGTTCCCCGACGTGCAGATCACCTGCGGGCTCAGCAACGTGAGCTTCGGCCTCAAGCCCGCCGCGCGGCTCGTGCTCAACTCGGTCTTCCTCGATGAGTTGGTCAAGGCCGGCATGTCGAGCGCGATCGTGCACGCGGGCAAGATCGTCCCGCTCGCCAAGATCGCGGGCGAACACCAGCGTGTGGCGCTGCATCTGATCTACGACCGCCGAGCCACCGACGCCGGCGGCACCGGCCTGCCGACCGACAACGACCGGGCCCAGACCTACACGCCGAAGGAGGCCCTCGTTGGCTGATTCCCTGCCGAACAACTACACCGAAGACTACGACCCACTGAGCGCCCTCATCGAGCTGTTCAAGGACGCCGAGGCCGTCATCGCGGGACCGGCTAGAGCCGACCTCACACTCGAAGAGCGTCTGCGCGCCCACATCATCGACGGCGAAAAAGAGGGCCTCGCCGAGTCGCTCGACGAAGCCATGGACAAATACCCGCCGCTCGACATCATCAACGAGCACCTGCTCGACGGGATGAAGGTCGTCGGCGAGCTGTTCGGCTCGGGCAAGATGCAGCTGCCGTTCGTGCTGCAGAGCGCCGAAACGATGAAGAAGGCCGTGGCCCACCTCGAGCCGCACATGGAACGCATCGAGGGCCAGTCCAAGGGCGTGATCGTCCTCGCCACCGTCAAGGGCGACGTGCACGACATCGGCAAGAACCTCGTCGACATCATCCTCACCAACAACGGCTACACCGTCCACAACATCGGCATCAAGCAGCCGATCAGCAGCATCGTCCAGGCGTGGAAGGACACCAACGCGCACGCCATCGGCCTCAGCGGCCTGCTCGTCAAGTCCGTCAACGTCATGGAGGACAACCTCAAGGAACTCAACGAACTCGGCATCGATATCCCCGTCATCCTCGGCGGCGCCGCGCTCTCGCGTCACTACGCAGAGGGTTATCTGCGCTCCCTGTACAAGGGCCAATGCCTCTACGGCAAGGACGCGTTCGAGGGCCTCAAGATCATGGACACGCTGATGGCGGGTGAGACGGGCAAGCTCGCCAGCGAGATCGAAGCGCGCCTGCACAAGCGCAGCGAAGCCGAACGCGTCATCGCCGAGAGCCGCGCCAAGCGGGCGGCGACCAACGAGGACTACAAGAACAAGTCCAACGAGGGCGGCACCGCGACCGCGACCCGGTCCGATGTTGCCACCGATATCGAGGTCCCCGCGCCCCCCTTCTGGGGCAGCCGCGTGATCGACTCGATCAACCTCGACGACGTCTACCCCTTCATCAACCCCATCGCGCTCTTCCGCGGGCAGTGGCAGTTCAAGAAGGGCGCCATGTCCGACGCCGAGTACGAGGCGTCGATCGAAGACACCGTGAAGCCCATCTTCGAACGCCTCAAGGCCCAGTGCCGCGACGAGGCGATCCTCGAACCCAAGGTCGTCTACGGCTATTACCCCTGCCAGTCCTCCGGCAACGAACTGATCATCTACGACGGCGAAGACCACGACCGCGAGATCGAACGATTCACGTTCCCGAGACAAGACGGCAAGAAGCGATACTGCATCAGCGACTTCTTCCGCTCCGTTGAATCCGGAGAGAAGGACGTGATCGCCTTCCACTGCGTCACCGTGGGCTCCAAGGTCAGCGAGGTCGGCAAGAAGCTCTTCGACAACGACGACTACGCCGAATACCTGTACCTGCACGGCATGGGCGTCGAAACGGCCGAAGCCCTCGCCGAGTTGTGGCACAAGCGCATCCGCCAGGAACTCGGCATCGCGGGCGACGACAGCCCGCAGATCCGCAACCTGTTCACGCAGAAGTACCGCGGCTCGCGCTACTCCTTCGGCTACCCCGCCTGCCCGGACATGAGCGACCAGGACATCCTCTTCCGTCTGATCGAGCCGCAACGCATCGGCTGCCACCTCACGGAGAACTGGCAGATCGACCCCGAGCAGTCCACCAGCGCCCTGGTCGTGCACCACCCCGAAGCCAAATACTTCAACGTCTAACGGCCCCACCGAGTAATGGTCCCGCCGATATCGGACCGTCCGCTTCAGGCTATCACTCCAGCGACGCCGTTCTAGAGCCGATGCCCTTCGCACGGCCATGGACGTCACCTCCACCAGCCCCTTCCAGGCGCTCGCCGCCATCCGCCCCTCGAACCGCCCGGCCGGCGCCCGCGCGGACGCCGCGCCGCGTGACGCGAGTGCGCGCGACGACCGGACACGAGAGTTTCAGCCCAACGAGTCCCGCAAGCCCAACGGTCAGACGCTCACCAAGGAGGAGCGCGCCCAAGTAGACAAGCTGCGCGCCCGGGATCAGGAAGTCCGCACACACGAACAGGCCCACGTCGCCGCCGCGGGGGCGCTCTTCCGGGGCGGACCGTTCTACACCTACCAGCAAGGCCCCGACGGCAAGCGCTACGCCGTGGGCGGGTCGGTCAAGATCGACACGTCCGAAGGCCGCACGCCCGAAGAGACCATCCAACGCGCCGCACAGATCCGCGCCGCAGCGCTCGCGCCGGCCGAACCCTCCGGCGCCGACCGCGCCATCGCCGCCAACGCGGCCCGCATGGAAGCCCAAGCCCGCCAGGAACTCGCCGCCGAGCAGGCGGCCAACCAGTCCGAGAGCGGCGAAGACGACACGGGCACAACCTCACCGGCCGACACCGCCGCAACCGAGCGCGAGCCGACGTTCGGCATCGAGTCGCCCAGCGATTCCGAAGCGGCTGATCGAGCCGTTCAAGCCGACGAGACCAACGCCAAGTCCAACGGCCGCCGTCTCGACTTCGCCGCCGCCGAGGCCTCTGCATTCGCCACGTCCCTCGGCGCCGCCATCGACACGTTCGGCTAGAGACCCGGTCCAGCCGTACAGTCGCGGCTGTGACCACGCTCCGGCTCGACCATCTCCCCGGCCCGCCCGCCGACGCCGGCTTCGCGCACGGCCGCGCACTCCGCGCCCTGCTCGAGCCCGCCTTTCTCGACGCGTACTTCACCCGCATCGGCCAAGCGATCCGCGTCACGCGCGACGACATCACACAGCAAGCCGCGCGCTGGCTGCCGAATCTGCCCGAGCAGTACCAGGACGAGATTGACGGCATGGCCGCGGGCGCGGGCGTCCCCACTACAACCGTCGCCGAGTTTCTCTACGCCGACATCGCGCGCTCATCCGACACCGCCGCCCCCGTCGGCCCGATGTGCTCGTCCGTCATCGCCGCGCTCCCGCTCGAACAACAGCCCGCGCACGCCACCTGGATCGCCCGCAACTGCGACTGGCTGACGCCGACACTCATGCGCGGCTGCGCGGCCGTGGTCCACGAAACCCCGCACCGCATCCCCGTCATGGCTGTGGGCATCCGCGGTGACATCGACATCGACACCGGCATCAACGCCGAGGGCCTGTGGCTGCACCTCCACACGCTGCACGCCAAAGACGACCCGCCCGCCAACCGCACGTGCATCAGTTGGCTCTTCTGGGCCCGCGAAGCCCTCGAGACCTGCGCCACGCTCGACGAACTCGAACGCTTCATCGAAGCCACCGGCCGAGACCGCGGCGTCTTTGCCATCGCCGGCGAGGGCCCGACCGATCGTGCCGCCGTCTTCGAGTGCACCCGCGCCACGCACACGCGGCATGACATCGACCCGGCGCAACCCGCCTGCGTGACCAACCACTCACTCAGCCGACGGGACGATCGGCCCAGCGATACGCCCCGCGCCCCGGGCCTCCCGGGCGGCTCGCTCACCCGCTACCGAGCCCTGCGAGGCCGACGCGACGACCAAGCGCCCACCCAGGGCCCGGGTGACCTCATGCATCTCCTCGCGGCGCCCGACGTCGAGATGCGCAGCGCGACCTGGCTCCGCACCATCTATTCAGCCGTGGTCCGCCCGCGCGACGCCTCGATCTGGTTCGCCTCAGGCCATCACGACGGCGCCCCCGCCGCCAGCACAGGCGCCTGGACCCGCGTCACGCCGCCTTGGCAACGACTGTTGCCGCACTGATCTCGAAGACCACACGGCTAAATGAATCAGCTTTCACACCGGCTTCACAGCATTCTTGCGCGACGCTTGCATGCTTCTTCCATCGCCAGCACCGGGCAGGCGACCTTCCTCCGACACGATGCCCGATTCATTCGAGTGTCAGAAACGTCAAGGAGCCTCACCATGAGCACCATTTCCGCCACCGATAAGAACGCCACCATGGCCGACGTGAAGCAGGACATCCACCGAGTTAAGGAAAACCTGTCTACTCTCGGCGTCGACGCGAAGGAAGTTGCTTCGGCCGCCACGGAGCGAGCGGTCGATGCGGTCCGCACAGGTGCCGAGACCAGCAAGGATGTGGTCAAGGATCTCGGCGAGCAAGCTCAGCAATACCACAACACGGTCGTCGAGCAGGTCGTCAAGCATCCCACCACATCGATCCTCGTCGCCGTGGGCGTCGGCGCGATCCTCGGCAAGATGCTGTCACGCTGATGCTTCGCTCCCTCGCCAATATCTTCGAGAGTGGCGGCGAGTTCGTGACCGAACAAGCCAAACTCGCCGCCACTGATTTGCAGCGCTCCGCCGCACGGTCGGCAGCTGTTGCTCTCGGCGTCTTTGTGGCCGGTGTCGGTGCGCTCACCCTCTTAGCTGGCGTCGGGGTGCTGATCGCCCACGTGTGGGGATTAGCCGCGTCACTCATCATTCTTGGCGCCACGCTGCTCGTGTTCGCCGGTGGCGCGGTGGGCTTGGTCATCGCAAGTCGTAAACGGGCGCAAGAACGGAGCGAGGCAATCCGAATCGAAAACGCCGAGCGCGCCCGAGCCCGGATGCTCGCCGAGGCCAAACCGCCCCTCCTAGCACCCGCGCCTCATTCAAGACCGCGGGCCCAAACGTACCACCAACAACCGGAAGATCACGACATGCTCGATTCCATGAAGAAAGCCGCGATCGAAAACCCTGCGCTGGCGGCCAGCGCGGCGTTCGCGCTCCTCAGCCTTCTTGGTCCCGGACGGGCCGTTAAGCTCGCGGCTCGCGGGGCCACCGCACTCTCCCTGGCGGCTTCGTTGAAAGAAGCCGCTAATGCAACGCAGGACGGCGCCACGGCAGTTCAACAGGGGCCGAAAGCTCCACACTGACACTCCGCACCGGAACCGATTGCAGCTTCGCGCCGGCCGGTCTCGGAGACGATCAATCAATTTTTAGGCTCCGATGGTCGCGGACCGCGGCGTCGAGGGGCCTATGCTTCCGCCCGGAATTGGGCTGATTCCCATATTCCAAACTTTCCACATCCCGGTCCGGCGTCCTCTCGCCGCCCAAACAGAGAGTCAGAAAGAGCATCACCCATGGTTCGCCTTCGTCTTCAGCGTCTCGGTCGCCGTCACCGTCCGTTCTACCGCCTCGCCGCCATGGACTCGCGCACCCGCCGCAACGGCGCCGTGATCGAGCGCCTCGGCTGGTTCGACCCGATGGCCCCCGAAGGCACGGCCAACTTGGAACTCAAGGGCGAGCGCATCCGCCACTGGCTCGACGTCGGCGCCCAGCCGAGCGACACGGTCCGCGACCTGCTCGCCAAGAACGACGTGCTGAACGACAAGGAGAAGGCCGCGTGGGAGGCCGACCGCGAGGTCGCCCGCAACCGCGTCGTCGCCGCCAAGGCCGTGGAGCGCGCCACCAAGGCCGTCGAAGCCGTCGCCGCACTCTCGGGTGAGTCCGAAGCCGATCTGTCCTCATTCGAGCAGCAGGCCCGCGACGCCTCGAAGGCCGCCGCCGCCGCCAAGTCTGCGGGCAAGGTCGCCGAAGCCGACGCCGCCGCGGGTCAGGCCGAGGCCGCCGTCGAAGCCGCCAAGAAGACCGACGAAGAGGCCAAGGCCGCCGCCGAAGCCAAGGCTGCTGAAGAAGCCAAAGCCGCCGAAGAGGCCAAGGCCGCCGAAGCCGACGCCGAAGAGAAGCCTGCCGAAGAAGGCTGATCGTCATCGGCGTTTGCAGCAGATACGCCGGGACATAGCGGCCGCTCGAAGGGGTCCGCTCCATGCCGCCTCTTCGCATCGACATCCTCACCACGTTCCCCGAGATGTTCGCGGCCGACCCCCCGGGCGCGCTCGGCCTGTCCATCCCCGCGCGCGCTCGGGCCGCGGGTTTGGTGGAGTGGTCCGCCACCGACATCCGCGCCCACGCGGACAACAAACACCGCAAGACCGACGACCGCCCGTTCGGCGGCGGGCCCGGCATGGTCATGTCCTGCCAGCCGGTCTGGGACGCCGTGCAGGCCGTAGAAGCCGCCGACCCCAGGCCCGCCACACGCCTCTACCTCACGCCCCAAGGCCGACCGCTCACCCAGCCACTAGTTGAAGAGTTGGCCACCCGCCCGCGCCTGCTCATGATCGCCGGGCACTACGAGGGCATCGATGAACGCGTCATCGAACGCCTCGACCCGCTCGAGGTCTCATTAGGCGACTACGTCCTCTCTGGCGGCGAACTCGCCGCACTTGTCCTGATCGACGCCGTGATCCGGCTCCTGCCGGGTGTGCTCGGAGACGCCGATTCCGCCCACCAGGACAGCTTCGGCGCCCTGCCCACCACCAACCCCAACGGCGAACCGATCGACCCCAAGGTCGCCCGCCGACTGGGCCTCTCGCCCGACGCCCGCCTGCTCGACTGCCCCCACTACACCCGCCCGCGGGTCTGGGAAGGCCGCGAGGCGCCCGAGGTGCTCCTCTCAGGCGACCATGAGGCCGTCAGCCGATGGCGGCTCGAACAGATGCTCGCCCGCACCCGCGACCGCCGACCCGACCTCCTGCCCCCGCCGACTCGCAATGAGGTCCCCCCAGTGTGAACCCGCCCAAGATGGATTCCTGACCCCCAGCCCGCCTATCCTTGCAGCCGGCCCGAGGCCGAAGTTCAGATGCTTTAACGGAAACGAGACCCGACCATGTCCACCCAAGCGCTCCTCGAAGAACTCTCCGGCTCCCACCTCAAGAGCGACCTTCCCGTCATGGACGTCGGCGACACCCTCAACGTGCACGTCCGCATCGTCGAAGGCCAGAAAGAGCGCGTGCAGGTCTACCAGGGCGTCATGATCAGCCGCAAGGGCCGGGGTATCAACCAGATGATCACCGTCCGCCGCATCGTGGACAACGAGGGCGTCGAGCGGACCTGGCCGATCAACAGCCCGCTGATCGCCAAGATCGAGGTCGTACGCCGCGCCGACGCCCGCCGGGCCAAGCTCTACTTCCTGCGTGACCGCGTCGGCAAGAGCCGCCGCCTCCGCAACCGCCGCCGCGGCCTCAAGCACGTCGCCGGCCTGCCGACCGTGCAGAAGTAAGTGGCGGATAGGACAACTCAAACTCGAACCGGCACGGCTCCATGAGCCGTGTCTTTGTTTTTGGGTCGAGTCCTGGCTCTTCGGTCACGTTCAGTCGGTGTCTGCATCGTGCGGGTCGACAGACGGCTCGGCCCGAGCACGCTCATAGAGAAACGCGCACGCCTCCCGCCGCGCGCCCGCCGCCGTCGCCACGGCAAAGTCACGCCCGCTCCACATCGAAGCCGACCCATACGCCCCATCGCGCCGCAGCGCGTACACCACCACGTTGTAGTTCGGTCGACCCCTGTCATCGATCAAACGCCGCTGCCGCTTCGTCCGGTGCGCCATCTCTTTGAGCACTTCCAGACACGCCTCCGTCGGCGTCTTGCCGTCCGCCATGTGCCGCACCGCGCTGAACGAACCGCACGACTGGATCACCGCCTCCCCGCGGCCCGTCGCGCCCGCCGACCCGACCTCGTTATCGACGTACATGCCGGCGCCGATGATCGGCGAGTCGCCCACACGCCCGGGAATCTTGTAGCTCAGCCCGCTCGTCGTGGTGCAGGCCGAGACGTTGCCGTCGGCGCCTGTTCGCCCGTTCGTCGCGCCGCAATGAATCGTCCCATACGTGAACGGTTGCGGCCCGCGCCCACGCAACCGCACCCCCGCATCCGCCCGCTCGCGACCGTCGAGCGACCAGTCCTGCTGCTCATCGTCCAGCCAGTCGTCGTTGGGGCTCAGGTTCCGCTTCCAGCGCAACCATATCTCTCGCGTCTTGTCGGTCATCAAGTCTTGTTCATCGAACCCATGCGCCTTGGCAAACCGCAGCGCGCCTTCGCCCACGATCATCACATGGTCCGTGGTCTGCAACACCCGCAACGCCACCTGCGCCGGATGCACGATGTTCCGCAGCGCCGCCACTGCGCCCGCCTTGTGCGTCGGCCCATGCATCACCGAGCTATCGAGCTCGATCACGCCGTCCTCGTTCGGCAAGCCCCCAAGGCCCACCGTCAGATCATCCGGATCAGCCTCGACGATCCCCACACCTTCGACCACCGCCAGCACCGGGTCCACGCCGGCGCCCACCCGGGCCAGCGCCCGCTCCACCGTCGCGACGCCGTTGCCCGAAGCGATCGACGCCGCCCCGCGGTGGTCATCCCCCGCGGCCACCGCACGCCGCGAACCCAGAGCCTTGGCGCCCGCCGCCGCCACCACACCCGCGGCCAACGCCGCACGCCGACTAATGCGTTCGTTCATGCCACCGGTATACCGCATCCCGCCGCGAAACGCCCCGCCAACGCCGATACGCTCCACGCATGCAAGCCATCGTCGTAACCAAACTCGTTTCCGAAAAGGGCCAGCCGGTCGCCGACAACATCGAGCATCGCACCGACTGGCCCGACGAACCCAACCCGGCCCCAGGTGAACTGCTCATCAAAACCGAAGCCTCCGCCTTCAATCACATGGATCTCTGGATCGGCAAAGGCCTGCCCGGTCACGAACTCCAGTACCCCCGCATCGGCGGCGCAGACGGTTGCGGCCGCGTCGAAGCCGTCGGCGAGGGCGTCGACGAAACCTGGCTCGGCCGGCGCGTCGTCATCAACGCCGCCATCCCCCAACCCGTGCGCACACGACCCGGCGATCCGCCCGCTTCCACGCTCGCGCCCAGCTACCAACTCCTCGGCGAAACCATCAACGGCATGCACCGCGAGTACTTCCGAGTCCCCGCGACCAACGCACGCGACGTCGGCGACGCCGACCCCACCCTCGCCGCCGCCTTCGGCCTCACCATGCTCACCGCCTACTCCATGATGCTGACCAAGGCCCAACTCCGCCCGGGCCAGTCTGTCCTCATCACCGGCGCCGGCGGCGGCGTTGCAACCAGCGCCCTCGCGATCGCCAAGCACATGGGCTGCCCCGTCTGCGTCACCAGCCGACATCAATGGAAACTCGATAAAGCCAAAGCCCTCGGCGCCGACCACACCGTCCTCGACGAAGGCCTGGACTGGTCGCGCGACGTGCGCACATGGACCAACAAACGCGGCGTCGACCTCGCCGTCGATTCCACCGGCAAGGTCTCGCATCTATCCTGCGTCAAGGCCCTCGCCCGCGGCGGCGCCTACGTCACCCCCGGCTGCACCACCGGGCCCGACGCCACCACCGACCTCGCGCGGCTCTTCTGGAATCAGCTCCGCTTCCTCGGCTCCACCATGGGCTCGCCCGATGAGTTCGCCGAAGTCGTCGCCCTCTTCCGCGCGGGCCGACTGGCGCCCGTCGTGGACAAAGTCTTCACACCAAGCCAAGCCCAAGACGCCTACCGCCGACTCGAAGCGGGCGAACAGTTCGGCAAACTCGTCATCGACTGGCGATGAGCAACGCCGCCTTCGCTCCCTCTCCCCTTGGGGGAGAGGGCTGGGGTGAGGGGTCTTCCTGAACTTCTTACGCTGCCGGCGCCACGCACCCGCTCAGCACGCACCACGCGTTCCGCCGATGCCCCGCGGGCGGCAGCACCGGCGGCGTGCGCACGGGCACGACCGCTTCCAGCCCGATCAACGTCGCGTACCGAGCCGTCCGCTTCGCCTGCCAGAACGCATCCGGCGCCCGGACCTGTTCGCCGAACTCATCGCGCAGCCGCTCGATCCGCGCCGGTGTCAACGCCTGATACTGCCGCACCAGCGAGACCCGCGCCTCCAAAGCCACGGCGCCCGACTTGGGTTTGACGTACACCACGTCGCCCACCCGCACCCGCCCCCACGGCGCACGACGCTGCACGCTCAACCGCGCCTCGATCGTCTTCGCGCCCGATGCGATGAGATCGGCGTACACCGGTTCGACAATGGCCAGGTGCGCACGCACGCCGTCGGTCTTGCTCTCATCCGCGCAGGCGTTCGATCGCGCCGGTCGTCGAGTAGCCCTCGACGAGGTTGACGAGTTCGATCCGTCCTCCCCGGCTCTCGACGAACGCGCCACCGACGACCTCCTCGCGCGCATAGTCCGCGCCCTTCACCAGCACGTCCGGCTCGATCGCTTCGATCAACGACTCCGGCGTGTCCTCGTCGAACAGCACCACCGCGTCCACCGATTCGAGGGCGCCGAGCACCTGCGCTCGGTCCGCCTCGCTGTTCACCGGTCGGCTGTCGCCTTTCAATCGGCGCACCGACGCGTCGGTATTCAGCCCGACCACCAGATAATCGCCAAACGAACGCGCTCGCTCCAGCAGCGTCACGTGCCCGCGGTGCAAGAGGTCGAAGCAGCCGTTCGTGAACACCACGTTCTGACCTTGCGAACGCCGAGCCCGGCTCTCCAGCCTCGCCTGTTCGAGGGTCCGCACCTTGCCCGCCTCGCCCGCGTGCTCGTGCAACATGCGGGCGTACACCCGCTCGAAGGGAATCGGCGCCACACCGAACTGTTCCACGGCCAAGCCCGCCGCCGCATTGGCGAACGCGACCGACTCGATCCACGCGAACCCGTTCGCCCGCGCCGCCGCCAGCGCCGCGAGCATCATGTCGCCGGCGCCGGTGACGTCGTACACCTCCCGCGCGACCGTCGGAACCGTCTCGGGCTCTTTGCCCTCTTCGAGCAGCAACGCCCCGTGCCGATCGAGCGTCAGCACGACCGCGTCCAGTTCGAGTGCATCGCGCAGGCGCCGGGCAAGCTCGGCGTTGTGCGCCCGATCCGCCGAGGCGTGCGTCGGCATCCCCGTGGCGCGCTCGGCTTCGGTCCGGTTGGGCGTGATCGCCGTGGCGCCGCGGTACCGAGCGAAGCTGTCGCGCGAGGCCGGGTCGACCAGCACCGGCTTGCCCAGGCGTTTCGCCGCTTCAATCACGCGTGCGCACACGTCTTCCGAGCACACGCCTTTGGCGTAGTCCTCGATGCAGACCACGTCGGCGTCCCGCGCAGCCTCGGCCGCACGAGCCACCAGTGCATCGGCCGACGCCTCGGACACGGGCTCGCGCGACTCGCGGTCCACGCGGAACATCTTCTGCGGGTGCCGGGCCTGCGCCAGGCCGATCAGGTTCTGCTTCTGCGTCGTGGGTCGGCCCGGATCGCCCACCAAGCCCTGGCTCTCGACGCCCTCGTGTTCCAACGCCGCCCGCAACGCGTCGGCCGGCTCGTCACGCCCCACCACGCCCACGGCCGTGACCTTCCCGCCCAGCGCCGCCAACGCCAAGCACAGATTCGCCGCCCCGCCGGCACGCCGCTCGGTCCGCGAAACCCGCAGCACCGGCACCGGCGCATCGGCGCTCAGCCGCTCGGCATCGCCGAAGACCAGCTCATCGAGCATGAAGTCGCCGATGACTACGGCACGGAATCCGCGCCACCCGGCCAGTCGTTCGAGCATGCCTTCGGTCAGGGTCGTTGCCACGGACCAAGCCTAGCCGCACGACCCATCGAACGCCTGACCGGACAGCTAGCCGGACGCCGACAGGCCCGTCCGAGCTTCCAGGATCGGCCGCTCGATCGGCCCGCCGAGGCGTTCGCCCACCGGGTTCCCAACGCCGCAGGCCTCGAGCACTTGGCGTTCGAGCGCCGCGCCGCCGCGATCGAAACGCATGGTCATCTCCGCGACGACCACGGGCGTCTCGCCGAGCGCGCCCGCGCGTTCTTCGATCTTGACCCAGTCCTTCTCGGTCACCACGATCGCCTCGGCCCGCGCGCGCTCGGCGTGCCGCCCTACCGCCCGCAGGGTCTTCGCATCGAGCGCGTGATGATCCGAGAGCGTCACCGCCCGAACCACCTCGCCCGCGTGCCGATCGAGCTCTGCGAGGAACCCCTCGGGCCGACCGATGCCGCACAACCCCACGACCGACTTGCCCTTGAGCCAGTCCGCGCCCACACGGCGCTCGCCGCCATCGGGCCCGCCGCCGGGGATCTTGAGCCCCTTCCACTGGTGCCGCGCCACGGCCGTCGGCTTGGCGCCCCAGGCCTGTTCCACCTCGCGCTCGATCTGCGTTAACAGCGCTTCGCTCGCCAGTTCGGCATGCGTGATCACCACCGCGTCCGCACGCCGAAGCGACTTGGCGGGCTCGCGCCAGTACCCCGCCGGCAGCAACCGGAGCTGCGACAACGGCCGGGTCGCGTCGAGCAGCACAATGTCCAGGTCCCGCGCGATCTTACGGTGCTGGAACCCGTCATCGAGCACGACCGCGTCGATCGTCCGGCCCTCCGGCCCGTCGAACAACTCGCGCAGCCCGGCAAGCCGGTCCGGCTGGGCGACCACCGGCGTCGGGCGTTCAAGAAACCGCCGACGGTGCAGCTCGGCTTCGTCCGAGATGCCGCCCTTGGCTTTGTACCCGCGCATCGCGATGCAAGGCCAGACATCGGCCGTGCGCAGCCAGCCGACAATCCGCGCGACCATCGGCGTCTTGCCCACGCCGCCCACGCTGAGATTGCCCACGCTGACCACAGGGCGATCGAGCCGGATCACACCCACACCGCGATCGAAGCGGCGATTCCGCCGCCCGAGTTCGAAGCCATACACGCCCGACATCGGCACGCCGAGCCAAGCCGGCACCGGCCCGGGAGCGGAATGGGGCTCGGCGCCGGAAGCAGGACCCGCCCGGCCGTCGCCGTTCGAAGAGGCTCCGTTTCCCGCGTGGTCGTCGCTCACGTCGCTTCGTCCCCTGCCCTGTCGGGTTGGCTCGGGCGAGACTCCGAGACCATCAGCCGTCGGCTGCGGTACTCCACCTTGAGCGCCACCCGCTCGCTCCGGTACAGGCGCATGTTATTGACCATGTCCGTCGCGGCCAGCACGACCATCATGCCCAAGAGCGCGACGCACGCCGTCCACGCCAACACGAACAGTCGGCTTTCGTCGGGCGAAACCCAAGAAAACGCGACCGCAAGCGACGGAACCGTGACGAGCATCACGCTCCCGTTCATCGTCCGAATCCGCCGTCGGCTCGCGGGCATCGGCGCCGAGTGCAGGTGCGCGACGTGCGCCGCCAGCGCGAACAGCGTCAACGCCGCCAGAGGCATCGTGATCCACGCGCTGACCAACGGCTCGCTCATCCGCTCCATTCCAATCGCGACCCGTGCGCTGTGCTCAGGCGACGTCCGCCCGCAACGCCCGACCGGCCGAACTCCCACCTGAACGACCGCCTGAACTACCACCTGAACGGCCGCCGCCGTCGCAGCCCGGGCCGGTTGTTTCGATCCCGAACCGTGCCAAGCGGGGCCCGAGCGCGCGCATCGGCAGACCCATAATCGAGGTCGGGTCGCCGTCGAACTCGATCGGCCACCCCGCGTCGATCCGCTCGCGCAGGTTGTACCCACCCGCCTTCCCGCGCCACGCGCCCGACGCGACGTAGAGGTCGATCTCCGCATCGCTCACCGCGCCCCACGAGACCGCCGCGCGGTCCACGAAGACATCGCGCACGCCCGTGCCCATGCAGTACAGCGCTACACCCGTGAGCACCTCGTGTCGGCCTTGCCGCAAGCGCCGAATCGTCCGGCGGGCCTCGTCCGGGTGCGCCGGCTGACCGAGCAACCCGCGCAGTCCCAAGCCGGGCAACGCACACAGGGTGTCCGCCGCGAGGATGACGGATTGGCCTCTTTCCGCCACCGCATCGGCCCCCGCCGCCGCCTTCAGCCACGCCAACGCCGCGACCCAGCTCGCCGGGGTCGTGCGCCCGGGGCGAAGCTCCGAATCGTCCACACCCGCCGCCTCGATGACGGAGTGCGCCACGCCCGCCTCGTCGAGCAACTCACGCCGACGGGGCGATCGGCTGGCGAGCCACAGCGCGGGCTCCGGGGGCGGGACCGCGGCGGACTCCAAGGATTCTGGACGTGCGGGCAACATCGCAAGCAGTGTATCGGCCACCCCGGCCTCCCAAGCCCATTCCCAAGGGTTCTCCGCGCGATCGGGCGTACGCTCCGGCATGCGCGCTCACCTGGTGCAACTCGACATCGCCTGGGAAGACCCCGAAGCCAACCATGAACGCGTCGAGGCGATGCTCTCGAGCCACCCCATCGAGCCGGGCGACCTGGTCATCCTGCCCGAGATGTTCGACACCGGGTTCAGCCTCCGCGTCGAGCACACCGCCGACGCCCATGGTCGAACCTTGCGATTCGCCCAGGGTCTGGCCGAGGATCTCGGCGTCACGCTGCAGGCCGGCCGCACGGTCCACGCGTGCCACTGCGACAAAGCCGACAACCGCGCCTCGGTTCTCGGACCCGACGGCTCGCTGCTCTGCGAATACACCAAGATCCATCCGTTCAGCTTCGGCCGCGAGCCCGAGGTCATCCGCCCCGGCGCCCGGATCGAGATCTACGACTGGGCCGCCGAAAACGCCTCGCTCAAGGTCTGCCCCGCGATCTGCTACGACCTGCGCTTTCCCGAACTCTTCCGGCTCGGCCTGGCGGCGGGCGCCGAGGCCTTCACGATCGGCGCCAACTGGCCCGACGCCCGCCAAAGCCACTGGCGCACACTCTCCATCGCCCGAGCGATCGAGAACCAGGCCTACGTCTTCAGCGTCAACCGCACCGGCGCCGACCCGCACCTGAACTACGCGGGCGGCTCGATCGCCATCGGGCCCAAGGGCGAGATCCTCGGCGAACTCCGCGACGAGGAAGCCGTTCTCTCGGTCGACGTGGACCCCGAAGCCGTGCGCGGCTGGCGCAAGACATTCCCGGCATGGCGCGATGTCCGACTTCTCGACTCGGCGAAGACCGAGTAGATCGCTTCACGTGTCCTGCGCGATCTTCTCAACCTCTTCCACGCTCGTCACACCCTCGGCCGCCAGGCGCCAGCCGAACTGACCCAGCGTGTCGAAGTGCCCCTGCTCGATCACCTTGCGCATCGCCGCGATCGAGGGGTCGGTGAGGATCACGTCGCGCAGCTCGTTGTTTACGCCCAACAGCTCGAACAATGCGCGCCGACCCCGGTACCCGGTGCCCAGGCACCGCACGCAGCCGACCGGTGAGAACACGTTGTGCACGCCGTTGAACTGCTTGCCGACACGCGCCGCCAAGCCGGGACGGATCGCGACCTGCGACTTGCAGCTCGGGCACAAGACACGCACCAGCCGCTGAGCCAGCACCAGGTCCAGCGAGTTCGCCACGAGGTATGGCTCCACGCCCAAGTCCAGCAACCGAAACACCGCCGAGACCGAGTCCTTGGCGTGGAGGGTTGTGAACACAACGTGCCCGGTCATCGCGGCCTGCATCGCCGTGCGGGCCGTGTCCTCGTCGCGGATTTCACCCAGCAAAATCACGTCCGGGTCCTGCCGCAGCACCGAGCGCAGCATCGAGAAGAACGTGGACCCCCGACGCTCGTCGATCGGCATCTGCGTCGTGCCCTCGATCTGGTACTCGACCGGGTCTTCGATCGTGACGACGTTCCGCGAGTCGCGGTCGATCTCGCGCAGCGCGTTGTACAGCGTCGTCGTCTTGCCCGAGCCCGTCGGCCCGCAGACCAACAGCAGCCCCGAGTCCTTCCGGCAGACCTCCCGCACGCGCTCGTGCATGTACGGCAAAAATCCAAGCTCGGTCAGCGAACGCGGGATCGCGCGCATGTCCAGCACGCGCACCACCAGCTTCGGGCCGTGCACCGTCGGCGTCAGGCTCACGCGGAAATCGACCCGGCGATCGGGGAACCGCGCGGCGCAGTGCCCCTCCTGCATCGCGTCCTTCGCCTCTTGGCGCATCTGGCAGGCGCCGCGGAACACGCCAAGCGCCAGCTCCCCGACTCGGTGCGGCAGGTCCACCGCCGCGATCATCTGACCGTCCACTCGCATGCGCACACGCATCGCGCCGCCCTTGGGCTCCATGTGGATGTCCGTCGCCCGGCTCTTCGACGCGAGCTGCAAGATCAGCCGGCAGGCGGTCGGCCCGTCGCCGCCGGTCTGCAAAATGTCGCTTTCCTTCCGGCTCGCAAACACCAGCACCACGGGCGACTCGCGGGCATCTTTGGGCGGCAGCTCATCGATCAACCCGTCGAGCGTCCGCGCCCACGAGTTGTCGGCCGTCGTGCTGATCACCCGCTCGGGCTCAAGCGGCGGGGGCGGCGGCATCGGCGGCGCGGGCTCGTCCTCGGGCTCCAGATCCGACAACGCCAGATCCGAAAGATCGACCTCGTCGATCTCGTGCGCGCTCCAGTCGTCGCGTTCAGATCCTGCTTGGCCGTTCGCTTGCTCGGGCGCCGTGTCACCCACCCGCGTCTCGTCGTCCAAGGTCGGGGCATCGTCGGCCATGGGAATAGCCTCGTCCTCCTCCGCCTGCGCCTCAAACCGGAACGCGACCGAGCCCACTTTCACCACGTCCCCGGCGCTCAGCCCCGCCGATCGGACCTCCTCGCCGTTCACCTTCGTGCCGTTGCGGCTGCCCAGATCGCGGACGACGTACCCGCCGCGGCCGTCCGGCTCGATCACGCAGTGCCGGCGGCTCGCCCGCTCGTCCATCAGATGCACCGAATTCGACTCGTGCCGACCGAACGTGACGGCGTCATCGGCCAGCACCACCGGCTCGGCGCGGCCGTTCACCAAACTGAGCTGATACCGCTGCTGATCCTTCGTCATCGTCCGTCCGCTCCCGGGCCCATCGCATCCACCGGCAGACTACCCCACACGCGGCCGAGGACCAACGGCGCCGGCGCCCCGCGTCCTAGACTCGCCCCCATGATCGACCTCAAGCAACTCCGCGACGACCCCGACCGCTTCCGTGACGGCGCCCGCAAAAAAGGCGTCGATGTCAGCATCGATCGCATCCTCGAACTCGACGCCCAACGCCGATCCCTCCAGACCGAGCAGGAAGCCCTCCGCGCCGAGCAGAAGTCGATCGAAAAAGCCATCGGCCCGGAGCTCGGCAAGCTCATGGGTCGGCTCAAGAAGGCCGAGGGCGACGAGCGTGCCGCGCTCGAAGCCGAGGCCGCCGAACTCCGCAACAAGCCCGCCGCACTGAAGACCCGAATCCAGTCGCTGGACGACCAGCTTGTCGAAGTGGCGCCCGAACTCGAGCGCCTGCTGCTGGCCGTGCCGCTGCCGCCGGACCCCGACGTGCCGGAGGGCACGACCAGCGACGACAACGTCGAACTCAAGCAATGGGCGCCCGAGGGCTGGGACCTGTCCAAGCCGTTCGCCGACAACCGCGGGTTCCAGCCCAAGACCCATATCGAACTCATCGAGTCGCTCGGCCTGTGCGACTTCGAGCGCGGCGTCAAGATCGCCGGCTCGCGCAGCTACGTCCTGACGGGCGCCGGCATGCGCCTGCACCAGGCCGTGCTGCGCTACGCGTTCGACTTCATCCAGTCCAAGGGCTTCCGCGCCACGTCCGTGCCCGTGTTGGTCCGGGAGGAAGCCATGGTCGGCACCGGCTTCTTCCCGGGCGGCCGCGACCAGAGCTACCACATCGAAGAGACCGCCCGAGGCTCGGGCCACGACCTCTACCTCACCGGCACCGGCGAGGTCGGGCTCATGGGCGTGCACCAGGGCGAGATCCTCGACGAAGCCGACCTGCCCTTGAAGTACGCGACCGTTTCGACCTGCTTCCGCCGCGAGGCGGGCGCCGCGGGCAAGGACACCGCCGGGCTCTACCGCATCCACCAGTTCGACAAGGTCGAGCAGGTCGT
>JBCBZM010000069.1:0-15964 GCA_039815345.1 Planctomycetota bacterium | reverse complement strand
TCGCGTCGAGATCGGCGCCGCCGGCCGCGGCTCGGACCATCGCGAAATACAGCACATCGGCGGCTTCCCACGCGGCCTCATCGGGCGTGGTCGCGTCGGCCAGTTCGCCGGCTTCCTCGAGCAGCTTGGATCGCAACAGGTCCGCGTCGTCGAACAAGCGCCGGGTGTACGAACCCGCAGGCGCGGAAGCCAGACGTTCCTGCACCGCGCTGTTCAGCGCCGGCACGCCCCACTGCTCGCCCCAGCATGTCGTCGACCCCGTGTGGCAGAAGCCGACGCCTTCTTGTCGTACGACAAACCGCAGCGCATCGCGGTCGCAGTCGGCATCGACTCTCAGCAGGCGTTGCGTGGCGCCGGACGTTGCGCCCTTACGCCACAGCCCGCGGTTGCGCGACCAGTAAACACCGGCGCCTTCCTCGATCGCCACGGTGAGGCTTTCGAGGTTGGAATACGCGAGCCCGAGAGCGACGCCATGCTCGTCGGTCACGACCGTGGGCCAGAGCCCATCGGGCCGATCGGAGGTCAGCGGCGCCGCGAACGCGTCGGTGAGCGCAAGACGGCCCGAGTACAGCGCCATGCCGACCTGCGCGTCGGCGCCCATCCGGTCGAGTTCGGCGACTTCTTCTGCGTTCGTCACGCCGCCCGCGATCGTGACGCGCGCCTCGCCGGCCTCACGGACCAGTTCTTCGACGCGGTCGAGCGCCGAGCCGCCGAGTCTGCCTTCGAGCTCGACGAACGTGACGAGAAAGCCGCCGACGTGGTCCCGTAGCTCGCGCATGCGGTCGACGACCGAAGCGCCGGTCTTGGTGCGCCAGCCTTCTACGACCACTTCGCCGTCACGGGCGTCGAGCGCTGCGATGACCCGCTCGCGCGGCAACGCACGGAGAATCTCAGGCCGGGCGGCGGTGCCGAGGATGACGCTGCGGGCGCCCGCGTCGAGCCAGCGGATCGCGGTGTCGACGTCTCGGATCCCGCCGCCGACGCGGCACGGCGCCCGTCGGACGAGGTCCTCGATCAGTCCGGTGTTCGTGCCCTCGCCGCGGGCCGCGTCCAGGTCGATGACGGCCGTCTCCCCGACGCGTGCAAAGCGATCGGCGATGGGACGCGGGTCTCCGGCTTCGATCGCGGGAGTTTCGCCGCCGATCAGTTGCACGGCTTGGCCACCGAGCAGGTCGATAGAAGGCACGATCATCGGGTGGGCTCCGAAGCGGTTGATGCAGGCGGATCTGCCGGCCGGACGGTCAGGCCGGCTTCTGCGAGCGCGGTCTTCACCTCGGCAACGGTCATGTGCGCGTCGTGAAAGATGCTGGCGGCGAGCAGCGCGTCGGCGCCGGCGTGCACGCCCGCGACCAGGTGTTCGATGGTTGAGACGCCGCCGGACGCGATGACAGGAATATCGACCACGGCGCGCACCGCGCGAAGCAACGCCTCGTCGTAGCCCTCGCCGGTGCCGTCGCGGTCCCAGCTTGTCAGAAGGATCTCGCCCGCGCCCCGGCGTTCGGCTTCGACGACCCACTCGACCGCATGGAGATCCAGGCGTTCCTTGCCGGAGCCCACTACGACCTGCCAGCCGTCCGCGTCCTCTCGAAGCGCTGCATCGAGCGCGAGCACCGTGCATTGACGACCGAACCGGTCGGAGACCTCCGTCAGCAACTCGGGACGTCGGACCGCGGCGGTGTTGATGCCGACCTTGTCGGCCCCCGCCTCGAGCAGTCGGCCTGCGTCCTCGGCCGAACGCACGCCGCCGCCGACGGTCAGCGGAATCGAGAGCACGGCGCGCACCGCCTTGACGGTCTCGACCTGATTCGATCGGCCCTCGGGTGTCGCGGAGACATCGAGGATGACCAGTTCGTCGGCGCCTTGGGCTTCGTAGGCCGCGGCTCGCTCGACGGGGTCGCCGGCGTCGCGGAGGCCTTGGAAGCGGACGCCCTTGACGATGCGGCCGTCGCGTACATCGAGGCACGGGATGAGTCGGGTGGTCAGCACGGCGCGGTCTCCAACTCGCGGCTGCGGGCGACCCAGCGTTCGAGGAGTGATCGGCCCCAGGCGCCGGAGAGTTCGGGGTGGAACTGGCAGGCGAGCACGGCGTCGCGTTCGATCGCGGCGACGAACGGGCCGGCGTGATCGGCTATCGCAGACGACCAGCCGGAGGGCGGATGGGTGACGCGGTACGAGTTGGCGAAGTAGGCGTAGCCGTCGGTCAGAAACCGCGCCTCGGCGGGCGCACGAACGAGGTTCCAGCCCATCTGCGGCACGCGCAGCTCGGGCGCGTCGAACCGCCGCACGCGTCCTTCGGCGACACCGAGCCCGGCGCCGGCGCCTTCGTCACTCGATTCGAACAGCAACTGCATACCGAGACACACGGCGAGCGTGGGCCGGCCTTGGTTGATGCGTTTGCGGAGGGTTTCGGCCACACCCGAATCATGCAGCGAGCGGGCCACGCCCTCAAAGGCCCCCACCCCGGGCAGCACGACGCGTGGCGCGTCGAGCAGGTCCCCGGCGGCGTCGGTCAGCGCGCAGGTCAACTCGAGCCGCTCGAGGCCGGCGATGACCGAAGCGACATTGGCCGCGCCCGTGCGCACAACCAACGTGTCGGCGGGTGCGCGGCTCACAGGGCGCCCTTGGTGCTGGGTGTGATCGAAGAGCCATCGCGTGCGACAGCCGCACGGAAGGCGAGAGCCACGGCCTTGAATGCGGCTTCGGCCTTGTGGTGATCGTTGTCGCCACGCAGCACGTCGACGTGCAGAGTGGTCCGGCTGTTGATCGCCAGGGAACGGAGCACGTGCGCGATGTTCTCACACGCGAGGGCGCCGACGGTGTCGCGCTGCAGGTCGAGCCGCACCTCCGCGTGCGGACGACCGGAGAGGTCAACGACCGCTCTCGCGAGCGCTTCGTCGAGCGGCGCGTGGGCATCGGCAAATCGGCGGATGCCCACGCGGTCGCCGAGCGCCTGGTCCATCGCGCTGCCCAGCGCCAGGGCGCAGTCCTCGGCGGTGTGATGGTCGTCGATGTGCAGGTCGCCCGTGCAGGCGAGTTCGAGATCGAACCGCGCGTGGAAGGCGAGCGCGGTGAGGAGGTGGTCGAGGAAGCCGATCCCGGTGTTGATGTCGGTCTGGCCGGCGCCGTCGAGGTTGAGGCGCAGGGAGATGTCCGTCTCGTTGGTCTTGCGTTGAACCTGGGCGATGCGAGATGGGGCGGCGTGTGCGGTCATGGCAGCAGTCCTTGCAGTTCGGTCAGGTCGCGGATGACGCGGGCGGCGCCCACAGTTTCGAGTGTGCGCACGGCTGCGGCGGTGTCCTCACCCGGCGCAGGGATGCCGATCGGAACCACGCCCGTGGCTGCGGCGGCGCGAATGTCGTCGGGCGTGTCGCCGATCATCCAGGCTTTACTTGCGCACGCTCGGCTCAGGCCCAGCCGTTCCATCGCGATTCGGACAGGCGTGGGGTCGGGCTTGGGGGGGCCTTCTTCCATGCATACGAGGGTTTGGAACAGGTCGGTGAGGCCGTGCTGGGTCAAAAAGCGTTCGGCGTCGCGCCGCGGTCGGCCCGTGACGACGGCGAGCGGGAGCCGTCGGGCGAGTTGTTCGAGCGTGTCGCGCGTACAGAGCAGCGTTTCGGTCGCGTGCAGGCCGGGCGATTGATCTGTGCCCTGATAGATCACCTCGAAGCGTCGGGTGACTTCTTCGAGAGACGTTGTGACGCCGCGATTGGCAAGCAGGCGGAGTGTGAGAACCCAGTCGTTGTTCGCATCGCCCGCGGCTTTGGCTTCGGCGACCTCGTCGGGCGAGATCGTGGCGCCGAAGGTTGCCGCGGTGTCGAGGATGGCTTTGCGGTAGGAACGGCTGACATCGGCGATGACGCCGTCGAGATCGAAGAGGATGGCCTCGGGGCGCATCGCGGTTGCGATTGTGCGCACGACGCGGTCGGTGTCGGCGGCCGCAGTTGGACATGTGATGCGCACGGCGTGGGCGAGTTCGTTGGACGCGGGATAGCCGCGGACCGCGATGCCGAGCGAGGCCATGGCGCCGACGAACCATGCGGCCTGATCCGCATCACGCAACCGAGCGAGAACGAAGTTGGCAGCCGAAGGAACCGGTCGGGCGCCGACTCGTTCGAGGACTTCGGTGAGGTGCGTTCTCGACCGTGTTACTTGAGCCACGGTTTCGGTCATGACGCGGTCGCCTCGCTCGAGCGCTTCGGCCGCGACGGCGAGGGACAGCGTTGAGACGGTGAACGGACCGCCCGCTGCTCGGAGCCACTCGATCACGGCCGCGTCACCCAATGCGTAGCCGACACGGGCGCCGGCGAGGCCCCATGCCTTCGAGAACGTGCGCACAACGACCACGTTCGGATGCTCGAGCCATTCGGCGGTCGGGTCGTTCTCGTCGAACTCGGCGTAGGCGAGATCGGCGACGACGAGCGCTCCGACCTCTGCGGCGCGGTCGATGAGACCGCGGACGGTCTCGTTCGGCACGGTCGCCCCGGTGGGGTTGTTGGGCGAGACGATCGCGACGACGCCGGTATGTTCGTCGATACGGCTGAGCACCTCGGCTTCCGGGTAGGGCTCGCCGATGGTCCATGGCGCGGCGTCGATTTCACCGCCGGCGAGTGTCGCGTACCGCTCGATCATCTCGAACGTCGGCCGCGCGAGCACGATCTTTCTGCCGGGTTCGAGGAAGGCTCGGCAGCAGCGGTCGAGGGTGTCGTCGCCGCCGGCGGACACAAGGACCCGATCGTGGCTGATGTTGAACCGTTCGGCGAGTCGTTGTTCGAGCGGGCCCGCGGCCGGGTAGCGGCGCGCCTCATCGGTTGCCTTTGCGGCCGCGAGCAACCACTCGGCCGGGGGCTCAGGGCCCTCGTTGGCGTCCAAGAGCAGGTCGCACCGCTCGCGCGCCGGCCAGGCCCGGTACGCGCGGGCGCCGACGAGCGCGGCTCGAGGCAACGGCAGTGATGGAACGGTCGGTCGGGTCACGGCACGATCTGCGTGGCGGAGGAGACGACCAGATCCGACCCGCCCGCGGCTTTGATCGCAGGGATGAGCTTGGGCAGGTCCTTGCGCGGCACGGCGGCGCGCACGGCGTAGCCGCGTTCGGAGTGCAGTTGGGCGATCGTTGGGCGGCGCATGCAGGGCAGCGTCTCGATGACTGCTTCGAGCCGATCGGCAGACACGTTGAGCTCAAGCATGGCGCGCTTGCGGGCTTCGAGTACGGCGGTGATGAGGACGACGAGGTCGTCGATGCGTTCGCGCTTCGCCGGGTCCGCGGCCGCGGCTCGGCTGGCGAGCAGTCGGCTGGACGACCGGGCGATTTCATCGACGATCACGAGGCCGTTGGCTTCGAGCGTGGCGCCGGACTGAGTGATGTCGATGATGGCGTCGGCGTCGTCGGGCGGGAAGACCTCCGTGGCGCCGTAGGTGCGGATGAAGGTCGCGTCGAGGCCGGACTGCTTGATCCAGTCTTGGCTGAGGCGTTGGTACTCAGAGGCGACGCGGATGCGTCGGTTGGGGAGCCGGCCGTCTTCGAGAATCTCGCGTGGCGCCGCGACGACGAGGCGAACCGGATCGAGCCCGAGGTCGAGCAGATCGACCACATCGGCGTCGAGTTCGGCGACCCAGTCGGCGCCGGCGAACCCGACATCACGCGAGCCGGCGGCGAGCATCTCGATGATGTTCTGTGGCTTGAGGATCTTGGTGTCCGCGCCTTCGAGCGGGAGCTTCGGCCGGTAGCCTCGGGATGGGACGCGGACGGGGAGCCCGGCGTCTCTGAGGAGTCCGAAGACGCCTTCTTGCATGCGTCCTTTGGGCAGTGCGACGCGGAGGGGTGTGGTATTCACTGATGAATCTCCAGAGGCGGTTGGTTGGTTCCGGGGATCGGCGGAGTTGGATGGATCGAGTGCAAAAACACAGCACGCCGACCCGCGGGGCCGGCGTGTTCGACGATCATCGACGTTCCGATGCCGTGGACCTACCGCGCCCCGAGAGTTTCGGTCTGATGAGCGTGATGATGGTGGCAGGCGGAGAAGGTCACGGGACTATGGTTGGTCGGTTCGGGCGTCGGGTCAAGGGTGCACGACCGAAGGCGCTCGGCGAGTGTCCCGTACGAATGAACGAACGGCCGGGTGGCTGAAGAGTTGGAGCGGTCATGGCGAAGACGATTGTGCTGGCGTACTCGGGCGGTCTGGACACCTCGGCAATCATTCCCTGGCTCAAGGACCGCGAGCCGGGCGCGCGCATCCTGGCGTTCTGCGGCGATGTGGGTCAGGGCGGCGTCGAGCTTGAAGGCCTCGAAGAGAAGGCCATTCGTTCCGGCGCCGAGTCGTGCGTTGTTGCCGACCTGCGTGATGCGTTTGTGACCGACTACATCGAGCCGACGTTGGTCTCAGGCGCGATCTACGAGGGGCGGTACCTGCTCGGGACCTCGATGGCGAGGCCGATCCTTGCCAAGGCGATGGCCGAGTACGCTCTGGCCCAGGGCGCCGACGCGCTCTGCCACGGCTGCACCGGCAAAGGCAACGACCAGGTGCGGTTCGAGGCGACGTTCGCGGCGGTCTCTCCGACGCTGGAAGTGATCGCGCCGTGGCGGACGTGGGAGTTCACTTCGCGCGAAGACCTGCTTGAGTATCTGAAAGAGAAGAACGTTGAGACCACGTCGAGTGCGACGAAGATCTATTCGCGCGACGCGAACTTGTGGCACATCTCGCACGAGGGCGGGCCGATCGAGGACCCGTGGAACGAGCCGCCTGCGGACGCGTGGATGCGTTCGGCCGATCCGCGCGAGGCGCCGGACAAGGAAGAAGACGTCACGCTTTTGGTCGAGCACGGCCGGGTTCGGGCGATCAACGGCGAGCGTGTGACGCCCGCGGCGATGATCGAGAGGCTCAACGAGATCGCGGGACCGCACGGCGTGGGGCGTGTGGACATCGTGGAGAACCGCGTAGTCGGGATGAAATCTCGAGGGCTCTACGAGACGCCCGGCGGCACGGTCATCGTCGAGGCGCTGCGGGCCTTGGAAGAACTGACGCTCGACCGCGCGACGCGGCGGTTCCGTGAGGATCTGGGCCTTCGGTTCGCGGACATTGTGTACGAGGGTCGGTGGTTCACGCCGCTGCGGGAGTCGTTGCAGGCGGCGGCCGAGTCGATCGGCGCGCGGGTCAACGGCGAAGTCGTGGTGCGGCTGTACAAGGGCAGCGCGGTCGCGATCAAGCGACGCAGCCCCCACAGCCTGTACAGCGAGGAGTACGCGACGTTCGGCCGGGACAACGTGTACCACCAGAGCGATGCGGCGGGCTTCATCCGGTTGTTCGCGTTGCCCGAGCGGATTCACGCGATGAAGTCGCGGGGAGAGATGGAGCCTCAGCCGGGCGATGCGGTGGAGCACGGAGCCAAGGCGTGACGGCCGACGCTCCGAAGGGCGGCAGCGCGAGCATGTGGGGCGGGCGTTTCGAAGGCGAAACCGACCCGCTGTTTCAAGAGCTAAATGACTCGCTGCCGTTTGATTATGTGCTGGCGAGGCAAGACCTGACGGGTTCTGCGGCGTGGGCGCGGGGTCTCGGTCGGGCGGGTGTGCTCACGCAGCCCGAGGTCGAGCGGCTGTGCGGCGCGATCGACGAACTGCTGGCCGAGGTCGAGCAGAACCCGTCGGCGCCGCTGGGGTCGGGCGCCGAGGACATCCATTCGTGGACCGAATCGGCGTTGGTCGAGAGGCTGGGGGATCTCGGCAAAAAGCTGCACACGGGGCGCAGCCGGAACGATCAGGTCGCGACGGACCTTCGGCTGTGGACGCGCGAGCAGATCGACACGCGGGTCATGGAGTTGCGCGTCTTGCAGCGGGCGCTGGTGGACCTTGCCGAACGCGAGATCGAGACGGTGATGCCCGGGTACACGCACCTGCAGCGTGCGCAGCCGGCGCCGGTGGCACACTGGGCGTTGGCGTACGTGGAGATGTTCGAACGCGACTTCACACGATTTGACGACGCGCGTGCGCGGCTCAATGTCTGCCCGCTCGGCTCAGGAGCGTTGGCGGGGACGACTTACGATGTCGGCCGGGAACAGATCGCGGCGGAACTCGGCTTTGATGGCATCACGCGGAATAGTTTGGACGCGGTCTCGGACCGAGACTTTGTGTTGGAGACGATCGGCGCCGCGGCGATGTGCGGCGTGCATCTGTCTCGCCTGGGAGAAGAGCTCGTGATTTTCGCGTCGGGCGAGTTCGGGTTTGTGGAGATGTCCGACGCGGTGACGAGCGGGTCGTCGCTGATGCCTCAGAAGAAGAACCCCGACGCGGCCGAACTGCTCCGCGGCAAGCCGGGACGGATCATCGGCGCCTGGAGCGGGCTGGCGACGACGCTGAAGGGGTTGACCCTCGCGTACAACAAAGATCTCCAGGAAGACAAGGAGCCGCTATTCGACGCGATGCGGCAGCTCTCCATGCTGCTGCGTGCGGGCGAGCGGGTGATCTCGGGCGCTCGGTTCCGAGCTGAGCGGTGCGAGGCCGCGGCTCGGGAGGGCCACGCCAACGCCACAGAGCTCGCCGATTACTTGGTCGAGAAGGGCGTGCCGTTCCGAGAAGCGCACCACATCGCGGGCCAAGCCGTCCGGGCGGCTTTGGAGCAAGGTTGTGCGTTGGAGGAACTGGCCGACGCCGATCTCAGCGGCATCGACGCGCGACTCAGTCCCGATGTACGCGAGTGGCTGATGCTGGACCGGGTGCTCTCGAACCGCGAGGTTCCGGGTGGTGTGGGGCCGAAAGCGGTGCGAGCGGCATTGACCGCTGCGCAAGACCGTTTGCCGTAAGCATTTTGATTGGGCCATCGAGCCCGCCTACCCGACAATCGTTGCGATATCTTGATAGGGTTATCCCTATCTCCCGCAACCGGATCGTGCGGGGGACGGTAAACCTCCGTCTCCGTCCGGAATCGCCGGGCGGGCCTTGGGGCGGTGTGATCCCTCGATTAGAGGACTGTTGCGTGCGAAACACTCGCAAGGCCGAATCGGCCCAGAAGCAAGGCCTGCCGCTGCTGAGGTGGCTCACGGCCTTGGTGTGCACGGTTGGACTGTGGCCGTCCGCGGCCTCGGCTCAGCTTTTCCAGAGACCCACGGTCATCGAGAACGCCCGCGTGGTGGTCGGAGACCGGGTCATCGAACCGGCGATGATCATCCTCCGCGGTGATCGGATCGCATCGGTCCGAGGCCCGGGCGCCGAGGCGCCGGAACGGGCCAATGTCATCGACGCGGCCGGCGGCGCCGTGACGCCCGCGTTGATCGATGCGTGGGGCGGCCTGGCGCTCAGCCCTTCGGCGGACGGCGAAGACGCCGCGGCGGCGATGGCGCACGAAATGTTTGACCCGTACGCGGATGTGCTCATTCGTGATGCGCTCCGCAACGGCGTCGGCACCGTCTACGTCTCCGCTCGCGGCGCCGCGATCGCGGGTACCGGCAGCATCATCCGGCTCAAGCCGAGAGACAGCGGCGGCTACGGCGAAGTGGTCCGTGAGGTGGCCTCGGTCTGTGTTGACCTGCGTGCGGACACGCCGGCCGAACGGCTGGCGCGGCTGTCGGGCGTGCGGCAGGCGCTGCGATCGGCGCTCGATTACCGCGAGACGGCCGAGGTGTACGAAGACTCGCTCGAGACCTACCTGGAAGAGTTGAAGAAGCTCAAGGACGAATCGGACGAGTACGGCGACGACGAGGACTCGGAGAGCGAGACCGCCGAGGACGACGGCAAAGACGAGGACGCGGACGACGACGAGAAGAAAGACTCGGGCCCTGCCAAACCGGAACGGCCGCGCACCGATCGCAACGCCGAACGGCTGCTGCAGGTGCACGACCGGGAGATCCCGCTGCGGATCCGGGCCGATCGGTCGGCAGACATTTTGAACGCGCTGGAAATCGGCGACGAGTTCAATATCGACATCATCATCGAGGGCGGCGCCGAGAGTGGTTTGGTGGCCTCGGCGATTGCTGAGCACGAGGCGACGGTCGTGCTCGCGCCTCAGACGACGCCCGTGTTCGATCGCGAGACCCGTCGGCCGACGACGCCGGATGTGGCGGCGTTGGACGCGGCGGGCGTGACCTGGACCGTTGGCGGCGGCGTAGACAGCGCACGGGCGTCACGCGGCGTGCTGCTCGCGGCCAAGTCCTTGGCGGGCCGCTCGGACAAGGCGGACGCGATGGGCCTCGTGACGCGCCGCGCCGGCGAGGTGCTGGGACTGGACGGCGCGGGCGCGATGCGGCCCGGCGCGATTGCGGATCTGGTGCTGTGGTCGGGCGAGCCCGGGGCCCCGGGCAGCCGCGTGATGCGGATGTGGCTGGATGGAGCGACGGTCTATGAACGTTGAACCCGCTCGTCGGCGAATCGCCGGCGGACTCACGATTGCCGCTTCGCTGATCGTGCCTGCCGTTTGCGCACCGACGTTGGCAGCGGCGCCGGTTCGGCTGGTGGTCGCGGATCACGTGGCACCCGACGGCACGCTCGGCGGGCCGATCGCGATCGAGATCGACCGGGGCACGATCGTCTCGGTCGGAACGCCCGACGAGGACGAACCGGCCATCGCGGGCGTGCTGTCGCCGGGCATCATCGACATTTTCTCTGGCGTCGGCGTGACGGGCGGCACGCGCGATGACATCAAGCCGATCGCCGATGACATCACGGCGATGGACGCGATCGACCCGCTGCATCCAAGTTTCGCCGAAGCCGCCGCCGCCGGGATCACGGCGGTCATGGTCGGGCCGACGCCTTCGAATCCGGTCAGCGGGCTCGCGGTGACGGTCTCGACGCATGCCGACGGGGGCGTGCTCGACGTGCTCAACGATGAGTCGGCGATGGTCTTCTCGCTCGGGCCACCGGCGGTTGATACGCGGTATGGCCCGACTTCCCGCGCGGGCATTCTCTTCGCTATCCGCGCGGCGATGGAAGAGTCGGGCGAGGACTCGATGCTCGGCCGGGTCGCAGAGGCCGGCCTGCCGGCGATCGTGTTCTGCCCCGACGGCGACGACGCGGCGCAAGCGATCCAGATGATGGGCGGCTTTGGTTTGTCGCCCAACATCGTGCACAGCCGTGATGCGTTGGACCTGTCTTCGGACCTCGAGGACTACGAAGGCACGTTCATCATCGGGCCGTACACGTTTGATGCTCGGCCGGACGTGTTGGCGGGCGCGGGGTTCCTAGACCGCGCCGGGGTGCGGGTCGTCAGCCACGGCGCCACTTCGAACCAGCCGTACGACAGCATCCGCATGACGGCCACGCTGGCTTCGGGCTACGGCCTCGCTCCGGATGCGGCGCGGCGTTCGTTTACGTCCGAGGCGGCTGCGCTGGCCGGTGTTGATGACTTGACCGGGTCGATCCGCGAAGGGTTTCGTGCCGATCTGGTGCTGTGGTCGGGTGACCCGCTGCGAGCGGATGTGCAGCCGCAGCGGGTGTGGGTGTACGGTGATCTGATGTATCAGACGCCGGCGGAAGGGAGCGCGCCGTGAGCGGGCGAGCAATGGAACGCGTAGCGATCGCGGTCGGGCTGGTGCTGGCGGCGGTGTCGTCGCCGGCGCTGGCACAGGTAGCGCTGCGTGCGGCGAAGGTCTACGTCGGCAACGGCGAGGTCATCGAGAACGGTGTGGTGCTGATCGAAGACGGCAAGATCGCGGCCGTCGGCGCCGATCTGCGGATCCCGCGCGGCATGGACACGATCGAAATTGAAGAAGGCTCGATCACCGCGGGCCTGATCGACGCGAACGCCAGCATCGAACGGCGGGACATCTTCGTTCGCGACCAACTGCCGGGCGGGGAACTGCGTCGGCTGCTGCACAAGAACTTCGGCGCCCCGCGTGAGGGTGGCTGCGATAGCTGCGCGACGTGCCCGTTGATTCTGAGCCACGACCAGCTCGCGGTGGGCGAGATCTGCCCGGTGTGCACGTACCCGACGCACGGCATGGTGTCGTCGCTCACGGCGCCGGGTGTGATTCCCGATGCGCTCTCGACCGAAGCGATCAGCGAGGTGGTGCCGCACACGCGCGTGCTGGATGCTCTGAACCTTCGGTCGGAGGATTTTGATCGCCTGCTGCTCTCGGGCGTGACCACCGTGCTGGCGATGCCGGATTCTTCGGCCGTGATCGGCCCGCAGCCGGCGCTGGTGCATACGGCGGGGCCTCTGGCTTCGCGCGTGCTCGACCGGTCGGCGGGTGTGAAAGCGGTGATCGGTTCGGATCCGTACTCGACAGGCCTTGGCAATAGCCCGCCGTTCGGCGGTCGGCCGACGGCTCGGACACGGCGGCCCACTACGCGCATGGGCGTGACGTGGGTCTTCCGCAAGGCGATGTACGACTCGGCCCGTTACGAAGAGGGCTTGGAAATCACGGGTTCCGACGCGGCGCCTCCAGCGGCGCTTGAGGCGCTCGAAGCGGTGCGCTCCGGCGAGCAACGGCTGTTTGTGCAGGCCCGTTCGCAGAACGATATCGAAGCGGCCGAGCACCTGACGGACGAGTTCGGCCTTGAGCATGTGCTGCTGGAAGCGACCGAAGCGCACCACTCGCTCGAAGCGCTCGCCGAGGCGGGTCGATCGATTGTGTACGGGCCGGTCTACGTCGATGCGTCGGGCCTCCGCGCTCGGGCGAGTGACGCTTCGGGCGCCAGGCTGGGCACGCTGCGGGCGCTGTTCGACGCGGGGTTGGAGCCGGCGTTGTCGGCTCAGGACCTGCGCGACGAGGCGGGGCTGGATCGCCAGGCGATGTCCGCGATCAAGTCGGGGCTGAGCGACGCCGAAGCGCTCCGCGCGGTCACGGTGAACCCCGCGCGGATTCTGGGTATGGAAGACGAGATGGGCACGGTCGAGACCGGCAAGCGTGCGGACCTGGTCGTGTGGAGCGGCGAGCCGTTCGCGGCGACCTCCAAGGCGATGGTGGTCACCATCGACGGGCGCGTGGCACTCGATCTCCGGGATAACGACTGAGCACGACGACTGAACACGGATTTGATCGAAGCCCGTGCAGCGGGCACGCGAAGGCCGGCGCAGCAGCGCCGCGGATAGGAGCAGGCGACGCATGGTTTTGAGCATGGTGCGTAAATCAGACTGGCGCGGACGCCGTGCAGCTTCGATGCTGGCGGGGTTGCTCGCGGGCGTCGTAACGTGCGGGGGCGCCTGGGCTCAGGCGCCGACGAAGATCGCGATCACGGGCGGCCGGATCATCACGGTCAGCGGCGACGACATCGCACAGGGGACGGTCGTTGTGGACAACGGCCGCATCACCGCGGTGGGCGCGGATGTCGAGATCCCGTTCGACGCGGTCGAGTACGACGCGACGGGCAAGGTGGTTTTTCCGGGGATGATCCATCCGCACGCCGCCGGCGGCATGGACGTGCCGAACGAGAGCCAGCCGGTGACGCCGTTCTTGAACGTGTACGACGCGATCGACCCGTCTCGGCGATTCTTCGAGGACGCGCTCCGCGACGGCGTGACCACCGTGCACGCCAGCCCGGCGAACAACACGGTCATCGGCGGCGTGACGCGTGTGGTCCGCCCGATCGGGCTGTCGATCGCCGAGATGACCGTTTCGGCGGATGCCGCGATGAAGATGTCCGTCACGCCCAAGCGGGGTTACGACCGGATGCGGCAGATGCTCGAACTCCGCGAAGCCTTCCACACGCTCGATCGGAAGCTGGAAGACCTCGCCGAGAAGCGGTTCGAGGAAGACGCGGAAGAGAACGACCGGACGGTGCGCGAGTCGCCCGAAGAACGTCGGGAGCAAGGCAGAGCACTGATCCGCGACGAGGACCTGGGCGATGACACACGGAACCTCGTGCGGATGCGCCGGGGTGACATGGCGGCGTGGATTTACGCCGGCGCCGCGACGGACGTGGGCCCCGCGCTCAAGATCACCGAGGACCAAGAGTTGACAGACCGGACGACGCTCGTGCTCGGCGCCACCGCCCACAAGGCGTTCGGCGAGCTCGAAGGCAAGGGCATCGGCGTAGTGCTGGACGAGAGCCTGTTCGACCGGGAACGTGATCCGTTCACGGGCGATATCCGTGAGACGTTCGTGCCGAAGAAGGCGCACGACGCGGGGCTGCTGTTCGCGTTGCAGCCGAGCCCGTCGTCTTCGCTGGCCGAGCGGTACCTGAACTATCAGGCCGCGGTGTGCGTGCGGAACGGTGTGCCGCGGGATGCGGCGCTCAAGGCGATCACGATGAACCCGGCCGAGCTGCTGGGTTTGGGCGACGACCTTGGGTCCATCGATGAGGGGAAGATCGGCAACCTGGTCGTGTTCTCGGGTGACCCGCTCGACTTCAACTCGTGGGTCGAGATGGTCTTCATCGACGGCATCCTTGCGTACGAGCGTTCGAAGGATCACCGCCTCAAGGAACTGCTGCGTCTCGAAGATGAGAACAAGGCCCGCGAAGCGGAAGAGGACGAGGACGCGGACGAGATCGACGCTCAAGACGGCGCCGACGCGTCCGAGGACGATGCTGCCGGATCGGATTCCGATGACACGGCCGCCGATGGCGATTCCGGCGCTGACTCCAGTGATGCATCCGGCAATGCACCCGGCAATGAGGGAGGCGAGGGCTGATGCTCAAGCTTCGGTCTTTGTCTGTGACCTCCCGTATGGCGTGCCTGATCGCCGCGGTGCTGGCGTGTGCGGCGGCAACGACGCCGGCCGCGATGGCCGGCGCTTTGGCGGACGGCGGATCGATCGCGATCCGCGCGGGGCGGATCTATCCGGCGAGCCCCGACCTGCCCGCGATGATCGAGAACGGCGTGATCGTCATCCGCGACGGCCGCATCGAGGCCATCGGCGCCGACATCGACCCGCCGGCGGATTTGCCGCTGGTCGAGTACCCCGACGCTTCGATCACGCCCGGCTTGGTCGCGGTCTCGGCCGAGGTGGCGGGTGAGCACCGGGGCTTGGATTCGGTGGGCGCCGGCTTCTGGGCGCTTGACGCGTTCGATCGCTACGCCGATTGGCGGCCGATGCTGGCATCGGGCGTCACCACGGCGCACCTTTCGCCCGGCTCGAACAAGCTTCTCTCCGGTCGAGGCGCCGTGGTGCGGTTCGCGGCCCATGACGATCCGCACGCGGTGCTCTTGCCGATGTCGGATCTCACCGTGAACCTGCACGAAGGGGTGTACAACCCGCCTTCGCTCGTCGAAGCCCTGATCCCGCCCTCGGCAGACAACCTGATCGAGCCGGGGCGCCCGCAGCGTCCGGACTCGCGTATCGGTCTTTATGTGGCGCTGAAGGACGCGGTGGAATCGGCGCTGTCTTCGAGCGATCGCTCGCTGCACCAGTCCGCGCTCGCGTCGGCCTGGACGGAGGGCGCACCGATCCGTATTCACGCGGATCGCGCCGCCGACCTGCTCGGCGCCACGACGTTCTTGCAGACCAACGACCGTCGGGGCTATCTGGTCGGTGGCGCCGAGTCGGCGCGAATCGCCGAGCGGCTTCGCGACGCGGGTTACCCGCTCGTATACGGCCTCGACGCGTCGTTCCGGGCGCCCGGCAACGATCTCGGCGCCAGCCGCGACGCAGTCGAGCGGAACGTTCGAGACCTTGCCGCGCTCGACGGGCTCAAGCTCGCGCTCACCGTGGCGCCGGGTGGTCGCGCTCAAGACCTGCGGCTTGCCGCGTCGACAGCGCAGCGTTCCGGCATGGATGCTCACCGCGTGTTGGAGAGTGTGACGCGGATACCGGCCGAGATTCTCGGCGTCGACGATCATGTGGGTTCGCTCGCTCCGGGCAAACTGGCCGACCTCGTGCTGCACTCGGGCGATCCGCTCGAAACGCGTTCGCACGTCTTGGGCGTGTACCTATCCGGTACGCCCATGTTCCGCGCGCCGAACTCCGACGCAGTGGTCGTTCGCGCGGGCACGGTCTGGCTCGGGCCCGCCCCGTCTGAGGTGGCCTCCCCTTCACCCGCGCCTTCCTCAGGGCTATGGGCGGTTCCGGCAGAGCTTGCGGCGCCATCCCCCTCTCGCGAGGA
>JBCBZM010000148.1:0-2546 GCA_039815345.1 Planctomycetota bacterium | reverse complement strand
ACGGCGCGAAGCTGCCGCCGTAGCTGAATCGCGTCCAGTTGGATCGGCGGTCGATGTCGATCTCTGGGGCGTCGGGGATGGTGTCGACGAACTCGACGCCTTCGATGGAATCGATCGCTGAGAGGTTGAGCACGATGAGCCCGCCGTCGCGGTCGGGCCGGGCCGCGCGCAGGCCGAGCAGGTGCGACCGTGAGAGCGGCGCCGGGTCGGTGAGCGAGGTTGGCGTTGGCGTGGTGTTGGACCATCGGCTGTTGCCGAGCCCCCACGCGGTGAGCGCGGCATCGCCGACGCGCGTGCCCCGGAGCACAGCGGTAAAGCGCGGGAGCGAGCCGCCGACTGGTTCGAGCCCGAGCTGGAGCTGCTCGACCGGCGTCGATGTTTGCCACCAGCCGGACCACGGCATGACGGGTTCGAACACCGGCGTCTGCTCGATGGTCGAGAGGTCGTTTGTGGGCTCGCCGTTGCGGACGGCATCGATGGTGCGCGGGAAAACCACAGTCGGCCAGGTGGTTGAGTCGCCCTCGAACCACGCGCGCATCTGCCCGGTGTCGGCCGGGCTTGCGTAGTTCGGGTCGCCGGAGTGGAGCATGAGGAAGATGACATCTTCGTCGATTTGGAAGCCGGGGCCGATCAGGTCGGTCAGCCGCGGGCCACCGGGCGTCTGCCAGACGTCCTGCAACTCGGCCGCACCGATGAGCCCGCGCCGGAAGACGGTCGGGAAGATCGGCCCAGTGTGCGACGTGCCGCCGGCGTACGGGTTGCCGACATAGATCCGGCCGTCCGGATCCATCTTTGGGATCGCCTGCGCCGGCTGCGGCATGACGGCGGTGCGGACATTCGCTGAGCCTTCGCTGGCAACGTGCAGCGTGAACGCGTCGATCGCCGGATCGAACGTCAACACAGCGCAGTGGTGGCGCGGCGCATCGAAGGGCACACCCTCGACCCGGATCGCGCCGAGCGCGGTTTCATCACGCTCACCAGGCACGGGCTCGCGGCCGACCACGCGCGGCTGGTACAGCGTGAGCATCTCGACGGCCGACTCCGCCGGGTTGTACCGCAGCAGGAACAGCGGCGGTCGCGGGTCAGGGTTGTTCGCGGTGATCTCCAGGGAATCGGGCAGCACAACCAGCAGCGTCCGCCATTCGTCGTCGGGCAGCTCATCGCTCGAGCCGAACCATGGGACCACAAGCGAGACGGGCTCGTTGATCGCGCCGAACCGCCAGATCCTGGGCGCGAAGCCGTCGCGGGCGATCGCCAGATCCGGATCGCGCAGCGCGAGCCCTGGCTGCGAGGCGGCGGTGCCGCCGATCATGGCCGAGACCACGCCGACAAGCATGAGCAGCACCATGCGCTGCGTCCGTATAACGGGCGATGTGGTCCTGAGTCCTGCTGGTGCGTTCATGACTGAGATATACGTCTCGATGCGGGTTTGGCCGGCAAAGCGCTGGGTCTTCTGTCGGAAAGCGTTGTGCATGGCCAGAAAAATGGCGAGGGGGCGGCCGCCGACCCTCGCGAGTTCCAGCGGCCGCCCCCGGGCGGGGGCTTGGGATGACGCCGGCAACGCCGACGCTTCAAGATCACATGCAACCGTGATCGCGTCGACCCATGGTGCTCCCGGAATCGCGGGGGTCGACCGCGCAGGCGTCTCATCTCGCCCAAAGCGCGTAGAGACAGCACTGTGACAGGGAATCACGTACTCGGTTCGTCGTGATTCTCGGACGCAACGAGTGACCGCCGGTACTTCACGGTCTCTTCGATCGTGACATCGAACGGCTCGGTCACGATGCGGTGCTCGGTAACGACCCAGACGCGGATGTTCGCTAGCCGGCGGCCGGGCTTGAGCGTGAAGGACAGCGGGCTCTCTTGGAGCATGCCGTTGCGGTGGTGCCAGCCGAGGGAGAGACCCGTGGCCTTCGTTGCGATGTCGCCGGCGTCATCCAGCAGCTGGATGGTCGCGATGTGCGGCATAGCCCAGGACTGCGCGGCAAACTCGGCCTCGCCGGTGAGCGAGTCATCCTCGTATTCCCACGAATCGAGCGCGACCGAGAACTCCGCGGCGAACGGCGGGGGCACGGCGTTGGGGCTGGTCCACGTTCGGATGGTCACGGTTGTTGCATCGCCCGAGTCGAACAGGTGACGGGCCGTGATCCACGCGCCGGGCGTGATCTGCACGAAGCCCCGGGCCTCGGTCAGCTGCTCGATCGGGAACGAGCGCTCAACGATCCGCGCGACTTCGAACCGTGTGAGCTCGCCGGCGATGCGTGACGCGTCGACGGCCTCGGGCGGCAGACTGAACCGCGCGCCCTCCGCCGCCGAAGCCAAGAACGGCACGGACGGATCGGTGAAGAGTGAGAAGGCCAACCGATCGAGTTGATCGGTCCACGCGGGACCGGGGCTGTCGACGAGCAGCACGCCGTCGCTCGTCCAGACGCGGTCGATGCGGATCCAGCTCTTATGCCACAGGGGCGTGCGGTCATGCCGGCCTGGTTTGATGCGCGCCGAGGCCGAGACACGCACGGGCCCGAGTTCTTCTGCGCGCTCGCCTT